>JAICUQ010000017.1 GCA_025935755.1 Chthoniobacterales bacterium | reverse complement strand
ACCTGGTTGTGGATTTGTCAGGCAAACGCCTCAGCAGACGAGCAGGGTTACCGGCATAAATGCCGGGCTCGGTAACATCCTTGGTAACTACCGCACCTGCGCCGATAACCGCATGATCACAGATCTCAACAGGCAAAATGGTTGTGTTTGTTCCCACGCTAACGTGGTTACCGATTGTCGTTCTCCGCCAAAGTCGTGGATCGCCCGCGGGGCCGCCGTTGCCAAAAAGATCATTAATGAACATGGCACCGTGAGAGATGAAGCAGTCATCACCTATGGTGACCAGATCACAGATAAAAGCATGCGATTGAATGCGGCATCGTTTACCGACCTTTGCTCCCCGTTGGATCTCAACAAAAGGGCCCACAAAGGTGTGGTCTCCGATCTCGCAGCCATACAGGTTGGCCGGCTCGACAACGATCACGTTGTTCCCAAACTTGACATCTACCAGACCAACAGTCCGGAGCTCGACTTTATTCATACAGCTATGGCCAGTGGGTGGATGACCTTGCTATCGAGGGATCCCGCGCGTTCGAGAACCGACACCACGTTTCGCGCGTGCGTGATGCCGGTAAGCGGCTCACAGCCGTTACGGATACAATCGACGAAGTGTTGCGCCTCCACACGCAGCGGCTCGGCCATCTTTACCCCCGGCATCACAACGTCGCCGGCGCGGTAATTGAACTCGGGGCCGCGCGGATTATCAAAATCCATGTGTTCACCCAGAATCGCCCGACGATCAATTCCCTTATCGTAGATGACGATCTTGTTTTCCGAAATGTCATCGTACGCCACCATCTTGCGTGAGCCCACGATGATCATTTTCCGCACTTTCTGCGGGTCAAGCCAGCTCACATGAATGTTTGCGATGACCTTGCCTGGATACTCGAGTGTGAGGAAGACGACGTCATCAATGCCTTCCTGCATGTAAGCCATTCCCTGGCGTCCGATCGCAAGTGGCGCCACATCCCGAAGCCAATATTGAATGATGCTGATGTCATGCGGCGCAAAATTCCAAAGAGCGTCTATGTCCGAACGGATTCGCCCGAGGTTCAATCGCTGGCTATACAGGTAACGAAGTTCACCGATCTCTCCCGAATCGATCAGCTTTTTTATGTAACGAACGGCTGAGTTGTAGATGAAGGTATGACCAGCCATAACAACCAGATTGTGGCGAGCTGCTCTCCGCCCTAGCTCGTCTACTTCAGCAACCGTCCTGGCTAACGGCTTTTCTACGAAAACATGCTTCCCGGCATCGAGCGCCTGTTTAGCCAGAGAAAAGTGGGTCGCAGCCGGTGTGGCGATCACTACGCCATCGACGCTCGGATCCTCAAGAACTCTATCGTAGTGACTGATTGTGCGACTTAACGGAAAATTCGTTTCTACGAAGGCGCGACGAGCAGCACTAAAATCCGCGACGTACTTGACTGTGCAATTCGGTAAGGCCGAGAAGTTGCGCAGAAGATTCGGCCCCCAATAGCCACAACCCAGTTGCGCGAGAACTACAGGCTTGTTTTGATTACAAACGCTCATCTAATGCTAATCTCGGTGAGTAAAATGCGGAGAGATGCCAGAGACCGAACCGGGGATTAGATCGGCACCTCGATGTTCGTTCTGGAAGTGACGCTCACGTCAACAAACGGCCTGTCTCCTCGCGTTGGCGTGTGTACTCTGGCAATCAGGCCTGGCAAGTTGCCGCCATTTTCACTAACGGACAATTCTGCACGCAACAGACTCCCTTTGTTGGTAACCTCGTTGATGCTAGCGCGCCTGCGCTTTCGAAACCAGGAGACAACGTCACTCGCCGTAGCAAACCACGGCTTATTATGTTGTAGCTCATCAAGCAACTGCTGATACGGCTTCCTCCACAGTCGTTCTGGTCCAAGGCTGCGGTCGTGCCAATTAGTCGTCAGCACGCCCCCGAACCTGTTTGCGTTTTGGATCAGCGGTTGCATGGCAGCACTCGCCTGGTCGTCAGATAAATTCATGTATGCTGGGTAAAACAAAGCGGTATCCATGATGTGCAATGGAAGCTCCAGCAGCCGGCGTGCGTTCAATGGTTTAAACACCTGAGTCGTACCGGCGCGATAGCCTATCGTTTCGTTGTAGCCAAGAGTGGAATCGTAGTCGAACCCTGCTTCTTCCAGCACGGCCGGGGTTTGCACACCGAAGTACAGCCAGTGCATTCGTGTTCCCAGTTGCCGCGGACCTGTTATTTTCTCAACGCGCTCCCGTTCGACCCGGCCTTTTTCGATATCGCACCACGCATCTATCCCATGGACGCCTACTTCACGGTTAGCTGATTGCAGCTTGTGGAAATCATCAGCGACGTCAATCAGATCATAGCTGGCGGCCCGCTTCGCTTGGGAATGGCCTTGAGGATCCACACCAGCCTCGCCTCGAACAGGAATAACAAAAAACGTTGAAGCGAGATCCTTCTCAAGGGCGAGATATTCATTGACCTGATCCCAAAAGTCGTTTGCCAGCCCTGCGAAGACAAACGGAAGCGATATAGCTGCCTTCCAATTGACAGCGACTTGCCTGAGCGACCTTCTTCCGCGACACAACTGTATGGTTGAACCAAACACCGCGCGATACAGGAACCCGAACATCGTATGATCAAATACGTGATAACGGACGCGAGGGTGGTCGACGTCATGTGTCAGACAAACAATAAACGGATACCCCGTCGGTACCGGAAGGATTTCAACAAAGGGCAACCGCGCCCTAATGATAAGACGACGGAGCATCGCGATGTGAAGTTCAAGGGTTGGCGTGCCTGCGAATTCAAGCGGCTGACCAATAGTAAGCAGGTAACGAACTTCGTGAAACAAATCGCAACCGATGCGAACCAGCGTTTGCTGATCCCCTTCTTTTCGCGAAGAAGCGGATAACTGCTGCTGTGTCTGATAAAAGAGTAATTCATCGGTATGATTTTCCAGCACACGGCACCTTCCATAGATCGGAATGCGTTCACCACAGACGCTAATCAGTTTCGGACCCTGCGCAGCCCGCGCTCTAATACGCTGAAGCCGATCGGATGCATTCTCTTTCGAGCCATAAATCAAAACCAGTGCCGCATCGCTCTCCGGGACCCGATTGGCTGAGCTGAGTAGCACGTCATAATGTCTGCCCGGCTGATAACGTTCCCAGGGTGACTTGAACAGTTCGAAAAACTCCGTAACGGCAGGTAGTTCGAGCTCCTCGGCAACTACACCAATCATTGTCGATTAAAACGGCAACCGCCGCCCAAGGGAGTCGCTATCCCGTCCCAGTTTGAAGAAGTTGGCCAACGGCATTCAAAAAGGCGGTACGTTGTCGCTGCCAGTTCTGTGACACGTAAATTGCTTGCCCGCGCTTCAGCGTTTCGGCCACTTCTGTCGGGTGAGAATAAGCAAATTCTATCTGTCGAGCGAGATCGTCTGTGCTTCCGACTTCAAAGAAAATTAACTCATTGTCCGCGAAGTAATCCTGAATACCTCGAGTCTTTGGCGCAATCACGGGTTTGCCGAGCGCGAGGTATTCAAAGATCCGGGTGGGGGTGTTGATCTCCGTAAAAATGTTGCGGTGATTTGGAATAATCCCCAAGTCACAATGCTTGATGGCATCGACAACTTCATGCTGATCGCAAATCCCGAGGTAATCGATGCGTTGTTCAAGGCCCCGTCGCGCGGCTGATTCCATTACTCGATCGAAAAACTGGGTTCGCCTGCCACAAACAGATAGCCGCACTGATGGAATACTCGACAGCACCTGTTCTAACGAGTCTACCGCCAGATCAAAGCCGTTTCGTTGAACCAGTGAGCCGTGATAAAGGATAACAAATGGTTTTGACCCATTACCGTTTGCTCCGTTGCCGCCCGAAGTAGCACCATCGCGCATCCGAAAAACTTCGTCGTCTGGCGAATTGATCACCACCTGAATTTTGCTAGCTTCACAACTTCGCGAAGAATAGATCCTCTTACACGCCAGGTTCACTGTGATAACGAGGTCTGCAAAGCGGCTACTCCACTTCTCCAGCCGTTTTAACACACCAACGCTGAAGCTATGTTCCGGGAGTTTGAAAATTGTCTGCATCAGCTCGGGCATGGGATCGTGCAGATCGAGAATTAGTTTGGCCCCCAGCAGTTTCGGCACGATTGCGCTGAAAACCAATGCGTCTGGCATGTTATGCACGTGGACGAAGTCATACCGCCGTCTCATGGATCGGGCAGTGAGATGAAGAAAAGATATGACGATGAAAGCTGCATACTGCGCGACGTAGCCTAACTTGCCTCCACGCTTCCGCTTTAAACCGACTCGAGTCACATTGATCCGGCCGTAACATTGCTGTGGCTGGTCGTTATCGCCGTCGCGCAAACAAATCACGTGCACACTAACACCCTCCGCCGCGATCGCCTCCGCCGCTCTCCTGGGGCGAGGGTCTGCCGGATAATGTGAAAAGAGCAATACTGCGGCACGCTTGCCAAACAGCGGCGGCGCTTTTGCATTCTCGACCCTGTCAGATGTAGTTCGCACATGGTGTGCTATTTGCCTGGGTAACACGTGCCAGTACTGGCCTGCATACCTGGTCTTCACATAGGTCAGGAATTCCCTGTACAACGAGACTGGATACTGCGTCGATGTCTGCGGCCGGTCGCCAAAGGACATATAATCGGGATGCGAATCGAGAAGAACCATCCCACCGTGTTGCGCAATCCAATCAAGCTTTCGCATCCAGAGCTCCGGCGTTGTTTCACGCAATAGCAAAAATAGCGTTGAGTCTTGTGGCAGTGTGTATGGCAGCTCTACGTAACCCCGCGAGCGGGGCTGCTCTTTACCATTAATCTCGTGACTCGTTAGACGCGGTACCCAAAAAGGAAAGATCGTGTGACTCCCATCCGGCTGCGGCTCGAACGGGTCCGTGTCAAAAGTTGAGGCATCATACTCCACATCCAGTTCATGTAGCCAATCGAGATTGGACATCATGAACCCCGATCTGAATCCGGCTGCTTTCCATTCACGAGCATACCGGTTGATTTGCGCAGCGCATTGCTTGAAGCCGCGATGAGAGTCAAAGAGGTGACCGTCATGTTTCAGGTCATGTATTCCAACCTCGAATCCGGCGGCGGTAAGCTCATTTCTTAGGTCAGCGGGAACCTGATATTCTCCCTCAGGAACGAAATTGAATGAAGAACGAAATCCAAACTCGCTTTCCAATTGCGCGAGTAAACGGCAGTTCGCCAGTCCCGCGCTGTTCTCGACATCGTGCGTCAGCACAAAGGCAAACTTCTTGCCCTGCGGCCAACCTTGCCAATTCTGCGGCGGCCGCTCGGACCCGGGAACGATAGGCCATACGTGCCCGATGCGCCTTCGGACACGCACAGCCACTCTTCTTCGGACCGCCGTTCGAAGCGATTGCGGAACGAACGGCTTTAGCCCGTAATAAATCCTATTGCGTAACACTTAACCCTGGCGCTCAAGTTGAAGATTACGCCCGTTCAGGATTCGCCGTCCAGGCAGCGAGGAATACGGGAACGGGCCTTGTTCACCAAGACTGACACGTTATCCCGTTCCTGGACTAACTTTGCGTAGCCACGTTTGACCACGTCCCGGCTGTTCTTTTCAGCTTCTACAACAAGCAATAGCTTGTCCATGAAAGCAGCCATACCCCAGGTAGGACTTGTTTCACGAAGCGGCGGCATATCGAAAATGATGTAGTCGAAATCGCTGGCCTTCATGTTTGGCATCATGTCGAAAAACTTCTTCAGGCCCAGTTGCGCTGGCCCAGCACCGTTATGCGATCCGACTGTGGCCAAATACAAGTTATCGGCAGCTGACGTCATTTCGCCGGACGGCTTAAGCGCCGAGTTTAGCGGATAGGCGGGTTTGCCTTCGAAAAACGGAGCAACATCTTCCGGACCAAGGTTAACATCGACCAACAGAACTTTTCCGTCGTCTGTTTCCGAAAGCGAAGCAGCGAGACCGGCAGCGAGGCTGGAAGTTCCCGCGGTCTCGGAAAACCCGGTAACACCTACAAGCTTCGGTCTATGTGTCAGATGATTCAGTTCGAAATACAAACCGAGCCGGTCTCGAATCGCATCGCAATAAGGTCTTATGAAATGGCCCGCATCCCACGGGGCGAGCTTCGACTTGTGTCCTTTTGTAGTAAGCGCTCTGGAATTAGGTGAAGAACCGTTTGCAGGTAAAGGCTTGTGTCCGTTGGAGCCGTTACGGTAAGGAATCGAAAGCATCAGCGGAATCTCCAGCCGGCTTTCCAATTCCAGTGGCCGTCCGATTGTACGACTCAAAATTAATCCTCGCAGCAGGGCAAGCGCTATGCCCAGGCCTAATCCGCCGCCCGCGAGGCAAAGCGCGACCTTATCGCGTGTTTTGGTGTCAAGAGAAGGAGGAGAGGGACGCTGAACAGCGCTTATGTTGGGCATCTTAGACGGATCGAGAGCCTCGTCGATCCGGGCCTTTTCCAATGATGCTGCGAAGTATTTATAATTGTTCGCATCCATGTCGCGTTTGCGCTCCAGGTCCTGGATTTGTGGCCGCAGCTCACTGAGTTGTTTCGTCCGCTGTTGAGTGTCAGCAAGTCGCGCTTTGAGCGCGTCAACTTTTGCCTGTTTTCCAGCCAGAAGGGCTTTCTCCGCACCAGGAGTTTTGTCCGGCTTCGATTTGCGCGTGGTCCAGCTGTTCGCTTTTTTCTCTCCTGTTTGTTTGACAAGGGCCTGCTGTTCCGCCAGATCCGCTTCCGCGACGTTCAGTTGCTTCTGAATGTCTGCGGTTTCGTCATTCAGTGCGTCAGACCCATCGTCCAGAGTTGAAACAATTCCGGCCTTCTCCCTTAATTTCTTGAGCGCGTCTTCCGTTTGGTTCAAGCGGGCCCGAACCTGATCGGTCTGCTGAGTTACAAAATCGAAGGCTCCGGCGGACCGGTGGACCTCAAGGTGCTTCACGAAATAACGGCTCAAGAGTTCCTGCAACACGAGAGGCGCCAGCTGTGGATCACGGCTTTTGTAAGAGACCAAAATAACATCGCTGCCCTTGTTAGAGGTGACCGTTAGATTTGCGCTGATGATGGCAGCTGCTGCCTCCTTCGAAGCGGTGCCGAACCGCTTGTAGCCGATGGCTTCTGCGACTTGTACAGCCAAATCCCAGCTGGTCAGAATCTGGACTTCAGCATCGATGATACTGTCAACCGACTTGGCACTGGTCTGGGTTACATTTGGTTTCGTGGTGTTATCGATTGGATCAACGGCACTCCTTTCAAGCACATAACGTACAAGTAATTTGGCATCCGACTGGTAAGAAGGTGGGTAAAGAAAAAAGAAAGCTACAGCAGCGCCTATACCTAGAAGTGTCCAGGAGATGATGGTCCATTTCCGTCTGAACAGCGCAAAGAGAACGTCGTTTGCACCGATACCGGAGTGGTAATTTAGTTGTTGTTCGCGTCGCATTTCAGCCATGGTTGATGCCTTAGTCGAGGTGTGGATAGACCAATGAGCCCGCTAACCGGTTGAATATGAGCGGTAGCGTCCCAAAGATCCTTTTGTGGAATCCCGAGTCAGCTCCGACTGAAGCCGGAAGCTGCTGGCCGGAAGGATCGACTCGAAAATAGTCGATCGCCTGCTCCTCGGTATCCCACGAAAGCTTAAATCGTCGCAGACCGTTGTCCTCGCAGTCTGTTCGGCCGAAATGTAATTTCTCCGCGCCACTGTCGACGAGACGTTGAATACCTCGCCACATCACCAAGTTATTTGCGCGAAATTCCTGGTAGCGTTTGTCAGAAGCGCCGAATTTGTAGAACGCGTTTTTCCCGAATCGAAAAAAGACGGCAGCGGCAATTGTGCGCGACCCACGTCGAGCGAGAACAGTAAAGCCCTGTCCGGATTTGATGAGATGATGATGGATGTTCAAGAAGAACGAGGCCGGCTGCGGCGGGAGACCATGCCGGCGACGTGTCAGAACGTGCAGTTCATAGAACTCGCTGATTGCCTGACGATCTTCGACAGCCACGGTGTTCACTTCGCTTCGTTCAGCCTTGCGAATCGCCCGACGCACCGACCCGGCGAACCGATCAAAGATCTGCGCCGAGTTGCTACTCAGACTTAATGTGTGGCCGTAAAACCTGCTCGCCGCCACTGACGCAAGCGGAAAAGATTTACCGCCGCGAATCTCGAGGTGACCCCAATCCCGTTGCTTCGCGAAGGCCAGCAGTTGATCCCGAACGGACTCCGCGATGTTCGGATCGAAGATGAGCGGTTCACAAACATCGCTAAATGGAAGGCACACGCCCCTAGAGCCAGTGAAACGGCTGCGGATCTCCATCAGTGGAATCAGCGCTGCCAAAGTCCGTTTGTGGAAAAACTGCAGATAGAATGGCTGATGTTTGTAGGTCTGATGAAGCACCTTCGCCCACGCGCTCGTATGGAAAGAGTTGCCATCGCGATGCAAGGCCACCGCGCGATCCCACTCGTGTCCGCGCAGAGGATCGAGCACTCGCATTCGCAAAGAGCTTCCGTTTTTGTTTCCTTGTCCCCAAAACAGGTTTGAAGGCGAAACGATCATGGCTCTCAAGCAACGCCACGAACTAACAGGCGTGCGTTCCTCGTCGTTTTGGGTGTTCTTCGCTGCCGCGGCGCATAACGCGCTCCGTTTGATTGCACAGAGATCAAGTCAGTCCCATTTCGCCCGTCGAACGTGAATGGGGCGCCGTTCATCTTCAGAGAAGCCGAAGCCCCCTCGAGCACCTTGATCATCTCGAGCCCGTGGCGGCCACCGGTGATCGGTGGTGAATTCATTTCGATGCATTCAATGAAATGCTTGCAGGCCAGATTGAGTGGCTCTTCCTGCTGCAGGTGCGGGATGTAGCTGTCGCCGTAATGATAGGAGTAATGGAACTCGGCGAACGTGTCGTAATGCGGGGGTCGCACCACCCGGACATCATAAATCCGAATTTTTTCGCGGGTCTGCAAATCGTCGTACACAATCATCCGTTGCGAACCAACGATCGTCATTTCGCGGATTTTCCTTGGCTCAAGCCAGCTGCTTTGGATGGTTGCAAACCGCTTGTGCGGGAAGAACAGCGACATGTTTGTCACATCCTCGACACCCGGACTCACATGAGCATTCCCCTGGCAATTAACCGCGATCGGGAACTCGCCGAGGATGTGCAGGATGATTGAAATGTCGTGAGGCGCGAGGTCCCAAGCGACGTTGATGTCTTTTTGGAATAATCCCAAATTCAACCGTCGTGAATTCACATAGCGGATCTCACCGAGGTCTCCGGCCTGCACGATTTCAGCGATTTTCCGCACGGGAGCCGAGTACAAGAATGTATGGTCGACCATTAAAATCAGCCCCTTGCGCCGCGCGATGTCGATCAGTTCCTCGCATTCGGCCGATGACGCGGCCATCGGTTTTTCGATGAATGTGTGTTTGCCGGCCAGCAGGCTCGCCTTAGCCAACGGGTAATGCGTCTTTACTGGAGTTGCGATCACGACCGCATCGATGTCGGTTCCCTCGATCACCCGTTCAGGAGCGGTGACCGTTTCCAAATCGGAGTACATCGCACATGCGTGTTTAAGTCGTGCAACATCCAAGTCGCACACAATCTTAAGCCGGCAGTCCGCCAGGCTGCGAAAATTCCGAATCAGAAGCGGTCCCCAATACCCGCATCCAAGTACGCCTACTCTAATCAATCTTTTCATGCGATTTCTGAGCTCTTGCCCGGTGGAACGGACCCGATTCGTCAGGGGCTGTAAGGGTGCCGCGCACGCCGCGACTCCTGGTGGCATTCGAAAACTTCCCGAGCGATTACGCCAGCGGTCTTGAGCATAATTTTCATGTCGAGGAGCAGCGACATGTTGTTGGCATAAGCCAGGTCCATTCTGATCATGTCGTTGAAAGTGGTTTTGTTTTTGCCGTTCACCTGCCACAAGCCAGTCAGCCCCGGCAAAGCGTTAACTCGTTTGCGCTGCCACGGCTCGTAATTTGCAAACTCATTCGGCAGACACGGCCTTGGTCCAACCAGGCTCATGTCGCCTGCTAACACGTTAAAAATTTGAGGTAACTCATCCAGGCCGCTGGCACGGAGAATCCGGCCGAACGGAGCGAGGCGGGGATCGCCATTCGCATCAAGCTTTGTCATCACACAGTTCGTCCGCATCAACTCTTCGAAATAACGTTCGTGAGTCTCAGTCTCGGCGCTGACCTTCATGGTTCGGAATTTCCAGATCAAAAATTGTCTGCCGCCTAACCCGACGCGACGTTGTCGATAGAAAACCGGACCCGGCGAGGCCAATCGCGTAACGAGCATTAGCAATAGCATCAGCGGAAGCCACAACGGCGCCGAAACAACAATGCACAGCACATCCAGAGCCGATTTCCAAACAGGTACTGTCTGGCCGGAACTCAGCGGAACGCCGCCGGCGATATCGATCGTTTTTATCGTTGAGCCCATCACGACAGGCTGCCGCCCTTGGTCACCTGCCTGCAGCTGCAAGGTGAATCTTTACTGTCTGCTGCTTTGAATTGCCCACAGTGCGTCCCTACTTGTTAGGCACCCGCGAGATTTCAGAAGCGGGAGAACCCGTTTTTAGCTGTGTCAGGAACGACGCCTCTGAAACCCTGGAATGTCCCGCACGGTTAGTTCTACGGAAGCGAAGCCGGAAGGTTCCGACTCTTTTTTTGTCCACAAGATTTTTATGTCCACGCCCAACGAGTCGTCTCCAGAGTTACGGAATGACCTCCATGGCTCGAGCAGCGGAGGAGTTTATCAAGCCGTTGCGGCCGAGCGCGCGGCGAGCGCGCCACACAGATAGCGCAGTTCGTCCTCCACTTCGGAAGGATCCGCCACTGTTTGCGCCACTTCGTCCCGGAGTAAAAAGCGATACCGCTGCCGCATGTGATAAAGCAATTTTTTAACGGTGCCTTCCGCAACTCGCAGTTTCGTCGCGAGATGCGCGTACGAAATGTCATCTCGTTCCGCAGTCAGATAGGGATTGAGTACCTCGAAAACTCGCCGACGCCCTTTGCGCTCACATTCGTCACGGAGCCGGCGAATTGCGCGTTGTACGACCGTCGCAGCCCACCCCGCATCGAACAGTCTTTCCGCAGTCCACGAATTGAGTGCCTCATTGGAAAGCGCCAATTCCGAGGGAGCCTCCGTCATCCAGGGATCCCATGAAACAAAGTTTACATCGCCGCCGCGTTTTCGGGCTTTGATCTTGTCGGCAGCATCATTTAAGAAATTTTGGACGGACTTCAGTAGCAACGAACGAAAACGGCCCCGCGTGGGATCTGCCTTTTGAAGCCAATCACCTTTCAGTATCCTCAAGAAAAAATCTTGCGTCAGGTCCTCGGCGTCCTCCGGTGAATAACCACGCCGCGCTACAAAGAAAAAAATCGGCCGCCAATAAATTCGGCAGAGTTCTGCAAGCGCAGAACGAATCTCGCGGTCGCCACGTTTCGAGTCCGCGCCCGAGAGAATCAGATTCCAACACGTAGTGACAAACGTGCCGGGGGAAGTTGTGCTGTCGTTATGAAATTCGTTTAACACCGGTCCGAAAGGAGCTTCAATCGCGGACGCACGCGGTGAGTTGCTCCAGTGTGGTTAGAAACTTTAAGGATATTCGCGGCGGAACCGTCTAGTGGCTGTGTGTCAGGTTGAGTGGTTAAACATTTCGTCGCGTGCCCAACCGCAAACTTTAATGCGCAACAGCCGCGCGGCGAATCGAAGGATCCGATGTCTTTCATTCTTATGTAACAAGAACACCACAACCCAACGAGCGACGTTCTGATTGTACCACCCGAGATTCGCTTACACCCATTCAGAGAATGTCCCTAAGCCTCTCCCGAACTCAGACCGCTACGCATTCGTAAGCGATTCACCGGCAGGAATTTTCATCCACAAGGGAGCCATCTCAACTTGTGCGATAGTCACCGTAATCGAGCAAATTTCATCGAATACGCGAAGTCGAACGATCCCTTCTTCAATGAGTCCAAGCCTCTATTGCCCTCCGTTTAAGGGTGAGGGTCGGGTATGGCAAATAAGGACATGGTGTTTCCCCAGACGGCGGATATTGATTCGCACATTGGGCGATTAGCGGATGGAGTCGCGATCCATTCGCGTATTAGCAGTTGCGGCCGGTTTGTACAGTTGCTGCAGGCGTCTCGACAATTTCCAATGCCCGCACGCAACGTTCCTGTTCGTTCTAACGATCAATCTGACGTGATTCCCTGCAAACGATGCGGGTCGCCAGCTCGTGTGGCACATGGCTGCTGTTTAAGCTGTGTTCTCCAGCAGGGACTCGAATGCGATGGTGAAAATGCAGCAGAATGGGATGAGGCGCTGGACGAAGTAAATGTCCGCGGTACCGAATGGCGCATCGGGAACTACCAGATACTCCAGGAAATCGGACGTGGCGGAATGGGCGTAATCTACCGGGCTCGCCAACGAAACTCGCAACGAATCGTCTCTTTGAAACGCATCCTAAGCGTGCACGCTGATTCGCGTGACACGCTCGAGCGGTTTCGACGCGAAGCTGTGACGGTAGCAAGCCTTCGTCACCCTAACATTCTGCCGATTTACGAGCTCGGAGAAACGGAAGACGGCCTGCCGTTCTTCACAATGAAGTACGCGGCCGGCGGAAGTTTATTGGACGTTGCACAAACCCTGCGGCGTGATCCGCGTCGGATCGTCCGTCTGATTGCCAAAGTGACGCGCGCCATGCAATACGCGCATCGCGAAGGCGTTCTGCACCGTGACCTGAAACCTGGAAATATTTTGTTGGACGACTTCGGCGAACCGTTGGTGAGCGATTTCGGTCTCGCTAAATCCCTCGAAACGCGCACTGATCTTACACGAACGATGACCAGTTTCGGCACACCCGGTTTCATTGCTCCGGAGCAGGCACACGGCCCGGCAAAAGATCTAAGCGCCGCCGCGGATATCTATGGTATCGGCGCTTTGCTTTTCTATCTGCTCGCAGGACGAGCGCCTTTCGTCGGTGAAAACGCCTTGGCGGTCATCAAGGAAGCGAGCGAGAAAACTGCTCCAAGACTGAGAACATTTGCTCCTGAAGTCGATCGTGATCTGGAAATGATTTGTGCGAAATGCTTGGAGCGCGAACCAGACGCGCGCTATTTTTCCGCGGGTGAACTAGCGGAAGATCTCGAGCGTTGGCTGGAAGGACGACCCATTATTGCGCGGCGCATCGCAGCCCCCGTACGCGTTTGGCAATGGTCAAAGCGGAATCCAAAATTCGCCGGCGCGCTCGCAGCAAGCATCCTTCTAGCGATGCTAAACCTGGTCGCGATATTCACGATTTCACATTTGCTTTCGGTCGGCGGTCCCGCTCGATCGACACGCCACGCCGTCGCCTCTGCGGATTTTCAAGATCTTCGCGAGCACAGTGGCACCATGAAGTCTGTCACTGAAGCGATGAAGTCATTGGACCTCTCAGGCGCACCTTCCCACTCCAGTGAAGAAGCGGAGACCGTGCGCGCGAGGACGATACCACACGCGATGGAGCTGTAGGTGGCAGTCGTCAATCCGCGATGCGCGTCTTCTCACGCGCAAAGAAGGTGGACAAAGCGGTTGTTGTCACATTTATTCCTCCGTCTTTCAGCAAGACGGGGGTATAGCTCAGCTGGTAGAGCGTCTCGTTCGCAATGAGAAGGCCAGGGGTTCGAATCCCCTTACCTCCAATTTCTCGCGGCTGGAAAAGTCGCTACCGACGCAGTCGAGCAGGTGATGCACCTGCCGGGTGAAGATTTCGATCAGTGAAATGTGGTGATCGCGTTGTGATCTGCGGGACGCGGGACTGTTTTGCCGACCAGATCTCGATGAGACGAATGAAACAGTACGCAAAGACGACAGGCCAAAGGACCAGAAGCGTGATGTCTCGACCGAGATTAAAGGTAAGACCCGCACCGAGCATGAACAGCATCAGGCGCAAAAGCGAAGTTCGTTGTTGCCACCACAGGATGAGCAGACCAGTCCAAATCGCCATGATAATGCCAGCGGCGATTGGTCCAAAGAACGTACCAAAATTCAAAACACCACCGCCAATCATCCCGGTGGAAATCGTCGCGTAAATTCCGCCGTCCGGGGTTTCTAAGCCGCGCCATTTCGCGTAGTCGAATCCGATCAGTGGCTTTGAGGGCCAAATGACGCGCGGAACGAAGTTAAGCAGCTCGTTGAGATATCGCCCACCATAGGCCGGAGTTGCCGCACCCGACCCAAGATAAGCATTGGCGAAACAAAGCTCCTGAATCATGTTCAGCCCGCTCTGTCGCAAATCTTCATCGACAAGCTCGTAAGGATGCTCGGCAGCCAGTAATTCTCTGAAACCAGTACCTCGGAATGCCGTGACCAGTTTGAACCCTTCATCGAGGCACACGAATGCCCCCGCCAGAATCGCGACTTTGATGATCAGCGGATGCCGGCCATAAAACAAATAGGTGATGATGAACGGCAAGATCACGGCAAGGAAATGGCTGCGTGCTCCCTCCAGCATGAAGTAAGGGAGCGAAATAACAAACATCGCGCCCGCGACCAGTCGCCAGAAAGTGGTGCGCTGAAAGAATATCAGAACGCCAAGAAACGCAGTAACTGCATTGAACATATAACCGGCGGAGGCGACGAGAAATCCAGATCCAGAGGTGTCTATTGCGCCGCGCCCCCACATCGTTGCGCCTGAGCGCGAATCCACCGGAAACAGAGCTCCGATTACATCACCGTTTAGCCGGTAGATACCGATCACCAGAAGCACAAACCAGATCGCTCCGGCAGTAATCAAGATCTGCTCGGGAGCAAAGCGTTGCGGACGAAAAGCCGCGCTATCTCGCCGCCGAACGATCCAACGCACCGCGACGGGCATGAAAAACCGATACCCAACCAGGAACAAGAATACCTGCCCGTAACTTTGATTAATCAAATACGAAGGAACATATTCGTACTGCTCTGGATTGATAAAAGGATCGACAAAATACCACCCGAACACGGTGACATATACGGCCAGCGAGATCGAAAAGCTGTCCCCGTTCAGTAGCTTTATACAGCTCTCCACCGTCAGTACGAGCAACGCAGCGGCAGCAAGATAGAACGTTACTTCATGCGTAACCATGAGCGGAAGGCGAGGCGAACATTGTAAGGCACAAACGTGAAACTCAAAGTCGTCGTTGGTTGGGTCGATCGCTAAAGTGTCGAGCCAAGCTCCTGCAGGCGCTGACCAAGCGTATCCATTGTGAATTGATTCGGCAGGCCCGAGCTCGCGGCGAATGTTTCCAGCCGCTTCGGGTTCGCGACGCAGTCGCGAATTGCAGCTGCGATGCACGCCGCAGTAGGTCCTTCGAGAACGATTCCGTTGCGCCCGTTCTGAACCGCACTTGCACAAAATTTGGATGAAATGACCGGCAACCCGTACGCTTGCGCCTCGAGCTGTGTGATCGCGAATCCATCCGACAGCGTCGGAAGAATAAATACATCGGCAGATCTGTATTTGTCAGCTGCCTGGTTTCGGGTCACCGGGCCCAACCATTTTACGCGCGGATTATCTCCTTCGGCCGCGCTATTTGTGATCTGAACAGGACCTACCATCCAAAATTCAACAGGTTCATCGCGTAAACTTCGAGCCGCTTCCAATAATCTGGCGATCCCCTTCCGCAAGTTCACCTGGCCAAGGAAAAGCACACGCATCGGCCGGTCTTGCGTGAAACGGACAGGGTACGTTCGACTTTGTCGGATTTGCGATGTTTCATCTCCGACCTGCACAGCTTCGTACGCCAAAGGTATCACGCATAATTTCCCGTTCGGAATGCCGCAGCGTACCAAACCTTCTCGGGTCCATTCGGAATTGACGACGATGCGATCTGCAAGGTTGCACTCCTCACGCCAGGCGGCCCAATATTCTTTCGGAGCACGCTGCCAGCTGCCGGCGAGCGCGGGTACCCGCGCCGCCTCCTCTGCCACGATTCTTTCTTCCTCAGGACCAGGATCAATCTGAACAAGCAGCGTTTTCCATCCCCGTGCCTTAGCCAGGCGAAATGGTTTCAGCGCCGCGTAGCTGTAGCTCAAAAGAATGGGATGGTTGTTAAGAGCTGAAACCTTAGCCTTAATAGCACTGACGACTTTGCGTTGAAACCACTCGTTGCGCTTAACGATTGTTTGCCATTCTGAGAGTCGCCTCACGCGTGCAAGCATTTCGAACATGATGACGGAGCGATTGAAGGAAATTACGCGCGCATTACTTAGCTCGTTATGAAACCGATCTGCGAGATTGCCCGTAGGGAATTGGGCCAGAAAACTTGCAGCCGGAACCCAGGCATCGGTAACAAGACAGTCGAGCAAGCCGCGGGAAAACAATGCACGTGGGATCGCGTAATGTTCTCTGGCACCGAGCTGACAACAAATCCACTTCATTAAGTCATCCTACTCCTCCTCATGCTCACGATTACTTGCTGTAGTGTGCGTTGTCCTCAGCGCACGGCTGTCGGCTTACTAGTATGCGAATGATCCGCTGGGGACAACGGACACTACAGCAGTCAGACGAGAACATGAGGATTTCTGAGAACATGCTAAGGCAGTCGCAACCAGCGCTTATAGCCCGACCACGGAACAGGCCTTCGGTTCCGGAGACAATGCGGAACACCGACCAGAGCTTGCCACCACCAGACAGGCTCACGAACGACCCAAGACCACCCTCTTTTACACGCGTAACGAAATTGAGAGATAACACGCCAGACTAACAACCCAAGTGTGAACGGAAAAGGACATCGCATCAAAGTGCTCCATAACTCATTGCGCGAATGGCGTTGGTGAATCCGAATCTCATCTCGCGCATGTTTGGAATAATGGTGCCGGATAGTAACAACAGGCGAGAAACACACATCGTAACCCGCCGCCACACATTGCAACGCGTAATCCGGCTCTTCATACATGTGGTAAAAGCGCGGTTCAAACCCGGGTAACTGCAGATAAGTGGCGCGACGCAGCACCGCGCCAGAGTTCGCAAACGAACGCGTCAAGTGTTCGGAACCAAACTTTGTTTGTGTGAGCGTTTCCCGATACTCATCGGTCCGCTGAGGGAAATGAAGCACCGCGAGCCTGGGTCGTTCCTCAAAGAACGTTGTGAAGCGTGATATACAATCTAACTGCTCCGGATAACTGTCATCATCCAAAGCCAGCACGAGATCACCTCGCGCCTCGCGGATCATGCGATCGCGGGAAACTACCGAACCGACGCCTGTTCGATTCACGAAAAGCCGCGCTTGCGACAACTCCGCTTTGATTAAATCGACGATCTCGTCTGTGCAGCCGTCCATAGCTATGAGCACCTCCAATGGCGGCGGGTCCAATTGCTGCAAAGCATGATAAGTCCGACGCAATTCCACGAGCCGGTTCCTGGTGGTGATCATTACAGACAGGGTCATCAACACGCAGTCTATTCAAGGCATTCAACTAAACCGTGTATTTTTTGAAGAATAATGTGACGTGCACAATATCCGTTAGTTCGTATCCCACACGTTCGAGAAAATCAGTAAGTTCCGGTCGAGCTGCCTTGGCGAACGCTTCTACGGTTATCAGATCGGGTTGATAGCGTGAAAAATTCAAGCCCTTGAGAACGGATAAATCCTGTCCTTCGCAATCTATGTTCAAGTAATGAAAATGTCGTCCCCGGAAAGCGGAGTGTTCGATGATATCACTCAACGTCATCGCTTTCACCGGGGTGATCCTCGATGGCGTTTCACCACAGAATGATAGCAGATCCTTTTCCCCTGAATCGGCTAACCGATTCGTTAGGCCAGACGGATATTCGATCCAAATCATATCGCGCGACGCATCAGCCACTGCTGCGCAGACGTTTTCGTCGCCTGGGCGCAAGCTATCGAACTGCCTCATTTTCGCCTGGTCACAATCTATATTGATGCCGCGCCAGCCAAGCTTGCTGAGTAACATGGTGTTTGAATACTTGAATGGATGATAGGCTCCGACATCGATGAATCGCCCGGTGGAATTGTCCAAATCCGAGAAGTGATTAAGGATTACCAGATCCTCGCCAAACTGAGAATAGCTAACGCGCATGGCCCGCAACTCCTGGAGCAATGATCTCCCGGATTGCCTTCCGCGGCACAGGTTCTTCAATTTCTTCGCTATCGTTGTCAGCTGGTTTAGCATCAGGTTCCGAGGCGGATTGAGGCAGGGACTGCGGGAATACGCAGGTCAATCCCGGCTGTTCATCTTGATCCTGCAATCAAATTCGAAAGGCGGCGTTGGACCTTGGTGCCGATAACCGGGGCTTCTTCCTTCAACATGGCCAGCCAGGCGCCGAGTTCCCCGCGGTCACGCCGATGATGTTCCAATCGCGCGATCGTGAACGGATGAGAATATGCCTTGCGATCAAACATAAACGGCTTGCGTCCACAAAAATGTGCGACACGCGGTCGTCGAATCTGTTTCGGGAAACGCCATTTGCTCCCGGCACAATCTTGTTTTAGCTCGTCCAAACCATGATGTCCGCCGATGTGCTGTAAATTGGACATCGTGACGTTCATTTCTCCCCGTTCGGCCATTGAATGGACAAAGTAATTTAATATTGGCTGCTCGTAGAAATTACCAAACAACCCGGGCGTCTCTCTCCCCCACGACTCGACGGTCGTCCATTCGTCGAATCCGATAACGTTTCGCCTGCACGCGAAAGCCCCGGAAGAAAAATACGCTTTCCCACGCCAATCAAAATCAGCATCAAAACGTCGGAGTTTTTGGGGATCAAAATAAAAATGCGGCAACCAGGGAGGAATTTCCGTGGCGTCGGCCGGGATTGAAATCTCGCTCCAAAAGACCTGGAAATCGACGTCAGTGCGGATCTGTGGAGTAAAATCACCCCAGACAATCGCGTCCGAATCGAGCCATACATAAAACTCAAAAGGCCCCTCCCAAATCGCAGCGAGTTTGGCGCGCCCGTTACCACCTATAAGGCTCCGCATTTGTTTTGAAGGCAGTTCCAGAACACGTAAAACGATTAAATCATATTCGCGCTCCAGATCTGAGACGTACAGATCGCCGTCCACCACCAGGCATATCGGAACATGTGGACAATAATGCCTCATGCTTGCCAGGGTTGCCTGAACCATCAACTTGTCCCCGGCATGGCAGCCGGTCACAAAACCAAACGGCGCCTGCACTCTCACGACACTAAAGCTGATCGCTGGCCTTGCAGAGCTCCGCCTTAAACGGCGTTTCGCGATGCAAATGGAGCGGGGAGCTCAGCGAGCCCTCGTCTCCGTGGCGCGTTCTGGAATTGTTCCAGTATGTTTCGTAAAGCCGTGCATATTCCGTAGCAAATCGACTTTTCGCATTTCGAGCGGCAACAAGCTTGCTGGCTGCGTCCCCAAGTTCATCTCGAAACGCTTCGTTATTCCGCAGCTTCTGAATCGCAGCCTTGAATGCAGCCGCGTCGTGGAGGTCACATAAAATCCCTCCTTGCTCTGGAACCGCTTCAGGAACTCCGCCGGTGCGAAAAGCCACCGCTGGGACGCCGCAACTCATCGCTTCAATCAACGTCAAACCGTAGGTTTCCATTAACGACGCACTGACGAACACATCTGCAGCGCAGAAAAACGCGGCGCGTTTCGATCGATCGGAAATCCCGCCCATTAACCGGACATTAAGCTTGTTGGGAATCTCGACATTCCCTTCGCCGGTGAGCACGACCATTACGTCTTCAAGATCGGGCAATCCCGCAAGTTGTTGCAACAACCACGCGATATTCTTGTTGGAATCCGTCAGCGAAGCCGCTCCAGCTGCAATTACGAATGCATCACCCGGTATGCCAAGCTCCGCCCGGCATCCCGACTTATCTTGTGGCCTGAAAACATCCGTATCGATTCCCGGCGGAATTACCTGAGCCCGGCCGCACGCTCTCACAATCGGGCTTCGATTGCTCAAATCTGCCAGCCACTGGCTGTTGGAAACAAATTGCACACGTCGGGCCCGGTATGCCTGAAGCTTTCGGTGCTGTTCGTCCTTCGCCAGAATTCGATTCAACGGCGTCTTCAAGATCGGACATGGTGCGCACGTTTCGATAAAACGATCGCAATTATCAAAAAGGAAACACCCGCCGGTGATATGCCACAAGTCATGTAAAGTGACGATCACGCCTAGATCGCTCGGCAACATCTCCAGCCACCTGGGAACATTGAACCAGTCTGCAACTGTGTGTAGATGCACCAGATCGAAATCTTGCAGTTCGTCAGGACGCGGTGGTGCCAGAAGTCGTCTCGTGCCGTGCCATGCTTTAGTTGAAAATGAGACGTATCCTTTTCGAATAACTCGATCTGCCAAATTTATGCCAGCCTTGAGTGGCTGCGAATCTTTGCAAAGCACCCGGCTTTCGATCCCCTCGTCGGCTAACGCGGTGGAAAGTAACGCCGCATATTCGTAGCTGCCGCCTGAAGCGTGAGTGTTGAGGTGCAATACCTTCATGCTGAATCCGTCGCGGGCCATTTCAGCCCGTTAGTTTCGGAGTCTCCGGCAAGGTTTCCATTGCAACGCTCGCGTCTCGCACCTTCTTGAATACGCGAATCCGTTCATCCCAAAATCCGTCATCACTTTTCCATAAAGCTATACCGGGAAGACACCCGGAAGCGCATAACAAGGCCGGCTTCACCTCGTGGATGTGTGGCCGCGTTGTGCCACTAAATGAAAGTAGAATGTCCTCGCCGTTGCGGAGCTGTGACAGATTCGACACGCCAATCCTGGCAGCGAGCTCAAACACGCGCCTCAAGTGTTCGCCAGTAAATGCGTACACTCCAGTCAACACATCCACTTCCATGTCTCGCCCGGAAACGTGATTAAATAGGAGACCGTTCGAAGACTCCATTTCTGGACAATACACGTCGCCAACGATGCCATGCGGACATTGTTCGTCGGCGAGAAGAAATTCGAACAAGCTTTTCCACTGTGCCGGTGCAAGGAAGATGTCGTCATCGATCGAGAGAATGTACTCTGCCCCGGTCTGTTTTGCGAGAACCAGTCGGTGACCAGGTTGGGTCCGGGTTGCTTCGTCCGTGATAACCAGCCGTGGATCTTTGGATGTTATCCAATCTCTCATTCTCACTTCTGGATTACTGTTGGAAACAATGACTCTTGCGACAAAGCGATTGCGTAGCGCAGCCTCTACCAGGAGTGGCATATTTTGAGGACGATTGTGCGACAGGAGCACTGCCACGCACGTTTTACCACAGACCGCCGCCGCCTCCGCGCTAAATCGCGTTGCAATCTTCAGGCGAGCATACCCGCCTAACAAGTATATTGCCTCCAGGAATGTCCCGAGCTTATCCCGCCAACGGTCCCGATACGGCAGCATCCGCAAAAGATAACCAATCTGTCCTCGTAAAAATCCCTTCACCGGCCCTCTCCTGTGCTCGCGGTTATGCCAGAAGCCATCTAAACGTGCACATAACGATGCATGCGCGAGTGATGGTAAATCGTGTTAACTCCATCGCCATACAAAACAGTGCAAGGTTTGCCTAGAGCAGCGGCTAATGTGGCAGTCCCAGTGGTTAAACAATATAGCGCCTTACACGACACAATCAGTGAGCAAAAATCCTCCATACTCGTTGCGGAAATGCGGTCGGTAATCTCCGGAAGATCTATAACGTTGGCGTACTGCTGCATCTGGAAATTCGGGCGTACCTCCTCCCGGTTGAAGAATTCGCGAACGGCTTCGCTGGAAATTTCGCCGGCGTTCGTAATAAAATTTGGATCATAAATAATGGCATTCTCGTATTCATGTCTTTCGGGAATGCGCTTGTAAATTTTCGGTTCATGGAATCTCAATCCATCATCAAGCCCCAGGCCAAGCATGTACTGGTCTAACAAGTTACAGCCCGGGTCCACATGGGAAATTCGGTTGTCGAATCCCGCCTTTAACAAGAACGTATCCAACGATCTGCCCCGAACATTCCGGGTGTGCGGCCCAACGATCTCGATCCCCTGCTCATCCACAAATCCATCCACGTACGGGTTGGAGGTCCAAATCAAAGATTTATAGGCCGCGTCGCGGAATACCGACTTATTGGAAATAAACACGCTGTGTACGTCACTGCTTTGCTTCGCTATTTGAGGAATATGACTCAAAAAGAGATTATCTCCCAAGCCGCCATGGCCGATTTGTAGAATGATTTGCTTCCTGACGTAACGATTGAAATTGAACACAGCCCTTGCCTTGAAGCTTAACAAGGCATGATTTACACGAGATGGTGCGGCTGCCATAGCCCTGCTTTATGCCCCCTTCCGGCTACGGAAAAACGAAAGACGTCGTAGCAACTTCATGAGCACATACAGCCCCAACAATGCACGAATGCAGAACGAGCAATGAATTCATCAACTGCATCAAACAATCGCATCGGCACGGATAAAAATGTTACAGCACAATGGATCAATTTTTTTGAGTAGAGATAACCGGCACCAATTTTTTTGGTAACATTCTCTTCAACCGACCTTTTAAGCGGATCACAGTCTGGATTCGCCGCTGTCGCGTCCATTCTTGAAAAGTAAGTAGTGGCAGACTTCTGGCGTAAAGTGATTCCGGAATTTTTTGGTTCTCCTGAATACGTTGAATCGAAGCCAATATAAAGCTCCAGTAGTTTTCCGGCGAAAAATATTGCTCCCAAGCCTCACGAGCGAGGCGACCACGATCCCTGTATTCGGCTTCATGAGCTTTAACTTTTTCGTAAATTGAATCGATTTCGTTCTCGCGAACAAACAACGCGAATTCCTCCCATGAAGGACCGAGTGGCGGCAGCCAATCATCGGCTACGATCACTGGTGCGATGCCCGCCTGCATCATTTCAAAAATGCGCACGGTGGATGTTCCGGCTCCCCGCGGACACAGGGAGTACTTCGAACGCGCTGCCATTTGCCAATAATTCCGCCTGGCTGCCGGGCGACTCTCCGGTTCGCATCCGTCGAAATGGTTGTAGACGGAAGTGTCTTCGATCAGCACATCGGCGCCATCAAACGTCTGCGCGAATAATTGCCGGCGCACACGGTGGCTGGCGCGGCCTGCGAAAAAAAACAGCAAGTCTTTGCGCGCTGCCGAGAGTTCCGACAAAGACGGACAGGGATTCGGATAGCAAAGCTGATGCACTTGATAGGCACACGCCTGAAAACGGCCGCTGTCAGAGAGTGTTTTACTCGCGGAACTATGGAGCCCATGTAGAAAAGCGGGCGGGAAGTCGATCTCGCAATAGGCGAAGGATTTTTCTGGCCAGTTTTGCCAAACCCGGTTCTGGCGCAACCCGGCATACAGATCTTCTTCGAAGATGTCCACCACCAGGATCAGATCGGCGGCTTCTGGTGTCGAAACCAAATTCAGATTTTTAATCCGGGACAAATTCGCCAGCCGGCCCAGCTCTGCGCAATACGTAGAATTGACTGACTGCCCAACGCAGGAGGAAAGAAAGATGTTCATGACAACGCGCCAGTTCGCCGGCGGAACTATGCGGGCGTCAGAAAGGTCAACGGTTGCATCGACAAAACGCGTTTCAGTTCCAAGCCGCTCAAGTCGTATACTGTTATCTTGAGCGGAGCGAAAGATCTCTGACTCATTTTGATCCTATCCGCTTGGATTACGCGATGAAAGCCGGTTGGCAATCGCTCGCCTCAGGACAGAAATAAATTCGTCCTCAATGCGTTCAGAGTTGAATTCGCCCGCGGCAGCTTCGCGTGCTGAGTTGGCGAGACGTTCCTGGTCGGACGGCGAATCAGCAAGTGCTTCAAGAGCGTGGCGAAGCGCAGAGGAATCGGCGCCTGTCACACATAAAGCTCTGTCTCCCACCCGCGCCCATTGCACCGCCGAACAATATTCAGGTCCCCACACGATTACCGGCAAGCCGAGTTGCGTCGCGTTAATCATTTTCGAGGGGAAACTCGTCGTCATTCGTCGACGAAACTCAGGAGCAAAGCTCATGACGACGAGGACAGCTTGGAACTGCCGAAGTGATTCCTCGAGTTGATCCGTTGGGAGAAATCCGTGGTAAAGACCAAGGGACCGAAACTCCTCCTCTGTCCCGGCAGTCCACAAGGGGTTGGATCCGAAAACTTCCAAACGCACTCGCTTCGAGTTTCGCAGAACATGTAAAGCACTTTCGATTAATGGTCCATATTCGCCAAGATTTCCAAAATAGGCGACGCGCATCGGCGCGGTAACATCGCACCTATCGCTTCGAAACGTGGTGAAAGAGGGGACGTCATGAATTACCAGGGCATTTTCAGGTTCACCTAATGCGCGACGCATCCCATCGCTTACGCAAATCGCAACGGCACTGTCCGCGCAGGTTTGGCGAAATTCACGTTCAACTCGTGAACGGAATGCGCGGGGGACATCCGGAAAGTCGGCCCACCAATCTTGAAAGAAAGAAACAAGCGGCACTTCGAATTCCGTTGCCACTCTTCTGGCCTGTATATGCCACCAGCCATGAGCCACCGTGAGAATAACATCAGGGCGAAACGACTGAACAAGATCACCAACCATTTTACTGGAAGGCAACACAGGAAAGAGACATTCCATCCATCGCGAGAGAGAGCGGAAACCAAGTTCCCGCATTTTGCCGATAATTTTCAGACGAAATGGAAAGCGTTCCCATGACACCACCGCGGCTTCGACCTGTGAGTTTAATTTAAGATGCCGATGCAAAACCAGTTCACCGCCTGAACCTGGTGCGTTTGGAACAACGGAAGAGACAACAAGAACTTTGATTCGCTCCATAGGAAAACCCATGCAGGATTCAGTTATGACGTCCGCGACCGACCAATTTTTCAATTTCGCTGACGAAAATTTCCTGCAAGCGGTCAGGATTAAACAGCGTCTGGTGCAGTTGTGCAGCCTGTCGTGAAAGGTCTTCGCGCCGTGAGGTGTCCGCTGCAATCTCGCGACAGGCGGAAATAATCGCATCAGCATCATTCTGAGTCACGACGACAGCGCCGCCGTGTTTCCGCGCCACACGAACCGGTGTGCAATAGTCGGGTCCCCAAAGGATCACCGGTTTCCGGAAAGCGACGTAGTCGAGAAATTTCGTGGTAAAACTGGTGCGCATGAAAAGCTCGTGCTCCTTCTCGAAGCTCATCACTACCAGCAGCGCGTCGGCGCTGACCATCACATCGGCGGCCTCCTCGGGAGATTTGAAACCAAGATAAATGCCGTTTGCTTTAGCACGTTCGAGAATTTCCAGCGGCCAATCGGCGTTTGGTCCTACTACAACAACTTCCAGGTCCTTCGTTAACGCGATTTTCTCGATCAGCGAACAAAGCATTCTTCCATAGAAATTTTCGACGGAGCCGACGTACACGAGGCGGAACCTTCCGCCCGAGGATGGTGATGATCTGTCCGATCGAACATGTCTGCCTGGCATCGGATAAATCACGTGGCTATTTGGATGTGGACCTAACATCTCTTGCATTCCATCGCTGGTGCAAAAGGCGAGGTCGCATGCGAAGTAAAGTTCGCGATACCTTCGATTCAAAGTTCCCTGTGTGAATGCATGACCAAAATGTCCTTTCATCACAGGAAACCAGTCGAGAAACAGTCCGGCGAGCGGCAATCCATATCGTTTTGCTGTTTTGCGGGCAATATGACACAACCCGCACTCCGCCAGCGTGAGAATGACGTCCGGTTTGAAACTTTCCACTGCGTTGTCTAACGTTTTGTTATTTTCCAGTGTCCAGACAAAGTTTTCGTAATCGGTAATCCATGGTGCCAGTCCCGGCCCTAGTCGGCTCTTTTTCAGCCAATGAATAGGACGCGGCAGCTGGAGCGGCGTGTGCACCAGGAGATCGTTCGCAAAGTCCGCATTGCTGGCGACGTGCAATTCAAACGGCGAACGCTCCACGACCATTCGGTGCATCACAATTCGTACCCCGCAATCATTTCTCGGCGGCACAATGCTGACTAGCAGCACTCTTACTTTTCTTTCTGACGTCACGTGCGAACCGGCGACAGGTGCTTCAATGCATCGGCATGCCTGTGGACCCAATTGTTTATGTCTTCAATGATACAATACAGATCGCGTTTGGGCCGCCATGTCGTGCGCTCAAATAGCCGTGAGCAGTCAGCCACCAGGATCCTTACGTCGTTAGGTCGATTAGCAATCACGGACGAAATCGGAATTTTGTTACCTGTGATTTTCCTGCACAACGCGGTGAGTTCGCAAAGTGAGACCGAGTTACTTAGTCCACCCGACACGTTGCCTAACCAGCCGTCCCATCGATCAAAGTCGTTGATTTGCTCACAAATAAGATCGCATAAGTCATCCACGTGGAGAACGTCGCGGAGTTGTTTGCCCCTGCCGCCGTAGCCGATGTAACTCAATGGATAACCAAAATGATGTGCCAACACCCAGAGAGCGGCTACTCCTTGATCGACCTTACCGAATTGCCATGGCCCGGCTATAACGCTGCAGCGATTTACAGCAGCTTTCATGGCATAAGCGGCCCGGTATTCTTCAATCAGTTGTTCCGCCGCCAATTTCGTAAACCCATACAAAGAGCGTGCACCGGTTAACGCCATTTGCTCAGTAACACCCTGCGAGCTGATGTCGCTTGTGCTGTGATCTTCCCACACAAAGCGCGATTCTTCCTCATGCCATGGATGTGCTTCGAGGCGGGCGATTGGATAGACCCGGCTAGTGGAAAGAAACAGGAATTTACTGTCCCACGACCGTGCTTTTTCCAGACATTGATACGCACCAACCAGGTTCGTTTGAAACACGTAATCCGGCGAATCATTCTTGCCGGCAAGCACCGATGGCTCGGCAGAACATTCGACGATAAAATCAAACGGCCCACTCGGAAAGCTATTGCCGTCTGACACATCACCACGGTGGAATCGAACTCCAGCTTCCTGCAGGCGCGGAACATTCAACTCCGAGCCGCGGCGGTGCAAATTGTCCATGCAAACAATTATCGCTTCGGGAGACGTTCGACGAAGATGCAGCGCGAGATTGGAACCGATAAAACCTGCGCCACCAGTGATTAAGATTCGCATGTTACAGTTACCAGGAGAATCTTCATCCCGAAGTTCGGCGGGAGCAGTGCCGCAGTAATGTCTTCACGCGGAACACGAAAAGGAACAATCGCCCCTCCAGGGTCAGCCTGTGTTTTCCGCAAAAATGAAGAAATCCAGCACGCTCCATCTTGGTCGCCGAAGATGAACCGAACAATTTTCGATAGCGCTTACGGTACGCCCGGAATGCGTCACGAAACGCAGACACATTTTGTTCGTTAAAATCGAAATCCCAGGAAACTGACGTCCATCCGACCTCCTTTCTCATCAATTCCAGCAGAAGTTGGCCGTGCGCTTTCGCCAGAAGCTCAGCCGGCGTCAGGCCGGGGAAAGCTCGCTCGAGAGCGGTCATGTAGGTGTCGAACGGAATGCGAAACAGAAAGGGCGAATGCGTCGAACGCGCCGCGCGGTTTCCATCGGACCCGCTGTACGTCAGCGCCCGGATCATCGCCCCAAAGTCAAAACAACAAATTCCCAGTTCCCGGGATAATTCGTAGCTCAAAATCTTCGCTCCGCCTCCCAGCGACAGAAAGATTGTGTCGAGTCGATGCTCCTTAGCGAATCCTTGCAGGTCTTCTTTTATCACATCCAGATTGGCGTCGAGATCGCGGCCATCGTTTCGCACTTGATGATAAAAAATCTCTGCGTTGTCGGGCCAGTAATCCGCAGCCGCTTCCCTGAATTCAGGTGTTTGTGAAAGGAGTTCTAACAAGCGCGCCTCGGCTGCAGCAAATCCAATCCTGCGGTTCCGGCAGTATTCCTTAAACTCCTTCTCGGTCCATGTGAGAAATACAAGCGATGTTTCTTTGGTCAGGTTGCGATAAGAACCGGGCGCTCTCCGAAGCTCTAATCGGGATATCAAATGTTCGTTTGGCCAATTCTGCTCGTGAAAATCAACATAATCCGCCCCTTCATAAGCTCGGCGTAATCGCTCCGCATGTTTTGCGGTCAGGCCGGGATTTCCGTACGCGCGCGTTCCGGAGATCGGCCCGGTCCCAGGCTCGATGCCGTCGAGTCGGTTATGCTGTTTAGCCAGAAGATATCTGAGTTCCATGTCGCCCATGCGCAAAAAACAAAATGGCTTGCGACTGCGCATCTGCGCCGAGAGGAATTTCGCCTGAGCCAGGCGTGCTGGGTAGCCGTCGTCCTTTCTGCCGAACACGGTTCCGGATACCGGCGGACAACTGTGCAGGAGTTCGTGGTCGTAACTCATTGCTCGTTTTTCCCGGTGCTTACACCACTCATTTTCGAAGTCTAAGTGATAAACGGCACCGGCCTGCAACAAACACTATTGGGTACGGGGCAAGTTCCGAGACTTTAACATCCCTTGAAAATCCTGTTGGCCCGCTTCAACAGCCGCTGCAAACCGGCGGTCTGTCGAGTTCATTCTTAAGAAATGATAAAAGCCACGCAAATGCGTGTATACCGATGGGCGCTCCGAAAGGTTGGTCGGCTCTCCGCGAAGGTGCGACAGTAAGAGGTTTGATGTGACCATGGCTCTTGTTATCGCAGCCACAGACGCTTCAGTCATCCGCCGCTCCGGTATCAAGTGGGTGACAACCAGTTCGGGGAAAGTGCCGAATCCAAGTCCGACATCCAGGCAACCCAGGATGAGATCGATATCCTCCGCCGATCCCAAAACGGAGCCTTTGCGGCCCAATGCGCGCCTCTCAGGACTTTTCGACAGGTTGGCGTCATAGATGTCGCAAACCGATTTACGGACGACCATTCCTGCGCCCCATGGTTGGGATTGCCAATCATCTGCGGCATTGCTCCATCGCGCCTTTTTGAAGCGCCTGATTGCCAAAACCCGCTCATATCGGGTCAACCAGCCAGGCGGAGGTACTTCGTATTCCGGAAGTGTCTGCCCACCAATTGCTCCAAGCCACGGATGCGCGCCTAACAACCGAACAGCCGTGGCCAGGTAATCTGGATGAAGTAGGTTGTCGTCATCTACAAACACGCGAATTCCGGTTTGCGTCTCGCGAATAGCACGCCAGCGGGCATGACTGGCGCCGAGTTCGTTTTCAACGATGCAACGCGCCTGCGGGTGCCAGGTCAAGTCACAGCTTCGCTCCAAGGGAACATGGGATGCGTTATCGACCAATAGAAGCTCCCATTCGTCAGCGGGCAAGCTTTGCTGCCTCAAAGCCTCTAACACGCGCGACAGATAATCCAGCCGGGGATTATTTGTGCAGATGATGACTGAGACATTCATCTTCAAGCAGGTCCTGTTGTTTCGAGGCTCTTAACGGGCATCGTTCTATCGAACGGCTGACTCAACCTCCAATATGAGCTGGCGCTGCCGGACAACGGTCCATGAAATTCTTAGTCACTAAATAACAGTGAAAATGCCAGTAGCTTGCAAGGTTTAGTCGACTGAAACCAGCGACCCTCGTTTGATGTTATGCGGCAGCATCGATTTCATTGCCTCGAACACAGTCCCATCGTCAAGCTTCCTCATACAAGCGATGTCGTTAGGACACCCATCGATCCAATGCATGACTGGCGTTCTGTTATGACAAAACAGGCAGGGAACATCACCAAACAAGCCGATTGCAGGCGTTCCCGAAGGTAGTCTCGACGCCGGGTCGAGAGCTCCGTATAAGCCGATAACACGTGTGTCAACGGCTGCTGCAACATGTACCGGGCCGGAATCGATGGATATAATCAAGTCACAAATCGAAATCATGGCTAAAAGCTCTTCGCCGCTGAGTCGGCCGGCCAGCAACGTCACCCCACTGAGATTGCTATATTCAGAAGATCCGTCTCCTTTGTTAATGCCAAACTGTATGATCAGAGCGTGGTACTCTGAGTGAATCCTGTTCACCAGGCTCTGCCATTTGGACGCTTCCCATTCTCTCACCCGCCAACTGGGACCTGGATTGATCCCGATAAGCAAACGGTTCTCGACAGTCTTGCGGTCCAATCCGTATCGCCCCCGCGTTCTCTCGATCAGGTCCGATGACAGACAAAGCTTCGGTAGCCGCGGCGTAACCTTGAGTCCGCATGAAGCAGCGAGATCATCTATCAGATGAGCGCTCGTCCCGGCCGCGAACAATTTCTCGCCCGTTGTGAGCGGATTGTAAACCTCGTCCACGAGCCCAAACCACTTGCTGTTAGTTGGAAACGTAAACGGATAGATCCACCACTTATTCGCATAGACCAAATCAGCCACGCCGGAAAGTTTAACCGCCTCTCGCCAAACTGACGCTGTGATGAAAATCAGCAATTTCCCGGCGTGTCGACGACGTATTTCTTCACACATCGGCAAAGTGCAAAGCACGTCCCCGATTCCCCCGCAGCGGCAAACAATTACGGCTTTTTTCGCATGGCGGACGCAGTGGAATACCAGCCAAACAGTGAAAGGTATCCAACCTCGCGCGCGCAATTTAAAATCGAAGAATCGACGCCACCACGGCCGCAACACGGACTGCACTGGAGCAGGCAGGATCGAAACCGCGATTTGTCGGAACCTAACCACAGTAAGTGATTAAATCGATTTCCAATACGCCAGGCCTGTTCCCTCTATTCGCAGCACTTTTCTTCCCTGCGTCCGCCACTCTGACAAGAGCTTAATGACACCAGGTTGACCTTCATAACAGTCATGCCAGAGAAACGTGCCGTTTTTTGGACAAAGTGAGAGGCACTTTTCCGAGTCATTCCTGCAATATTCGTAGGTATGCGAGCCGTCGATGAAGAAAAACGTTGGCCTGCCAATTTGCTTGAAATCCATCACCGCTGTGTCGCCGACGTGCTGGGCAATCCGGCTTGCACAAGGCTGTCCCTTGAACTCACGTCCGACGTCGCGCCGGGCTATCAGGTGAAAATCATTCTTCGGAGGAACATCGCCATTTCCCTGTTCGGCCGAAAAATCCGGTGGCAAATCAATCGTGTGAATCGTGGCAAAGTCGAGGTTCTCGGCCATCGCGCGAGCGGTATGTCCCATGTAAGTTCCAATTTCAAGAACTTCGCTGGGATTTTCTGCCACCAAAATGGAAAGCAGCGCGAGGGAATCATGATACGGGGTCATACCATCCTCATATTTCATCACGCGCAGCCTGATCTGGCACTTCCTGTCGCCTAACAAATCATCCAGAGCCACGACGGGAATCCGACTGATCTGTTCACGCGCGAGTGTCCGCTGACGATCGGCGTCCGCCTGTGCGGCGATGCATGCCGCTCGACTAGCGCGACCCAGCGCACGTGGACCCTCCTGGAGGCCGCGCCGCAAAGCCGCAAGATTGAATCCCTGCAACGCCTCCAGATACCGGTTCATGATCTTTCCAACTCAACGCTCAGTTCGCACCGGCAACAACAACGTGCATTTCATTAGACAAGTCGATCAGTTGATCGCAATTCGCCACAGCACTGAGACGGTGCGCCGCCACAATCATGGTAAGCTTGCCGCTAAGCTCACCCAACGCCTCGAGTAGCTTTGCTTCCGTCGCAACGTCGAGCGCACTGGTCGCTTCATCCAGAATCAACAGCGATGGACGATGATAAAGCGCGCGAGCAAGCCCAATCCGTTGACGTTGTCCGCCAGAAAGGCGGACGCCGCGTTCGCCAACCTTCGTTTCAAAGCGATCGCGCAGTTCCGCTTCGATGAAATCGAGTATTTGCGCCATAGCGCAAGCTTCGCGCACCCGTGTGTGATCAATCTTCTCATCCGGTAGACCAAACGCGACGTTTCGGACGACCGTGTCATCGATAAGAAAAATATCCTGCGGCACGTATCCGATGGTAGCCTGCCACGCAGGCACGAGCGCGGGCGTGAGCGTCTGACCATCGATGAGGATCTCGCCTGTTGTTGGCAGGTAAAGGCCAAGCAACAAATCAACGAACGTCGATTTCCCCGAGCCCGTCGGGCCAATCACGCCGAGCGAACTGTTCTTCGGAATAATTGTTGAAAGCCCTTCGATCGCAGACCGGGAAACACCCGGATAGTGGAACCCGATGTCACACAGCGTGATCGAGTTATTCCAAGTAAGATCCTGCACAGGCGTGACAGGTTCGATACTAACGACACTCGGAGTGGATCTCTCAGTCTCGGCAGCAGCAAACTCGTCGTACACCTCATCAACCGCATGGCGCATTGAACTGACCTGAGTCAACTGTCCGTAAAGCAACTGGAGCGAAGGCAGCAGCCGATAACCTGCCAGTGCCATGACACCGAGATTGGGAAGAATGTCAGAGAAATCGCGTCCCTTTGCTGCGAGTAGGAGCACCGCCACAACGAGACCGCCAAAAGCGAGCGGCTCCACAACATACCGGGCGCTGTTGGAAAAAACCGGCAGCCATGCATTCATCCGCGCTACGATCGCGGAATGATTCGCAAATCGACCGAGGAAAAGTTCTTCCGCCCGATGCACTTTGACGGGCTTGATCCCGCCCAGCATCTGTTGCGCTTCGCGGAACTGGCCGCCGACATGCGTTTTCAGATTCTCATTCACCTCGCGGCGTTTGCGGGTAAGAAGCTGGAAAGTGATTGCGTAGAACCCGCCCAGAATAACCGCCGCCGAAATCGCGATCACCGGTTGCACCAAAAATAGTGTCGCCAACAAAAGCAATGCCGTCAGGACGCGGGCCACGCTGTCCAGCAACGGGAGGAGCACGCCGTTTGTATAATTCGCCACGTCACCGAGAATTTTCTTCAGGAGATCGCCGGAGTTGCGTTGAAGAAAATAAGTGTATGGCTGAGACGCCATTCGGCGCAGCAGTCGAACGCGCAACCAATGGCCAAAGTCCTGGGTATAACGAGTGCGCGCATATTCCGACAACAGGTTCACCGCATTTGATAAAAGAAGAGCGACAATGGCGATGATGCCGGCAACAAGAAGCAGTTGCCTGTCTTCCATGTGCGGGAACAGACTTAGAAACTTCGTACCAAAATGGGAGCGACGAATCCGCTCGGGATCAGCGGCAATCGCTAAAAAGGGAAAGATCGATGTGATGCCGATGACCTGGAACAATGCTTGTGCCAGCGACAGCGAGAAAATCGCGGCAAGCTTGCCCCTGCCGTACGGCCGCGCCAGAAAGAGAACGCGCCGAATTAAGTCAGCAACGTTATGAAGGAACGGGGGCAAGGCAGCTCCGAGTTACGCATTCAAAAAGGAAACACCCATAGTGATGGAACGGCGCGAATTTGCCAACTATCTACGGGAAAACTGAGGTGTCAAAGGCCATGCCAATCCAACAAAGAATTGGACCTCTATGTCATCATTGGCCGCCGAGTTGTCGGGTCGAGTTCCTAAACGAACCGAATGAAGTTCTCAGCGGGGTTGTGAGGAACTATAGAGGTTTTTGATTTTTTCGGCCGGCGGACCGCCGTACCAACCGTT
>JAICUQ010000161.1 GCA_025935755.1 Chthoniobacterales bacterium | reverse complement strand
GGCAGGCATGCATTTGCAGGGCAGGCGCTTCGCCTGCCATTTGTGCATTGGCAAGCAATGCCCTTGCGCAGCAATCGGGTCGTGCTCGGCGAAAATTGGATGCGTACATATGTGCGATTAAAGCGGCCCGCGATAACGGCGCAGCCGGATTGCTACAGCGATGAACACCGCCGCGACGGTGAGTCCGAGCCAGAGACCAGGCGAACTCAGGTAGGCCGCGGGAGTGAGTCGCGGGCAATCGACCGAGTGCATCTGAAAGGCAAATGCCTTCGGTGCGAATCCCATTAAGCGATCCTTCAGCATGGACCCAAAATGCGAAGTGCCGAATGTAATTCTTTCGAAAAACGCCGTTGCGAGGAACGGCAGGACAGCCCAGAGGAAAGTTGCGCGCCGCGCCCAGCCTGAAACCAACAAAGCCCAGCCGTAAATCGGCGCATGCCAGAGAGCAATGGCGGCCAATCCGTAAAGAAGAATGAATGCGTTGCGAAGCAACGGAACGTATGTCCAGGTCGATGCAGGGCTCATGCCGTGAGCGATCAATAACACGGTGGTCCAAATCATCATCAACACCTGTGTCGCCAGTACGACCGCAAAGGTCAGCAATGGCAGAACGACGAGCGGGATCGTCGCTTTCGAGAACAAAGTGGTACGATCGGATACGGGAAGCGATTTCCAGAACAGGACGCTGCGATCGCGACGTTCGCCGTAGAGCGCGTCGAGACAATAGAATACGCCTACAATGAACGCAGTGAGTATTAACATGATTGCTGCCATGTTATAGGGCATCTCGATTGCAGCTCGCGCTTTCGCAGGATCCAGGAGCAAAACTTCCCGGCGGCGTTCCGGCAGCCCAATGGTGCTGACCAGGAAGCCGAACAAGACAACGATGGCAACGAGTACCGGGGCGACGTAAATCGAACGGTTCTCCCAAATTTCCCGGCGCACCGACCAATAGAACGGCTGCGGTGCGGGTCTGTTACCGGGGTCGCTGACCCCGGCCGACTGCGATACGATGTTTGATTGAGCATTCATCTCGTCAGATTCATTTCAGCGGTGGCAGTAGTCTGAGGAGCACGCTTGCAGCGTGCTGGCGAAGGCATTCTGCCTTCGCGACCTTTTTTCAAAGCTGACTTTTGCGCGCGCTGCGACATCCAGTTGAAGTTCGTCTCCGCAGAATGCGGAGACCGGCACGCTAGAAGCGTGCGCTCCCCAGACCTGGGCGCTCATCGCAATGCCCCTTTCTCCTTCGCGATGGCGACGTGCTCTTCCAGCGTGCTCGCGCTGTTCGTCATCACGGCAACAAACAGATCGGCGATGCTCGGACGACGAACCTCGCCCAGTAATTCGAGCTGGTCGCGGTCCACCCGATCGAATAACAACACGCTGCGTCCAAACACCGGCCGCTCATGCATCGGTTTCAAGACCCGTGCGGCAGCGAGATGCTCGGGATTCACCATCACTTCGAAATAACGCGAGTCGAATTCTTCCATGCTGCACTCGAGTACAATGCGACCCCGGTTGATGAACACGAGATCTGTCAACACATCCTGAACCTCTTCCACCTGATGGGTTGTCACGATGATCGTGCGGGTGCGATCGAAATAATCGTTTAACAGCGAATCATAGAATTGTTTGCGATACAAAATGTCGAGCCCAAGCGTGGGCTCATCCAGCACAAGCAATCGCGCGTCGATTGCCATGACAATGGCGAGATGCAACTGCGCCACCATTCCCTTCGACAATTGCCTAACCTTGCTCGTGCGCTTGATCGTCGTTCGCGAAAGAAAATTCTCGGCCTTGCCGCGATCAAAGCGGGGGTGCACGCCCGCGACATAATCGAGCAACTGTGACACCCGAATCCAGCGCGGTAACACGGCCACATCAGCGATAAAGGAAACATCGCGCATGAGCTCGTCACGGTTGGTCCACGGATCGCGACCGAGCACCTTCAGTTGTCCCTCATAAGATGTCAGGCCAAGAATCGCATTCAGCGCAGTTGTCTTGCCTGCGCCGTTAGGCCCGATCATTCCAAGGATGCGGCCTTCCTCCACGCGCAAGTCGATGCCGTCCAGCGCTACAGTTGTTCCGAACGTCTTGCGGAGATTGCGTGCTTCTATCGTCGCCATGGCATTAACGTTTCTTCTGTGATGAGCCACGCGCTGCGGTATCCAGCTCTCGCTGCGTAAGGCCGAGTCTCTCGATCTTTTCCGCGATACGCGGCCATTCGTTCGTGAGGAATTTCTGGCGTTCGCCCTTCAGCAACTGCTCGCGCGCCCCCGGTTTAACGAACATACCGAGGCCGCGCTTCACCTCGACCAGCTCCTCATCGACTAATTCTTGATAAGCCTTCAGCACCGTAAGCGGGTTGACGCGAAACTCGGCTGCGACGGTGCGCACGGATGGCAACGGATCGCCTTCGTTGAGTACGCCATCGAGAATCATATGCACGCCACGATCGCGAAGTTGGCGATAGATTGGTTGATTGTCATTCCATTCACGATTCATTCGGCGCTCCAGACAGCCGTTTTGCCGCGCGAGTGGACCGGCTCCGGTTGAGCGGTGGATGTCATATAGTGATGTAGTTAACTATAACAGTATTTCACTTGCAACATCTTTTTGTAACCATTTTTTGCCCCTCCCCACTCTTCTCCGGGTTATTGGAGAGAACGAACCGCGCTAAACGCGCACTCCTTCAGCCAATTTTACCAGGGTAAACAGTGCATGATTTACCGGCACGGGGATGCCGAACTCCGCACCGCGACGGGCAATATAGCCGTTGAGTGCATCGATCTCCGTCGATCGGCCGCGATTCAAATCCTGCGCGGTCGAAGAAAACGCGTCTGCCATTTGCGTGGCGAGCTCCATCGCCGCTGCCATCCCCGATTCACGATCATTAACGCCCGGCAAAACGACGCCAGCAGCGCGAGCCACCGACAGCACTTCGTCCACAACGTGTTGCATCAGCTCTTTAGCGTCGCCACTCTGCACGAGTTGACCATATCGAACGCGTCCCAACGCGGAGATCGCGTTTAGCGCGCAATTACGCAGGAGTTTCACCCAAAGTTCGCCTTCGATGTTGTCCGAGATGCGACACGGTATGCCAGCGCGAATGAAGAGCTGTGCCAGCTCGTCGGCTTTCTCAGAAGTCCCGATGATCAAATCACCGCGAGCGAGATGTTTCACGCGGCCGGGCTGCGGCACGGACACTGCCACGTACACTACGGCTGGCACGGCAACGATGTTCGCAGCAGCGCGAACCTGAACCGCGTTGTCCACGCCATTTTGCAAACAAACCACTGTCGCATCTGGCCTAACGAATGGAGCCAGCTGCTTTGCGGTCGCTAACGTATGGTTGGCTTTCACGCACAAAAGAATGAGTCTGCACTCTCGGACGGCGCTCATCTCGACTGTCGCCGTGGCTGCGATCCGCTCCTGTCCTCCTGGTTTGTCGAGAATCAGGCCCTTCGAGCTGACTGCGTCCGCGAAGTACTTGCGTCCAATGAAAACCGTCGGTGCACCCGCTCGGGCGAACATGGCGCCGAAATAGCCGCCCACGGCACCAGCGCCTACAATGGCAACTTGTGGCCACTCCCGAGTCTCACTCATCAGCTGTCTTGAGGCCGCACGACCTGCTCCAAATCATAGGTGGAATACGCCGTCGGTTTCTCGCCCCTGGCGATGATGTCCTCCACGACACGGGCAAACGCTTCGGTGTGCCAGTGCCTGCGTGTCGGCCACCATTCCTGAATGCCTTTGTAGGCGAGGAAATCGCTCATGGTCCGGTCAATCTCATCCCATAACTCGGCACTCAATATTCCTTCACGTTTCGAGTAATACATTCCTTCGAAGTTCTTGAAGAAACGATTTTGGAAGGCGCTGAAGCGGAGCTTTGATATCGGATCAAGCGCATGAAACGATTGGACGCCGCGAAGATAAACGGCGGTAAACTCCGGGTTTTCGTGCAAGGCTTTTGTCAACTCGCCCCATTGAACGGTAAGCGCATTTACCGCCGCCTGACGCCGTTCTCTTGTTTGTTCACGGAGCTGGAGCGCAAAATAGATGACCGAAGGAATCCCAACGCAGACTGCAGCCATTTGGCCAATCGCCGTGAGCATTTCCCAGTTCATCAAACTTGTTTCGCTTTTGAAGTAAACTAGACGGTTTTCGGGGCGGGCAGGTAACGAAGCGGACCGGCTATCTCTCAGGTGGAGGGACCGGGCTTGTGAGATCGGAATTCCACATGTCGGCCGCACATTTCCAATTTCCATCAGTTTGCTTTTGCCAGACCTCGAGATATTTCCCGCGATCGTTAATCGGCTTGCCGTTTGCGTCGTTCATCGTCAGTTCGTACGCGCCGCTCACCCAAGCCATCTCGCCACCCTTGCCCACCTGCACCCTGGTAGGTTGCCAAGTGATGATGATGCCGGGACTCGTCAGCATCGCTTTCCAGCCATTTCGGATCGCCTCCTTCGTTGCCGCGGTAGTCGCGTTTGGAGGAAGCACGACCGCGTCATCCGAATAGAAAGCGATTGTCTTCTCGACATCTTTAGCTGCGGCAGCTTTCGACCACTTGGCGTCGAGATTCCTAAGGAGCTGTTCAACCGATTGCGTACCGCTCGCGTTTTCCAGGGGGGAGACCGACTCGCTCTGTGCAAGGCTCCGCGCCGGCGCAGGGAAGAGCAGATGGTACGCAGAGAGACAAAACGCAACGCCTGCGACGCCGAAAATAAAAGTCGCGAACTTGCGGCGACTCCAGTATGGAATGACTTCGTTAGGCGAAAGATCCTGTGTCCGCTTCAGTCCTTCCGGCGTCATTTCAAAGGCCCAGGAAACAAACAGAGCCACCGCGAAACCAAGGGCGAGCAACACCACGAATGCTGTGATGATCGATTCTGGGGCGTCGACTAATGGCAAAAGCACCGATGCAATCTCGATCAGTAACCAGGCAATGACGGCATAGGTCAGAGCAACCCTGAATACGTTGCGTCGCCTTAGTTCGGAGAAGAATGAAGGTTTATTACTCATGGCGTTGTGGGTAGGCCGACTTTGGCGAGCAAGTTCTTGTATCGCGGATCATCGCGCAAGCCGCGTAACACCGGATCTACCAGCAGACCAAGCATGCCTGCGTCCCGATCATCAAGAGCGATTTGTAACCATTCGAAGGCTTTATCTTTTTCGCCACGCAAGGCATAAACCTCGGCGACTTGATAAGCTAAACCGCGGCGGCCATTCGCGATTAGATCTTCGAGCGCCGCGTCAGCTGCCTTCTGGTCGTGACGGACATAATGTGCCACGGCCAACTCAAATCGGCGAAAGCCGGGATCGGGCTCCGTTTGAGCTTCTCGCAAAGCCGTTTCGCCATCACCGCGTTGGGCAGCGATGAGCACCTGGAACCGGTGGCTACCGGCCCCGGTCGGCTGCAATTCAGCGCTCTTGCGGGCAGCCGCGTCGGCTTCATCAAGTTTTCCGGCATAGAAAAGGACGCGGGCGAGATTGCCGTACGTTACAGTAGAGAGCGGGTCGAGCTCCACCGCGTGCCGTGCCTGGCGCTCGGCCTCGTCGAATCGCCCGAGATAAACAATGATTCGCGCCAGCAGATCGTTGGCCGTGGGATTAGCGGGAGATAATTCTTTCGCGCGTTTCAATTCGGCAAGGCCTTCGGTAAATTTCCACTCTGCCAGGCATAGCACCCAGCCGAGAGCCGCGCGCGCCTCGGCAAGATCGGGCGCAATCGCCGCCGCTTTTTCAGCATCAGCGCGCGCTTTTGGATACGCCGTTGGACGCTGGCCCGTCAGATCTCCCATGAACGCCCATGCTTCGCCGCGTTCTGCATAAGCCAGAGCATATTTCGGATCGAGTTCGATCGCTTCATCATAGTGATTGATGGCCTTTCGAAAATCCTCGACGTTCCGGCGCACCAGATAGAAATGCCCTTGAAGGTAAGCGTTGTGCGCTTCCGCATTATTGGTAGCCGATGCCTGCGCGGATCTATTATCGCTCCCCAGCAAAGTCACTTTCAATGACTTGGCGACCGCGCCGGCGATTTGCTCCTGCACCGCGAAGATATCTTTCAATTCACGATCGAAAGTTCCCGTCCAAAGCTGAACGCCATCTGCGGCGTTCACGAGTTCTGCGACAATCCGCACCCGGTCGCCTTGCTTGCGCACCGTCCCATCCAGAAGTGTACTGACGCCGAGCTTTTGACCGATCGTTTTCGGGTCCTCTGTCCTGTCCTTGAAGCGGAACGATGAACTGCGACCAATAACTTTGAGTCCGCTGATCTGAGCCAGAGCAGCAATTAATTCCTCCGATAAACCATCTGAAAAATATTCGTTTTTCGGATCACCGCTTTCGTTAATCAATGGCAATACCGCGATAGATTTCGCCGGGGCGCTTGTAGCCGCCTCACTCTGTCGAGGCGCGGCGTTGCGTGCAGTGTAACGGCCGACAAAGAATAAACCGGCCGAAAGCGCTGCACCGATCAAGACAACATAAATCCAGGCGCTGCCACGCGACCGTTGTCCAGCAGCATCGGCAGCTTGCGTGCGCTTGATTCCCTGCGGCGTAATTTCGAAAGCCCACGCCAGGGCGAGTGCAACCGGCAAACCAACCACGATCAATAAAACAGCCAATCGAATCGCCCAATTAGGAACATTAAAAACTGGAAATACTTGCGCGATCCCCTGTGAAAGCGCCCAACCTCCCACTATGTACGCAACCGCAACCTTGTACACATTGCGCCGCTTCAATTCGGAGAAGAACGAAGGCTTGTCGCTCATGGCTTCGCCGGCATTGGACGAACTTGGACATTCAGCTTCTGACCTAACGCCACCAAGCGTTGGTCATTCATGTAAGGCAGGAAAAAAGGGGTAACCGCCAGCTGGGTAAGACCGGGATCGCGAGTGGCATACGCATTGTCGAGCCACTTGAATATGTCGTCCGGCTCCTTTCGAATAGCGTAGAGCACAGCGATCTGAAATGGCCCGATGTTAGAATACTTGGCAATAAAATCGTTAACACGATCGCCCTGTTTTCGCACACTACCTTCGATGAGGTTAGCCACACCCAGCTTCTGACCGATCGCGGCAGAATCGCTCACTTTCCCTTTGAAGAAAAAAGACGAGCTGCGGCCGATTACCTTCAGCTCGGGAATTTTTGCGAGAACCGCAATCAATTCCTCGGACAGACCGTCCGAAAAATATTCGTTGCTGGCATCGCCGCTTGTATTCACCAGTGGCGGCACAGCAATCGATTTCTCCGAAAAGGTTTTAGCCGCCTCGCTTGGAAAGCCCGGCCTCGCCTCCGGCTGCGTTACGGGTCGAGACGCGGCACGCCCAGCCGTGTACCGACCGAGAAAGAAAGGCCCTAACGAAAGTGCCGCAGCGGCCACAATAACCGCGATCCAAACGCCGCCGCGCGAACGTTGCCGTGCCGCGTCGGCATCTTCAGTTCGCTTGATTCCCTCCGGTGTGAGCTCGAATGCCCATGCGATGATTAGCGCGATG
>JAICUQ010000070.1 GCA_025935755.1 Chthoniobacterales bacterium | reverse complement strand
TTTAGGTCCACTCGTGGTGTGGCTGCTAAAGCGCGGCGACTCGCCTGAAATCGATGCGCACGGCAAGGAATCGTTGAATTTCCAGATCTCGATGCTGATTTACGACGCGATCGCGGCGATCCTCTGCATCTTCCTGATCGGGATTCCAATTCTGATAGCGCTCTGGGTGCTGAACACTGTGCTCGTGATCATCGCATCGGTGAAGGCCGGCGAAGGAAGATTTTATCACTACCCGTTTACGATCCGACTCATTAAGTGACGCGGCTTCGCCCCGTTGAATCGTTAAAAGAGTGACAAGGGGTTACAAAGGATTGGTTGTAACGATGTAACGTTTTAACGAATCACACTCGCTCATTCGCGAGTGCGCGCAGCTTTCTCAGGTTCACCACATCTTCCCGCAGATCTTCCCCTTTTGGCGTTTCCAATACTTTCGGGATTTTGCTGAATCTCGGGGTTCGCATGATGAAGCGAAACGCGTCGAGACCGATCCGGCCCTTACCGATGTGCTCATGTCGATCTACTCGCGAACCGCGGGCTGTTTTCGAATCGTTTACATGGATCGCAACGAGACGATTGCGACCGATAACGCGATCGAATTCGCGAAATGTTTTTTTCGCTCCTGATTCGTTGCCGATGTCGTAACCGGCAGCGAAAAGATGCGCCGTATCGAGACAGACGCACAATCGTTCCGGTTCACGCACGTTCGCGATGATATGCGCAAGATGCTCGAAACGATGACCGATGCACGAACCCTGGCCGGCTGTAATCTCGAGCGCGATTTTCGTTTTCACTTTCGGAATTTGCCGGAACACCTCGTCAACTGAATCGGTGATTTTCTTCAAACCGGCCTCTTCGCCCGCGCCGAGGTGCGCACCCGGATGCAACACCAGGAACGGAAGTTCAAGCTGATCTGCCCGCACCAGTTCTTCCGCAAGGGCGCGAATGGAATTGGCGTGGAATTGCGGATTGGTGGCAGCGAGATTGATCAGATAATTGGCGTGTCCGAACACTGACAACAATTCACCGCGCTGGACGTGATTGAGGAAAGCGCGGATCTCCTCACCGGTGAGGGGCCGCGCGAACCATTGCATGTTGTTTTTCACGAATACCTGCATCGCCGTGCACCGGATCGAGCGCGCCCGCTCGATAGCCATGCTCACCCCGCCGCGGATGGACATGTGCGCGCCGATCAACGCCGATGATTGGCGATCCCTGGTGAGCGACCGGTTCGGCTGCCGCAGTACCCGATTACTGTCATGTTGAGCGGAGCGAAACATCTCTGAATTTTCCCAATCGATTGATCTGAGATTGAAACCCTGGCCTCGAGGACTTCGTCCTCTGCGTTGCAGCTTCTCCCGCGCCTGCGGGATCAGAATGACAAGAGTGGGCTCAAAACCGCTTTGGGTGCCAATCGGGTTTCTTGAGGCTGCCTTCGCCAGCGTATTCGAAAAGTTTGTACATTGGCGTGAGCACTATGCCAGGTCCTTTCATGTCCAGTCGTAGATTGAAATCGAGTTTGTCGTCGAGAAAATGAATGTCGCCGTTGCCAAGCATACTGAAAAGAGAGCCAGCGGCTTCGAAATCTTCGGTGTGCATGATGCCGTTTTGCACGGTGAATGTGGCATTTGCTTTATGAGCGACGCTATATCCGCTTCCAGGAACGATGTGGTTCAAAATTCCTGACAACGGTCCAAATATCGGGATGGCGAAGACGTCGCCATCACTTACTTCAACTTTTCCTTTGCCTCGCATCGTCCGCCAATTGTTGCCGAGGCCGCTGAATTCGTACGAGCCGCGTAACAGCCCCAGCGCAGTCTTGTACTTGAAGTACAAATCAGTGAGTTGCGGGAAATTAATCTCGCTTAGCGTGATGTTCGCGCGGTAAAGCGGGTCGTTTTTTGCCAGCGAGATATCAGCATGGCCGCGCAGAGTGCCACCGAGAAGATCGGTGCGGACGTCAGTAATCTGCAAACGTTCGTTCGTGAACAATAATTGCGCCGAGACACGACCGAATGACAACGTTTTGCCGAGGAAGGCATAATCCATTCCACCTGCGCCATCGACCTTGATCTCCAGTCGCGTGTTCTTGCCTCCGTGGAACTGGTAAATGCCATTTGCCACAACGTTCGGTGGCCGCCGGAATTTGTATGGCGCAACAGTTTTCGAAGTCTTCGGATCAATCCAGAAAATTGCTTCAGCAGGATACAATGAGCTGCGGACATTCGAGATCCGCACCTCGTGCTTCTTGAAATCGTAGGTGAAACTACCGGACCCGGTGCCTTCGTTGCGACTGACGTGAAGATCTTCACAGCTCACGGCGCCATCGGCGAAATGAATTCGGGCGTTGGCGTCGTTCATCCATGTTCCGCGAAACCGGGTGCGTCCCAGAGCGATTGTGCCGTCGCCTTGCCAGTTCTCCGGGTTGTGATCCGTGCCGCGAATTGTCATCCGGATTGCGGGCGAACGTTGCCATTGCCATTCTCGCAGAAACTCGTTCGCTTTCGGTGGAACGAGTGGGCGTAACGCCTCTGGCGATATCGTGCTCTCAACATTCAGCCGGAAATCGTTCGGTGCGTCGAAAACATCGGCTCGCAGTTGGCCGGTCTGCTGGCGCACGCGCACCTCGCGAACCAACGTGCGCTCGCCGTCCCACGAAAAATCGGCAGTCAGTTCAGAAAAGGGCACCTTCTTGTAAGTGAACTGTCCAAGAGCGACGTGTCCGATCATCTCTGGTCGAAATTGATCGGCGCCCAGTTTTATTGAGCCCGTTACCTCGAGCAGAGGAGGCGACTGAAATTCTACGTCCGCCACGGGTCCTTTAACTCCGAAAGCCACCAGGAATCTTTTTAGATCGAGACTGCTTTGAATCTGGAATTTTGCGCTATTGGTTTCGCGGTTCCAATCGCCGCGCCCGGCAAAAGTGCCTTTGCTGTCGCTCCATTCACAATGCGCGATATCCAACCGCTGATTATTCCATTCTGCCGCGGCGGAAAGATTATCAATTTCGTAGCTGCCCCGTTGCAGCCGTTCGCCGCGCAGAGTCGCCTCGATCCGGGCATTTTCGAGTTCAGCGATGTTTCCGCTGAACTTCACCTGCAAGGAGGGAGGCCCTCCGGGGAAACTGAACTTCTGCAGTGCAGTGACCACACGCTGCGCGAGCGACAATCGTTCCTGCCATTCCTGGGGTGTGATCGATGCCGATGGCTGGTAATCCGCGCGCTTGATCAGTTGTCCTCTTGCCGATACTCGAATCCCGCAAAAGATTCCTTCCGCCTGACTGACGTAAATCTGTTCCGGCGGGAAGTAAATATGCGCGCGGAGGTTCGTCAGTTGCGCGCGACTGGCTTTTCCTTCGGCGGTCTTAATCGGAAATGTAATCTGCGCGTCGCGCACATCGAGTGCGTTTAAAAAGGGTTCATGATGAATCAGCGCGGCATAATTGATGTCCAGAGAGACTTCGCTGATCAACGCCAGAGTGTTTTCGCGGTTTCTATAATCAAAAATCCTTACGTTTTTCGCGACCAAACCACGGAACGGGTCCAGAGTCAGCCGGCCGATCTGCGCTTCGACGCCGCGCTTGCGCAATTCTTCGACGACGCGGGACCGCCATTCGCGCCCGAACCCTCGTCGCGCGAGATAATAGCCGCCGCAAAAGATGGCGACGACGACAGCGAGAATTGTCAGACGAATTGCAATCGCAACGACGCGGCGCTTCCGGCGCAATCGCCGTCTGTGCATGGTGTGATGAAGCTGCGGTCGTTCCAAAGTGACAGGCATGGTGGTCGTTGGAGCGTTAAAGCGTTGGAGCGTTAAAGGGTTGGAGCGTTCAAGCGGCTAAAGCGTTGAAGCGGTAAAGGGTTCTGTGTCATGTTGAGCGAAGCGAAACATCTCAGATTCACATCCCACAGGATAACGGTTAAACCGAGATTCTTCGCTTCGCTCAGAATGACAATGATCTGCAACGCTTCAGCTACTTGAACGTGATTTCAACCTCCGACCTGCCTGCCCTCAATGCGACGTTTAATCTCGTGAGCACCATTTTCATTTCTACCGGGTGGTATTTCATCCGGCGCGGCGCCTGGCGGCGCCATATGGTGTGCATGATCATCGCGCTTCTCTCGTCGATTTGTTTTCTGATTGGCTATCTCACGTATCATGCGCAGGTCGGCGAAAAATCCTCCGGATACACTGGTTGGATTGCCGCAGTCTATTTTCCGATCCTGGCCTCCCACGTTTTGCTGGCGTTCGTGACACCTCCGTTAGTCATTTTGACGCTTGTCCCGGTTTTTCGGCGCCGATGGGACCAGCACAAACGGATCGCGCGCTGGACGATCCCAATCTGGCTATACGTGTCCATCACCGGAGTGCTCGTTTATATGATGCTCTACAGATGGTTTCCGCCCCCGAGCGTGATACACGCAATCATGCCTGCAAGGTAATGGATAAGGGCAACCCTGTTTACAGTGTCGTCGCAAAGGCCATTGTCTGCGCCACGACGCAAGTCTTGCGTAACGCGACGATCTGATGTTTGATCAAAGCCATATGCCGCGCGCATGAAGGAGACTTTATGGTGACTATTGCCACGTTTAATGAGCCCGCTAAGGCGCGTGAACTTAAACGGCGTTTTCAGGATTCGGGGATCACGGCCGACGTTCACAACGAGGCGCCCTTACAGGAGTTCGGATTCATGTCGAAACCCCAGGCGAATGCAAAAGTGATGGTGGACGACAACGATTTCGAACGGGCGCAAGGCCTCATGATCGAATGGGAATCGACTGATCCCGATATTTCTGCGGCCTTGATTCGCTGCCCGCAATGCAACTCTTCCAATATCGAGTACCCCCAGATGACGCGGAAATTTTTGACACCCGCACTCGTTGGGCTCCTTTGTGCACTCAAGATCATTCCGAAGGAATTTTATTGTCAGGATTGCCACTTTACCTGGACCAACCGAGAAGAACCTTCAATCGGGCGCCTTTGGCATCGGTTCTTCCCCGGCGGCGAAGCCGAACAGGGCTAAAGCCCAGAGTCGTCAAGCATTAAAGTGTTGAAGCGTTAAAGCAGAGCCATGGTGCGGTGACTTGACGCTTCGATCTTTTAACGCTTCAACGCTTTAACTTCATCCAGGTTATGAAATGGCTCTTCGTCCTATTGCTGGCGCTCGCGATCTTCGGCGGCGCCGCCTGGTTTGGTTACAACACCTTCGTTAAAGAAGAAATCGAAGTGAAAAAAGAGCAGCGCGGAGAAATCACTCCGCCACCCGCGGTCGACGTCAGCCTGCCGGATTTTGAGGCTGCGGTCAAACTGCGTCAGGATGGAAAACTCAATGAAACGCGAGATGCGCTTGTCAGTTTCATCCAAAAATATCCCAATGGAAAACATCTCGGCGAAGCCAAAGATATTCTGGGGGAAGTGAACGCCGAAATCCTGCTGTCACGCCATCCATCTCCGGAAAAGATCGAATACATTGTGAAACCGGGGGACGTGCTGGCGAAGATTGCGCGCAAGCTGAAGACCACACCGGAGATGATCATGCGGATGAACAATATGAGCGGCACCATGCTGCGGATAGGCGACAAGCTGCTCATCTCACATCCTGATTTCTCGATGGTGATTCAACGCAAAGCCAACCTGGTTGTGCTGTTGAATCACGGTGCGTTTTTTAAGCAATATCACGTGAAAGAAGCCAAGCTGCCCGCGAAGCAGCCAGCAAAAATCAACGCGAAAGTTGCCGAAACGATGGCTTGGAAAGATGGCAAACGCGTTGGTTTGGGAAGCAAGGAGTATCTGGGCAGCGCAAAGTGGATCAGGCTTGCGGGGGCACCAGCTTATACTTTGTATGCGATGCCGGATGCAACTCATCCCAATCTTGACCAACCGCCGCCGCCGACCGGTCTTGGTTTAGCTGCCGTTGATCTCGAAGAGCTAAGCACGCTGGTAAACAAAACTACGCCTGTAACCATTATTGACTAAGGTCGTTGAAGCGTGATGCGTTGAACCGTTTGCTAATTGTCATGTCGAGCACAGCAACCAAATGCGAAAAATGAGGCGAGGTTTTTCAAACATGTTCGGTATCGGCTCGCTGCAAGCCGACCCTGAGAAACATCAGAGGTTCTTCGCTTCGCTCAGAATGACAACAGGGGGATTCCAGTTTAACACTTCAACGGTTTAACCTCATGGAATGGCAACCGCTTGATTTCGAAAAACCGGTCTTTGAGCTGGAACGGCGGCTGCAGGATTTGAGGAGTCATTCTTCCAAGCACGACGTCGATCTCGGCTCCGCGGTGAAAGAACTGGAAGTAAAGCTTCGCGAAACGCGCCGGCACGTGTACGCGAATCTGACTGCCTGGCAGCGAGTTCAGATCGCACGACACACCCAAAGGCCGTTCGCGCTCGATTACATTCAACGTTGTTTTAGCAACTGGGTGGAACTGCACGGCGACCGGCGCTTTGCCGACGATCGTGCCATGCCATGTGGCATGGCCATGCTCGGCAGCCAGCGTTGCATCGTCATTACTCACCAGAAAGGTCGGAACACCAAGGAGAACGTGATGCGCAATTTCGGATGCGCGCATCCGGAGGGTTACCGCAAGGCGCTGCGACTGATGCGTCTCGGCGAAAAATTTGGAATGCCGATCATTGCCCTCATCGACACGCCAGGCGCGTTTCCAGGGATTGGATCGGAGGAACGTCACATCTCTGAAGCAATCGCCGTAAACCTTCGCGAGATGATGAAGCTGCGCGTTCCCATCATCGCGACGGTCATAGGCGAGGGCGGCTCCGGAGGTGCGCTGGGTATCGGCGTCGCCGATCACGTAATGATTCTCGAGAACGCTTACTATTCGGTGATTAGCCCGGAAGCATGCTCGGCGATTTTGTGGAGAGATCGCCGACATGCTGCTGAAGCGGCTGAGGCGCTTAAATTAACTGCACAGAACCTTCTCAGATTGGAAGTCGTTGACGAAATTATTCGCGAGCCAGAGAACGGCGCGCATCGCGATTATGATTCTGCCGCCGCGAATCTCGGTGAAGCGCTGCATCGAAACCTGGAGCGAATTTCTCAAATTCCAGTCGCGGAATTGTTGGAAAGACGATATCAAAGATTTCGGCGATTGGGCGTGTTTTCCGAAGGCAAAACGGTCACTGTCCCGGTTCGCGGTTGATGTGATGCTGGGGACCCGGGCCAAATCAGTGGGGGCTTGCTGGCTGTGTGCCTTTGCGGCTGTCACATTCGTACGCGCCGGCACGCCGCCGGAGTTCCAGTTCGATCGCGACACCTTCGCGTTCGCGAACCAAACCGTATTCGAATACCACGAAGGACACGCTTCTCTGCGGAAATCCTCCGGCACAAAGCGAGACGCATACAATCGTCACTGCTTTGTCATGTCCCGCACTGCGGCCCAGTTTAAGAAATTCGCGCGCTTCGAGCCTCGAGGTAAACCCCTGGATGACGTGTCGCTGGCGGCGCGAGTCCGTGATGTGACACGGCAGGCTGCCTGGGGAAAGCCATTGCCGGAAAATCAACGGATCGTCTTCCCGGGATACAAGGACTTGAAGGAAATGAGCAAGGCGCGTCGCGAAGTCGTGCAATTAAGCATCGGTCACGGTTGGCCCAGCTACTTTCGAATGAGTAACGCCCGTATGATGTTCGAAGACGGCAAAGGTTACCAGGAACGGACTCATGCCGCGCTGAATGCCGCTTTGGCGCGCCGCGAGTTATTCGTCGTCTTCCTAACGACCTATCCCCGGTTCAGCATCAATCACTCGGTGCTGATTTATAAGCTGAAATCTTCATCACCGAATCCCGGGGTCGATCGTTATCTGGTCTATGATCCTAATCATCCAGAGTCGCCGCGTGAGCTCACGTGGTCTTCACACGATCGCGCGTTCTCGTATCAGAAGGATTGGGATTTTGTGGGCGGCTTTGTTCGGGTTTATCAGGTTTACGGCAAACCGCTGCAGTAAAAACGATTCTGTAATCGGAACACAATGCCAGAGATTCCGTCACCGCCGAGACCAACCCCGCCGTCGCCGCCACCTCCGCCAGAACCATTGCCGCCGAATCCGTCGCCACCGCCACCCGCAGCAGGGTGGTAGCCGCCGCCCGATCGGCGACGCAAAACCGGAAGACTTATTTTCCTGCTGGAAATAGAAACCGCAGCGCGGGTTCCACTCTCGCTGCCCATGCCCCTTCGCTATGATCGCCGCGGTCGGCTTCCATGTACTGAATGTCCTTGCCCGGTTCCCAGCCTTTCTCGATTAGTCGCTTGCAAAGTTCGCGGGTTTGTTCCCAACCAGGTTCGGCTGTGCCGGTGTCGACCCAAATTTTCAATGGCGGTTTTCGCTGAATGGAATCGACCAACCTGTAAATCGCGAAATCATCCCACCAAACGGACGGCGACATCACCATAAGCCGCCGGAACTTTTGCGGGTACAAAAGACCAATCGCCAGTGTCACAAGCCCACCGAGAGATGAGCCCCCTAATCCGGTAAATGTCGGACCGCGCCGAGTGCGATATTTCCGATCGATGAAAGGTTTCAATTCCTCCATCAGAAAGCGCCCATACACCCGGGCCAAACCGCGGCTGCGTTTTTTGCGTCTGCCCTTCGCTTCGATTACGCCGGGAGTAGGCGTGTATTCGTGCACACGGTCTTCACCCGTATTTGCGACTGCGACAATGATGATTGGATCGATGGACTTGGTGCGAATCAGGCGTTCCGCTGTCTCGTCCACACCCCACTCCACGCCGCCGAACGACGTAGCAGCGTCAAACACATTCTGTCCGTCTTGCAAATAAAGGACCGAATGCCGTCGCCATGAGAATCGGCGATAACCGGGAGGCAGATACACCAGGATATCCCGTTGGTTTCCAAGAAACTTCGACGGAAACGCACGGTGGACTTTGATGTTTCCGGTGAGCGTATGGTTGCGCATGGAGGCGAAACGCTTCGTTGAGAAAGAAACGCAGCGCAACCGTGTTGGGTCCGTTTGCGAATGAAATCCGCGTGCCGCACTTGCGATTTTGCGGCGCCGCAATCAAGATGGGCGGCGCTGGTTCAAATGAATAAGCTTGATCTCAAATGGGAGTGAGCCTCGCAAACTGGAAAGCTTTGTGGTTTGGTTGCCCCACGGGATTCCTCGACTACGCTTCGCTTCGCTCGGAATGACAGAATGAAACTGGTAATCGCCGCAACTGGTGCAAGCGGAGCGATTTATACGCAACGTTTGCTTGAGCAAATCGATTGCGTGGCAAACGAGGTGCATCTCGTAATGAGCGCGTACGCGCGACAGGTTGCGAAGCAGGAACTCGAGGATTTCAAAATTCCTGCGGCAGCGCGGCGTCATTCTGAAAGTGACATGAACGTGCCGTTCGTGAGCGGCTCCGCGCGTTTCGACGCAATGGTAATCGTCCCCTGTTCCATGGCCACACTGGGACGAATTGCTTCCGGCGCCAGCGACAGCGTCCTGTTGCGCGCGGCTGATGTCTTTTTGAAGGAACGGCGAAAATTGATTGTGGTGCCCCGGGAAACGCCGTGGAATTTAATTCACGCCCGCAACGTTGTGACTTTGCTCGAGGCTGGCGCGATCGTTCTTCCAGCGATTCCGTCCTTCTATAGCCGGCCCGATTCCGTAAATGCTGTCGTCGATACAGTGATTTCGCGCATCCTCGACCAAATCGGATTGCCTAACCAGGGTGCATATCGTTGGGGTGAAGAAAAGGGGTCGACGAAAACCTCGCGCAACAAAAATTGAAGATCGAAGGCAGGGTTGCGCGATGGCTAATCGCGTTTGGAGTTTGTTTATTGCGAGTCTGGGAGCGCACGCTGCGTTACGAGATTGACGATCGCGCCGGCATAGCCGGAAAGCCAGTGACGGAGAATTACATCGGCGCTCTCTGGCACAATCGCCTGCTGATTTTTCCGTTGGTCTTACGCCGTTTTTTTCCAAATCGTCCCGGGGCAGCTTTGATCAGCGCCAGCCGCGATGGCGATTTACTGACCGATGCCATTCACCGCTTTGGTTACGAGGTGATTCGCGGTTCCAGTTCGCGCCTCGGCGCGAGCGCAATTCTTCAGCTCACGCAGGAGCTTGCGTCGGGCCGGGACGTCGTCATCACACCCGACGGTCCACGTGGCCCGGCTTATGAACTCGGCCCGGGCATCGTTTTTCTGGCACAGAAATCCGGTGCGCCGGTGTTGCCGATGAACATGGAATATTCGCGCTGCTGGAGGCTGGGAAGTTGGGATCGCTTCATCATCCCGCAGCCATTTTGCAAAGTGCGTGTTCTGATCAGCGAACCCCAACGCGTCAATTCAACGGGTACGCCTAAGGAATTTGAGGCCGAACGCCTCCGCCTACAGGAGGTGATGATGTCGCTGGTTGAAATGCGCTGACTCTCAGCCATCCTGAGCGCAACACAGCGAAGTCGAAGAATACCGCGGAGTCACGGAGAGCCACCGGATTGAAAGCCTGGCCTCGCCCCGAAAGTTTTCGGGGCTACGTTCCAGGCTCGACTGCGCTCGAATGACACACAAACGTATGGCAAAGCTTATCGATGGCCGCATCGTGGCGGAAAAAGTTTACACTGATCTTCGCGCTGACATCGCAGAGCTGAAAACACGGGGCGTCACGCCAGGTCTCGCCGTAGTTCTCATTGGAGATGATCCAGCATCTCGCGCCTATGTGCGGTCGAAGGACAAGATGTGCCGCGAGCTTGGCTTGCATTCGGTCAAACTCGAGCTGCCAGCTTCAACCACGCAAAGTGAACTACTTAAGCGGGTCGGAGAATTGAACCGCGATTCGACCATTCACGGGATTCTTGTTCAATCGCCGCCCCCTGGGCATATCGACGAAGCCGCAATCGTACGCGCCCTTGACCCGCAGAAAGACGTGGATGGGTTCCACCCGGAAAATGTGGCGAAGCTCGTGTTGGAGGACGCGAGCGGGTTTGTGCCGTGCACACCGCTCGGGGTGCAACGGTTGCTTCTGGAAAGCGGAGTCGAAATCAATGGCGCGCACGTTGCGGTCCTCGGCCGCAGCATGATCGTTGGGAAACCTTTGGCCCTGCTGCTCATGCAAAAAAACAAGAACGGCAACGCGACGGTGACGGTCGTGCATTCGCGCAGTCGCGATCTTCCGCAGATCACTGGATCGGCGGACATTGTTGTTGCCGCCATTGGACGAGCAGAATTCCTGAAAGCCGATCACATCCGCGAAGGCGCAGTGGTTATTGATGTGGGAATCAATCGTGTTGAAGACGCGGCGAGCCCGCGCGGTTACCGCCTGGCAGGCGACGTTGCATTCGACGAGGTCTCAAAGAAAGCCACGGCCATTACGCCGGTCCCGGGTGGAGTTGGGCCAATGACGATCGCAATGCTGATGGCGAACACCGTGAAAGCGGCGCGGCAATCGGCAGTGCACACGTAAGTTGCTAGTCGGCAAAACTCTTCAAGCGACGTAGCGCTTTAGATGTTCCAAGGTGGATCGGCTTCTCCGAAGCCGATGGGAAGAGGAACCGAAGGCGCAGCCCAACGCGTTGAGGACAACGCGTTCCACCTTTTGTTTTGTCCTGGACTGGTTTCAGAAGTTATCGCAGCGGAGCCGATGTAATTTTTGCGGTCAGCAATTTCAGTATCGACGGATTAATTCGCGCAGCGTGAACAAAAAACGAACCGAGCTGCGGCCGCAAAACTGCCGCGCGGGCGAGGCGATTAATCCATAATCGGCCGCGATACATGCCAGCGTGAGCGCGGCGAAATTTTCTCAATATGCGCGGGTGATTATCACCCTTAAGAATCCGGGCGATCGCGTCGGCGGCCAGTTCGCCCGAGCGCATCGCATAATAAATTCCTTCTCCCGTAAACGGCTCAACCACGCGAGCTGAATCGCCGATGAAAAACAGGTCTTGATGAGGGGATGCAACGGGCGAACGGGTCAGTGGCGTGATCGTTCGCCACGGCTGATTTGCAGGCAGATCAAATTGGCGCTCTGCCCAATGGCGTAACCTGGAAATTGCCGGCGGCGTGCCGACCAGGCAGAGATTCAACTGATTGTCATTTACTGGTGCCTGGCCCGAGTAACCTTCGGGCAAAAATTGTAAAACGATGCGATTCCCAAAATTCGGCGGCAGTGTGATATGCGCCTGCAACGCCACCCGCTCTCGCGCGGGACGCGGCAACAAATTGCATAAACGCGCCACTGTAGAGTTCCGTCCATCGGCGCCGATCAAGAAGCGCGCGTGAAATGCCTGGCCTGACGCAGTGTCAATCTTCCAATGGCCGTTTTTGGTCAACGCTGTGACGGTAGTTTCCTCGTAGACCTTTGTGCCGAGCTCGCGAGCACGCTTCAAAAGCAGGTCGTCAAACAGGCTCCGTTTTACCGAGATCTCGCAGTCGGCTACTGATGGAAGATCGAGCATGACTTTCTGCCCATCGATCGCGATGAACGTGACTGAGCCCAGGTTGGAATGCGGCAAATCCCAAACCTGTTGCTTCAATTCGAGCCGCTTTATCACGGGCCAGCACGAAGGATTCAAACAGTCGCCGCACACTTTTTCGCGCGGAAATTTTTCCCGCTCGAGTACAACGGATTGCAATCCGGCCATCGCGCAAAACGAGGCGCAGCTCGATCCGGCTGGCCCGGCGCCAACGATGGCAACATCGAAAATCATTGGAGTAGTGGAGTATTGAAGCGATGACGTGACGGTATCAACTCACTGCAAAGTCCCATGACTCGACTATTCCATTACTCCAACACTCCACGCGCTCAATCCGTGCTGGCGCGCGATTTAATCACAGAGGAGAGTAACTTCGCATGGGCTGGTCGATTCCAATCCTTCGTGTCGCGGGAATCCAATTGCGGATTCACATCACTTTCGTGCTGCTAATCGCGTGGATCGGATTCGCATATTATACGCGCGGCGGCTCGTCGGCGGCGGTGGGTGGTGTCCTGTTTATTCTGTTGTTGTTTGCGTGCGTGGTGCTGCATGAGTTCGGGCATGCTTTGGCTGGAAAAGCTTTCGGAATAAATACACCTGACATCACCTTGTTGCCCATCGGCGGTGTGGCGCGACTGGAGCGCATTCCCGACGAGCCAGTGCAGGAACTAGTCATTGCCGTAGCAGGTCCCGCTGTGACTGCACTCATCGCGATGGGTGCGTTCATCGGCGGTGGTTCATGGGATTTTCCGCTCAGCACCAAAAACAGCATCCCGGACTTGTTGTTCACGATGAATGTCATGTTGCTGCTGTTTAACATGCTGCCTGCATTTCCGATGGACGGGGGACGGGTGCTGCGCGCACTGCTTGCGACGCGCATGAGCTATGCCCGCGCAACGCAAGTCGCTGCTACCGTCGGGCAGGGCTTTGCATTCATCTTTGGGTTTGTCGGACTGCTATGGAATCCATTCCTGATCTTCATTGCCCTGTTCGTTTACATTGGCGCAACGCAAGAGGCCGCCTTGGCGCAAATGAAAGACGTGTCGCGCCGTTTTCCGGTTTCCAGCGCGATGGTGCGCGACTTCCGCACGCTGGCTGCAGACGCGACCCTCGAGGAAGCGGTGGACGCTTTGCTTGCGACCTCGCAGCACGATTTTCCAGTGGTGGACGCAACCGGGAACGTCGCGGGTTTATTGACCCGTCACGATCTCATTGCCGCCCTTCGCAAAAACGATCCAACCCTTCAGGTAGGCGATGTGATGCGGCGCGATATCCCGACGGTCACAACCGGCACGCGATTTGAGGACGCCTTCCGGATTATGCAGGAGTCTGATTGCCCGGCCGTGCCGGTGTTGGATCGCATGAAGCGCCTGGTTGGCTTACTTACCCCCGAGAACGTGACCGAATTGATGATGGTACAATCAGCAATGCCGCAGCGACGCCTTTTGTAGCCGGAGTTCCAATGCGATTCGAAGGGCAGCTTCGAGTTTCCTGCAAAAGCACCAGGCAACGATGCCTGGTGGACAGGACAGGCAGGGATGCCTGTGTTACGTCACGAGCTGATGCGCATCGGCATGAGCACGTACAGGAACGGCGTTTGAATTTTTAGAACGCCGGGGCTCATCTCGTCGATCAGGTCAAGAAAGACTTCATCCTCGGTGAGCGCTCGCAGCGGCGCCATGAGAAACTCCGGATTGAACGCGATCGAAAACTCGCGCCCCTTATACGCGATCGCGAGCGATTCCTTGGCCTCGCCCACTTCCGGTGTGTTCGCGGTGATATCGAGATTGTTCTTGCTGAAATTCAGTTTCACCGAGTGCGACTTGTCACTCGCCAGAAGCGAAACGCGCCGGAGCGAATTCAAAAACATTTCGCGTTCCAGTTTTACGCGCTCTTTCGCCTCGCCTGGAATGACCTGCTTATAGTTCGGATAATTGCCCTCGATCAATTTGGACACCAGTAACGTTTTGTTGAGATCGAATGCAATCTGGCCATTGCTCATGCTCACTTTCACGTCGCCGTCATCGGTAAGCAGACGCTGTAATTCCGTGACCGCTTTGGTCGGAATTATCAGGTCGGATTCGTGGCTGCGGGGAAATTCCAGTTCGATTTCAGCCATGGCGAGCCGCCGTCCGTCCGTCGCGACAAGTGTGAGTTTGTTGTCCTTGAAACTGAACAGAACGCCATTCAGCACGTACCGAGTCTCATCGGTAGAAATCGCGTACGAAGTTTTGCGCAGTCCGTCGCGCAAATCTTTCTGGCGAATCGTGACCACTTTCGCCCCCTCGAATTTGGGCAGCGGCGGAAATTCGTCTTCCGGCAAACCGAGGATCTTAAAGAAGCTTTGGCCGCTACGGATGGACGCGGCATTTTTGCCATCAACATCGATCTGGATCTCGCTCGAAGGCAGTTCGCGAATGATATTGAAGACACGGCGCGCGGGCAGCGTCGTAGCTCCTTCTTTGTCCACATGCGCTTCGCAAGTGCCGCGCACGCCAACGTCCAGATCGGTGGTTGTGAGATACAATTCGGTCTCGTTAGCCTGCAGCAAAACGTTGGAAAGAATGGGCAGCGTTGTGCGCGTGCTCACTACGTTTTGCACCTGTTGCAGGGCTTCGAGGAGTTTTTCCTTTGTAACGCTAAATTTCATGGTGACCACCAAAGCAGCCTAAGATGTAAAGCTTTCGATTTTATTCGGCAACCGCAATCTCTCGCCGCTCTCCCGAGCGAAGTGGCGCGACCCGGCGCCAGGTTTTCGAGTCCAACGGGATTGAAAGCCTGGCCTCGCTGACTTCGTCTGCTGCGTTGCAGCCTCGACTCCTCCCGCGTCTGCGCGATCCGCTGGAATGACAGCTGCACATCACCGCTGGAGCGAGCTGTCAATGTACGAGATTGTCTGGCGAATATTGTCCTGCTCGGTCATTCGTTTCTTCACCAGTTTGCAGGCGTGCAGCACCGTGCCGTGGTCGCGCCCGCCAAATGCGTCGCCGATCTCATTCAAAGAAGCTTTTGTAAGCTCACGTGCCAGAAACATCGCCACCTGACGTGGAAAAGCGATGCTGGCCGGGCGTCGCTTGCTCGTCATATCGGCAAGGCGCACGTCAAAGTGTTCTGCTACGCGCCTTTGAATTTGTTCGATCGTGATCGATTGCCGTCCTTCTTCCTGCAGAATGTCCTTTAGCAAATGCTCCACGGTTTCTTTTGTCAGCTCCCTGCCACTGAGCGATGCGAACGAAGCGACCCGCATGAGTGCGCCCTCCAGGCGACGCACGTTGGTCCGGATACGAGTGGCGAGGAACTGAAAAACATCTTCATGCAATTTGATCTGCATGCTGTTCGCTTTTTTGCGCAAAATGGCCAGCCGCGTTTCGATATCCGGCGGCTGAAGCTCGGCGGTCAGGCCCCACTCAAAGCGCGAAACCAGGCGATGCTCCAGATTTGCGATTTCTGATGCAGGCCGATCGCTGGAAAGCACGATCTGCTTATGTCCGTCAAAAAGCGTGTTGAACGTGTGAAAAAATTCCTCCTGCGAACGCTCCTTGCCGCCGAGGAATTGGATGTCGTCAATCAAAAGCAGGTCGGCCTGCCGATAACGCTTTCGGAACTTGACCAGATTACTGTGCTGGATCGCATCGATGAATTCGTTGATGAACAGCTCACTGGAGACGTAGATCACCTTTACGTTTTTCCTCTTCGCCCACACAAATTGGCCGATGGCTTGCATAAGGTGCGTCTTGCCGAGACCGACACCGCCATAAACGAACAGGGGATTGTATGTGCGCGCCGGTGCTTGCGCGACGGCGAGACTCGCAGCATGCGCGATCTCATTGTTGGGACCCACCACGAAAGATTCGAAGGTGTTTCGCGGATTAAGCCCGGGAACGGTTGCACCGGGTCGCGCGTCCGGTTGCGGCGTGGGCAGCGCGTCTGTCCTGCTGGCCGAATCTTCCGCTGATGTTTGTGCGCGAGCGTCCGAAGGTCCGCAAAACTTCACACAACGCGGGCCGCCAAAGGTGGCAACAATCGCATTCTGCAATGCGGGCATATAATTACTTTCGATCCAGAGCTGGTAAATATTATTCGGAACAGTCAGTGTGATCGACTTTTCCTTTGCCTCCACTAACTCGACGGCAGAGAACCAGCGTTTAAAACTGTCGGCGCTTATCTGTGGCTTAAGAGCAGTCGACAATCGTTGCCACAGTTGCGCGCATTGTTTGTCCATACCGAAGTTGTTAACAGTGTTACAGAAACGCCACATGCGCCTGTGCCGCGGGAAATTTGCCCCGGCAGCTGGTGGATAATCGACTTGATCGCCAGCGTAATTCCGAGATTAACGGTGCAAAAAAATTGTCAAAAAGGCGTAAATACGAGGGGAAATGGCTGATTGCTTCGAGCGATGCACGTTTGCGACGATCTGCGCGCGCGGTCGCAATCAATTGTTCCGTGGAGGAGTTTTGCCGGTTGTTCATTCTTGCCGCTGGCATTTTCTGAAACATGTTCACAACTTATTCACACCCCGTTGCGGTCGTCCTCGCCAGCTGGCTTGAGACTAGAAATCAGTTGGAAAAGCGACAAGAAAAAAATGAATTTTATTTTCAATTTTCAAAAAAAAATTCTCTTGACGGCAAAAATGAAGG
>JAICUQ010000254.1 GCA_025935755.1 Chthoniobacterales bacterium | reverse complement strand
TACAAACCAAATACACATTGCCTAACGAACCGCCGATGGTTTCCATCATCATCCCGACACGAGATCAGGTTTCATCCTTGAAGAAGTGCGTGATTAGCATTTTCGAAAAGACCGATTACTCCACGTACGAGCTGATCCTGCTTGATAATCAAAGCCACGATCCTGAAGCCTTGGAATTCCTCGCGGAGCTGCAAAAACGTAATGGCGTTCGGGTGAAGCGAATCGAAGAGCCATTCAATTACAGCCGCCTGAATAACATCGGCGTCCAATTGTCTCGCGGCTCAGTAATAGCGTTCCTTAATAATGACGTAGAAGTGCTGCATCCGGACTGGCTCAGCGAGATGGTGAGCCGCGCATTGCAACCCAAAGTAGCAATGGTTGGCTCACGACTCTGGTATCCCAATGGGACGATCCAGCATGGCGGAGTCATCCTGGGAGCCGGTGGCATTGCTGGTCACGCGCATATTGGTCTTCGACGAGGCGACCCGGGTTACTTTGCTCGTGCACATCTCGCCCAGGATATCTCCGCGGTAACAACTGCTTGTGCCGTGGTAAAGCGGGAAGCTTATCTACAAGTCGGAGGGTTCGACGAAAATCTGGCAGTCACTTTTAATGACATCGATTTGTGCTTGCGGTTGCGTGAAGCCGGCTACCGCATTCTGTGGACGCCTTACGCAGAATTGATTCATCACGAGTCCGCCAGTCGAGGTTTCGATGATAGCAAACCGAAACAAATCCGATTTCTAGCGGAAGTCGATTATATGAAATCGAAATGGGGCGACCATTTAAAGCGCGATCCATTTTACAATCCCAACCTCTCGCTCGACGAAAATCTCTTCACTCTGGCTTTTCCGCCTCGCACGACCAAGCCATGGGAGGATGCCACCGCTTAACTGCGTCTAATTGCAGTCATACTGAGCCGACGATGACCGAATTGAAAAAAGAGCAAACGGCAGTCGCAGATTACGCGTTTCGTTTCGATGCGTCGCCAGAACGGCTCAGTTTCAACAGCCGAATCAAGATCACTGGCTGGTTGTTACATCGTCGAGGCCAACCCATTCATGGAATTCGTGGAGTCGTTCGCGGCGCGCTATGGCGGCGATCTATTTTTCGAGCACGCCGCAAAAGGTCGCGACCACTCATCGCGGCTGCTTACCCCGATTTGCCCGAAGCGGGGCAAAGCGGCTTTCTTTTGTCGCTTGAGCTGCCGGCCGGGCGAAGTGGAATCACGATCGAAGTCCAGGACCATCAAAAAACCTGGCGACCAATCTTTGTTACCGATATTTGGACCTTTCCTCTTAACTTTCTCGGTCGGATCGGGCTGCCGCGCGTCGAACGGTTCTTGTCCAGCTATTTCGCGGAAGTTTTTGCCGGCAACAGAAAAGATACTCTAAAATCGGTTCAGCCACTTGCGCCTGGCCACCTGGAGAACAGTTTACCACGGGAAGAACTTCCAAAGTTCCGCGCCGTTCCCAGTTCAACAGAGTTCAAGAGGGTTGATTTGTTTGTTACTTCTAAGTCGAATCTGTTTATCCGCGAGATCGCTGAGTTACTTTGCGGGGGTTTCCGCGCTGCGGGATGTGAAGCACAGCTTTTGATCGATCAAATTCCAGCCGGCAAAACCGAAGACGGCAAAATTCAGATTGTTGTTACGCCTCATGAGTTTTTCAACCTGTTCCTAAGGGACAAACTTCCCTGGGAGAAGATGCAACGCCTAACGAATCACCTGCTGCTGCTCGGCACGGAACAACCCGAAAGCGAATGGTTCGACAGCAATCTCATTGTTGCGCCTCATGCGCGCGCGATGCTCGACATTCATTTATCCGGCGTGGCTGCTTATCGGGCGCGTGGCCTGCCATGTTTCCACCTGCCACTGGGCTACGATCCTCTGCTGGAACAAAGTGGCGTAACAACAAAATCCAAAAGAGACCTCGATATCTGTGTTCTGGCTGCGATGACCGATCGGCGCGAGGAGTTCTTCGCCGCGAACGCTGATTTCTTCGCGGGACGTAACTGCCACATTAGATTTGTCCCAATCGGTTTCGCGAAGACCGAAGAAACGCGAAGTTATTTGCCCGTTGCGGAACGCAACGCCCTTTTGCGGCGCGCAAAGATCTTACTGAACGTTCATTACTCGGAGTTGAAATATTTCGAGTGGCACCGGGCACTGATCGCAATAGCGAATCGCTGCTGCCTGGTGACTGAGACTTGCGAAGGCTTCGAGCCGCTTGTCCCCGGTAAGCATTTCGTAATGGCGAAGGCAGACGACTTGATCTCGTGCTGTGAATACTATCTCGATCACGAGGAGGAGCGGCAGGCGATCGCCGAAGCGGCTTATGGCTTCGTGCGCCAGTCTTTTACTCAGAGAGAAAATTGCCGCGCTTTCCTTCGGCGGCTAACGAACGAGGTGCAACACGATGAAGGCGGGGCGGGCAGTCCTCTGCATACCACCCCGGACTTCGTGCCTAACGAGAACGCCTCGCTCGCCCAGCCGTTGCCGGAGTCATTGGCAAAACGTCTGTCGCCTAAACCTGTGACGCTACTCCTTTCAGCGCTGCGCGAAGACATCGCGAACCTGTTTCATCCCGCACATCGAGAACCCGTATCAGACGGCAGGACCTCCACAGATCCAGCGGAAACTGCCAGACGCGTCGCCATCGTGTCGGATAGGCGGCGCGGTTACATCGAGCGGTTCGACGCGCAGACAAAATCCCGTGAACAAGGCGGCGCGATTTTTCAAACAATCGACAACTCGCGTTTTGATGGCAGTACCCCCGCGGTTTCAGTCATCGTCACGCTTTACAATTACGGGACCTACATCCGGCAATGCCTGCAAAGTGTAGAGGACTCCCATACTACAACGATTCCGGGAGGCATCGAAGTGGTGATCGTTAATGACGCCTCCACCGACGACTCGCTGAAGCAGGCAATAGCGTTCCAAAAAACTTCGCGCCATCCCGTTCGAGTTATCAATAAACGGCTAAACACCGG
>JAICUQ010000022.1 GCA_025935755.1 Chthoniobacterales bacterium | reverse complement strand
ACGCGCGACCGTCAGCACCGGCGTCTCACGGGACTTGACGTGCAACTTGCCCGCGACCCGCACTCGAACGTAGTATGTGCCGGAGGGAGTATATTTGACGAGGTTCTCGCCAGATCGCTTCCATGTCTGCTCTGGAGCCGAATTTCTTGAAAGCATGGGACAGTATCAAATGCCAGTATCAAAAGTTGCTCTTGGGCGAGAGCAAGATTGCCTCTTTCCCTCGTAAATTGGGCCTGTAGCTCAGCGGTTAGAGCAGGGGACTCATAATCCCTTGGTCCCAGGTTCGAATCCTGGCGGGCCCATTTTAATTTTCGATTTTCGATCGCCGATTTGCAATTGTCGGTCTTGTGCGACGCGTTGGACGTTTTGCGTTGATCATTTTTGAGGTTGCTGTCCTCACCGTCCTCATCCTGGTGACGCGTTGTGCGAATTATCAGGATGTGTTCGTCGCGGGTAACGTTTATTTCACCGATGCCGATTGCTATGCGCGGATGGCGCGCGCGGAAATCGTGCGAGAAAAACCGGGTATCATCATCCGGCACCATGCGTTTGAGGATTTTCCAGAGGGCACCACGCCACATACGACCGCACCGCTGGATTATCTGGTCGCGGCGTTGTCGTTTTTGTTAAGTCCGTTCACGGAACATGCGCTCGATTTTGCCGGCGCCTTTGTGTCGCCGTTGGTTGCATTGCTGGGAGGATGGTTTCTATGGTGGTGGTCGCGACGGATGAAGTTCCGGTACCGCTGGCTCATGCTGATTTTGTATGCGATCAGCCCGATGCTTGTGCATGGAACGGAACTTGGCAGGCCGGATCATCAATCACTGCTGCTCCTGCTGGTGACGGTAGGGATTTGTGCCGAATGGAGTTTCCAAGACCTGCAGGCGAATAGTTGGCCAAGGAGGTCTAATCTGCACGGCGGACTGGAAGGCGGCGCTCCTTGCGAGACCAGCGATGCTATACGTGAATCACGTATACCAACGAGTCTGCGCGCATGGTCTGTCACGGCTGCGCTGGCGTGGGGGATGGCGATCTGGGTTTCAGCTTACGAGCCGATTGTGCTCTTTATGCTGTTGATGGCGACAACGCTTGTGCTGAATCGCCGCTCGATTGTTGCGCCGGAGCGTCGAGCAGGTTGGATCGCGTTCGTAGTGGTAATCGCGATCGCCTTGGCGATCGAACGGCGTGTCCCGTCGTTCGCCGTTCTTCAGCCCAACAGTCACTTCAGACAATGGGCGAGCACAATCGGCGAACTCGCAAATGTGTCACCCCTGAATCCAGTGTGGCTGCACTGGTGCGGGTACCTCCTGGTGATCGCGCCTGTTCTGATGTGGATCAGCGCAAGAATGCGAACAGGCGGCGCGCACGGCGTGCATGCCTCACCTCTGTTTGCGCTTTTAATTACCACGTATCTCCTCACGATCTGGCAGGCGCGCTGGGGATATTTTTTTGTTCTGCTTTATGTGCTCGCGCTTCCGTCACTGCTTGCGCCGATCCAATCACGCGCCGCGGTCTGGATTGCCTTTGTGTTGTCGCTGTTTCCGATTTTGCAGGACTGGGATGCACGGCTCTGGCCGGATGAGGGGCAACTGGCAAAACGTATGGAAAGGCGGATTGAATCGACGCAACTTCGAGATCTCGCGCTCCATTTGCGCTCGCCTTCGGTTCGTCCGTTTCTCGCACCGTGGTGGTTATCGCCGTCGATTGCCTATTGGTCCGGGCAACCGGGAGTCGCAGGAAGTTCACATGAAAGTCTCAACGGGATTGAGGATAGCGCGCGATTTTTTCTTTCACAGGATTTGGAAAAGGCGCGCGAGATTCTGGAGAAAGACCACGTCGCGTGGGTTTTCGCCTACGATTTCGAGCGCGTCGCACAAAACTCCGCGAGTATTCTGAAGGAGCCAGTTCCTGGTGAATCGCTGTGTCGCGTTTTAGATCGAACACCCAGCCAGGCACCGCTGTTCCTGCGGTTTTTTGCGCAAAACCGAATAGGAAAACTCTACCGAGTGATCAGAGAGCGGTGAAAAGTAAAAAAACTTTTCACTCACAAAAGAGAATCCGTTGACAGGCATCGGTGAGTGTCACATTACTACCAGATGCTCAAAAGATTCGTCCCGCAAAAGCCGGCCCCCCCAATTCGAGAAGAACCGCGCAATCGGGTTCCAGACGAAACCCAGCATTTTGCGACCCGCGAAGAGCCAGCACCAAAACCAACCATAATCGATAATCCAAATCCAAAACCCAATCCTATGGCAGACCACGGAGGCAAAGACATCCTCTCGAGCGATGTCGAAATCAAAGGCTCGATCAAGTTCCAGAAAGAACTGCTCATCGACGGCAAAGTCGAAGGTGACATCAACTCAGACGGCGTTTTGACAGTCGGTGAAAACGCTGAAATTCGGGGTGAGGTCAAAACCAAATCGATCACTGTCTATGGCAAGGTGCATGGCAATATCACTGTTGCCGAGCGCTGCGAGCTGAAATCCAAATGCGTGTTGCAGGGAGATCTCAAAGCGGCGCGTCTTGTGATTGAAGAAGGGGCAACCTTTATCGGGAAATCGGAAGTCACCACCGGAGCCGTTTCTGCAAAGTCTGCGCCGCGCCCTGAAGTTGTGCGGTCCAGCGAGCCGATCAAAGCGGCCTTCGGAGTGCGAGCGTAAAAGAAAGGTCTCGGCAAGTACACGGTGTCCAGTCCATCGCCTGCAAAAGTCAGTGCGGAATGTCCGCACTGCGGCTTCAAGCAGATGGAATATGCGGCGGCTAAGAGTTCGATTTGCCGCCAGTGCGGCCGCTCTTTTACTCCATTTGCACCGAAGCCTGGCCTGAAGCTGCGGACGGCTGAAGAACCGCCCGCGCCGGAGACTTCCTCATCTATCTTCGGAAAGCTCGAGGATTTTTGGAAACGGCAAACCAATTGCGTTATCGAGTGTTTCGAATGTAAACGCAAACAGCAGGTTTCTGGCGCAGCGACGTCTACAATCTGTCCGTCCTGCAGCGCACACATTGACTTGCGTGATTACAAAATCACTAGTGGCTTCAGTCGAAGCATTCGCACCCGCGGTAACGTATATCTTTCCGGCAAAGGCGATCTTGGTAGCAGCAGTGTGGTGTGCCAATCCGCTTTGATCGAAGGCAGGCTCCGCGGCAATCTCCAATGCGATACGGCCACAATTAACTACTCGGGGAAAATGCCGGGCCGGATCAGTGCCCGGCTGGTGGTCGTGGATCGGAAGGCCGACGTTCACTGTTTCCGGACGATCCGGGCGGAGCAGATCGAGATTAAAGGCAGGATGTCCGGAGAGATCATTGCGCAATCAGTGACAGTTTATAGAAAAGGTTGCCTGGAGGCTGACGTCACTGCGAGGGCGATCAGCGTTGAGAAAGGCGGAATCTTTTCCGGCCAACTCGCCATCGGCCAGGCGAACTTGGCACAGGCAGAACTGATTTCGCAGCAACAGGCGCCCGCTTTGCGTCGAACCGAGCCAGGTTTTCAGGATGCAGTAGCGCGGCCGTTGCCGGCAACGTAGCGATCATCCATCCCCATGCGTAGACTGCATCCACGCAGTCCTTACCAGAGACTCGGCGGCTACGTGCACCTGCCGCGTCTGATCGACAAGGCGCGGCTGCACCGCAAAGGTTTGCTTGACGGTTACAACTATAAAACTGTCGGGTTCGACAAACATTTACTCGCATTTCTGAAGATCGACGGTGACGCGTTTGAAGAGATCGCCAACAAGTTCGATGATGACCAGGCAATTCTCGCCTGGGTGCAGAAAAATGGAGAGCAACATATGCCAGAAGCGATCGAAGAATGGAACGAGGCCATGATTTCACGCCATCCGGATACCGCTGCAAAAAAGGCGCGCTTTTTGCATTTTCTCAAAGAAGCCGGCGGCGACGGCCGCAAAGATATCCGGACTTATTTCGATCTGATTGAGTTTGATGAAGGAAGGCTGAAGTAGGTCCGTGATCGTTACATTGTTACATCGGTGTGAAACGATTCACGATTCACGTTTTAACGCTGCGTACTCAGGACTTTGTCCGCGTTCTCGAGCGTTTCTTTGCTGCCGATATCGAGCCATTGGCCTTTGATCTCGAACGTCTTCACCGGCTTACGGCTGTATAGCCACTGCACAAAACGGCCGGGTTGATCTGCATTATTTCCCGCGTCCAGATAGGTTTTCAACAGCGACAGAACTGCGGGCGAGTAATAGTATAACGCGATCGCGGCGAGTGTTCCCTCGGGCTTTTTTGGTTTTTCCTCGAACCGGGTGATGATTCCTTCCGCATCAACGGCCACGTTGCCATACTTCTTGATCGCTTCGGAGTCGCCAACATCGAAAACCGCGACGGTTACCTCCGTGTTCCGCGCATAGGCCACGAAATCTGCCAGTGGAGTGGTGAACAAATTATCGCCGGCCGCTATCAACAGGCTGCTGTCTGAAAGATTCTCATGGGTGACGACGAAATTGATGTCCCCGATTGCGCCCAGTTTATCGTCATCGCTCTTCGAACCGTCGTTTACGATCTTGAACCTGAACTCAGGATGACGCATTTGATAGCTTTGACTCCAAGCCTGGAAGTCCGCAGCGAATTTGTCGTTGGTCACGATGTAAATCGTTTCCAAGTCGCGAATGCCGGAGAGATTGTCGACCAGCCATTCGATGATCGGCTTGCCGCCGACGACAAGCAACGGTTTCGCTTTGTTCAGTGTAAGTGGGTAAAGGCGGGTTGCGTAGCCGGCAGCAAGAATCAAAGCGTTCATGAAGTCAAAAGAATTCGCAGCACAGCAGAAGAACGCTCGTGTTTTCTCTACGGTTTTACGGCGCCGCTCAGAATCGTGTCTTTCAAATGTTGCTGAATGGTTCGGATCCGTTGCGAATCGGTAATCTTCGCGTGGTTGGACGCATCTATGGCGTACAATGTGTCGATAGCCGCTCCAGCCTGGGTGTTAATTCGAGATAGCGGCACCAGCACATTTTCGCGAAACAGACAACTCAGCACGTCATAAAGCAGACCAATCCGGTCCGGGGCCTGGAATTCAACCAGCGTATAGGTGGGATGCGTTTTGTTGTCGATCGCGATGCGAGTCGGAAATTCAATTCCCAGCGCGGCGCGACGGCTCGAGCGCTTCGCTTTTTCGATGGAGGGGACGAAATCGAAGCTCTCGTCCTCCAGTGCTCGACGTAACGTTTGCTCTACCAGTTCAAAATCGCGCTGATTGGAAACGGGCTGCGCTTTCGTGTCGCACACGCGGAAAACGCCAAGCACGGTGTTATCGCTGCGCGGAAACACGTCGGCGCTTAAAATGTTCAACGGCACAACTGAAAATGAGCCCGCTATTTTCGCGAGGAGCCGTTCGCGGTCCCACGTGCAGAAGGTCATCACCGTGTGGCCTTGCTCGGGCACGATCTTCCATTTTACCGCCGGAGCGAGGGAAAATTCCTTCGCACTGGAAACGTTCTCCAGAAACGAACGGAACAACTTCACGTGCTCGACTATTTCCGGCACGCCAGTCGCGCGGAAATACTGATCCGGCATGTATTCGAAATGCGCTTCGACTTCCTCCGCGTAGTCTGGTGAAAGATTCGCGGCAACGGATCCGCGCAAGCTCTCGCGCGCAATTCTGGTTTGTTCGTTGTAGGACTTTCGATCGGCGAGATAACGTGATGTCTGGTGAAACAATTGCCACACCAGCGATTCCTTCCAGTCCGACCACGAATCTGGGCTTGTGCCCTGGCCATCAGCGAGAGTTAGCAACATCAGAGCGTCGAGGTTCTTCTGGTCTTTTACAGTTTGGGCAAATTCCATGACTGTCGCCGGATCATCGAGGTTCCGTTGCTGCGCCATCATGGAGAGGGTGAGGTGATGGTCGACAAGGCGAATCAGGGATTTGCGCTGCTCCGAGGACAATTGCAGGCGGGAGCCGACGCGCTGCGCGAACAGAGCGCTGGCTTCGGAGTGCGGCCGACCCACAGCCTTGCCGCTGTCGTGGAGGAGAAGGGCGAGATACAGAACCAGCGGATCCGCGAGTTGTTCAAACAATTTGCGATAAGGAATTAGCTTCGGGTCGGCGGTCGTAGCCAATGCATCCAGTTTGTCGATGCACACCAGTGTGTGCTCATCGGCCGTATACCTGTGCAAGAACTCGTGCTGAACAAGACAGGTGAGCTGGCCAAATTCAGGAATATATCGGCCAAGAAAGTCGACCCGGTGCATCATTCGCAGGATCCGGCCCAGTCTGCCTTTCTGAGACAACATCGATATAAAAATTGCACGCGGTCCGCGCGCGTATTGGTACGTCCGAGTGACGTGGCGCAGGCTTCTGCTCAGTAAGTCTTCCAGCTCCGGGCTGAAATCGAGGTTACGCTCCTGTGCTAATTGAAAAGCGCGCATCATCTGTTCGGGGTCATCACGAAAGACATCGCGGCGTGCCGGGTACAGTTGCTTGGTTCGAATAAAAAAGGAATCACCGACCGGAGTCTTATGGCCCCGCGTTAACGGGAGAAAGCTGAAAAGAGCGCGGGTTTTACTCGTCACGTGACCGCTCACGAACTGTTGCGTTATCCGTTCCGTTACCCGCAGGATATTTCGAGTGTGGTTGTAGTAGTCCCGCATTAACGCTTCGCTACGAAGCTGGCCTTTGCGCGGAGAATAGCCGAGGCGGGTTGCGATTTGTTCCTGTAAATTCATGTGCAGTATGTCGGTGGCGCGCCCGGTGGCGTAGTGCAAGTCTGTGCGCAGGCGCAGAAGAAAATCATATGCGCGCTCGATTCGGCGCTGGTCGCTTTCACTTAGCCAGTCTTTTCCGACGAGTTGATTCGTGCTTAGCGAACCCTCCTTGAAGTAGGTGATCCAAAGCAGATTTTGATAATCGCGCAATCCGCCACAGCCGCTCTTCAGGTTCGGCTCTTGCATGTAAACGCTGTCTCCGAATTTTTTGTGCCGGGCGATCTGATCGTCCATCCGTCGCTCCACATAATCGCGCTCGTATCCGGCGACGCATTTCGAACGAAATTGTTTCCTGAATTGTTTCGCCAGCTTTGCGTTACCGGCGAGAAACCGCGCCTCCAGCATGGCGGTCTTTGTGTGCATGTCATTGTTGGCCTGCGCAATGGCTTCCTTGATCGAACGCGTGGAGTGTCCGACTTTGAATCCGCTGTCCCACAACAGATAAAGGATTTGGTTTACCATCTCCTCCAGGTGCGGCGAAACTTCTGCGCGCTGCTGGTGCAACAGCATAACGTCGACGTCGCTAAACGGATTGAGCTCGCCGCGGCCATATCCGCCAAGGGCAATTAGCGCGAGGGGCACTTCAGCATCGCCGTTGCCCCGGGCCGCGGCGGACGATGCGGCGCCAAACACGTATCGCAACAGAACATCAACCAATTCCGAGCGCAGTGTGCAAATTTCCCGTCCGCCTCCGCCAGCCTGATGCCTCAGCCGCAGCCGGTGTTCTTCAACCTTCAAAAATTTTTTATAGAGCGGGAGAACTTCGGTGGGGCGTCGGCTACCTGTGGGCGCAAGGCGGGTTTCGGCGTGTGCCAAAACTTTCTCCAGCTCTCGAGACGCTTTCATTAATCCAGGTGTTGTGGGGCAATTTAGAATCGCAAATCCAAAAGCCAAAATCCTGCGACGCCCGCAAATCCGGCGGCGATACACGCGCGTGGCGTCGCGTGAGGCAGCTCAGTATTTGAGGAACGACGTGACCGTCGTCGGGTGGAGTCGTTTTCGGCCTTCGAGAAATTCCAGCTCAATCAAAAATTGCGCTTCGAGCAGATTCGCGCCGGTGTTTCGGATAAGAACCGCGGCGGCTGCCGAAGTTCCACCAGTGGCAAGCAAATCGTCGACCAGGACCACCCGCTCGCCATCTTTCAGGGCGTCGGTGTGCATTTCCATTTCTGCTTCGCCGTACTCCAGCGAGTACTTCGCGGTATCAGTACGGTAGGGGAGTTTGCCGCGTTTCCGGATGGGAACGAAGCCAAGGCCAAGTTCGTATGCCACGGCCGATCCGAACAGAAATCCGCGTGCATCAATGCCGACGATCTTGTCGACACGCTTCTCGCGGCATCGCTCGACGAACAAATCAATCGAAGCGCGGAACAAGACAGGATCATTCAAAACCGGCGTGATGTCTTTGAACACAATGCCCGTCTTCGGAAAGTCGTGCACATCGCGAACAGCAGCACGGAGTTTTTCGATCGTTTCGGAGGCCATTGGCGCGAACGCTAGCGGACAGGCTCGAAACGTCAATCGCGGCGTTCTCGAAACGTTGCATCGCCGCGGCTGTCTTTTCCTCTTTCCTTTTTTCTTCGGGAGCAGCCCATCCGGCGTTCTCGGCAGAAACGAAGAGGGAGCAAGAAAGGACCTTAACTAATGAAACCTCAAACACTAACTACACTAACCGCGGTATTCGCTCTAGGGTTCGGGCTAGCCGCACAAACAATCGTGGCATCACCGGATCGGGCTTCTCCGGGAGATAACACGACTCAACGGACGACGTCGGCGTCTGCGGCACCCGATGTGAGTCCACCACCAGACGGGGGCTATCCGGGATTTACCACAGCGGAGGGGCTGAATGCGCTTAAAAACCTAACTAACGGGATCGGAAACAGCGCATTTGGGTGGTATTCACTGTTCAGCAATACAAGCGCCAATTATAATACTGGCCTTGGCGCTGGAACACTCGCCCTCAACACGGGGGTGGCGAATACCGCCAGCGGCGTCGCGTCGCTCATCCTGAACACGGCGGGGACCAGGAACACCTCCAACGGGGCAGGTGCGATGGTATGGAACAGCACCGGCAATGATAATACGGGCATGGGTTATTTTAGCTTGTACAACAACGACACAGGAGACAGTAACTCAGCACTCGGTAGTGACACTCTTCTTAGCAACGTTAGCGGTAACTGTAACGTTGCGATTGGTGAAAGCGCCCTCCTTATGAATACTACCGGCGACGACAATATCGCGGTGGGCTGCGGCGCTGGCAGTGAGGCGACGACCGGGAGTAACAACATCTATATCGGCAACGTCGGTGTAGCTGGCGAATCCGATACGATCCGGATCGGCGACCCGTCGATTCACCACAAGGCGCTTATTGCGGGAATTCCCGCAGGCGGTCTGGCGGCGATCTTATTTGATTACAACAATGGCACCATCGTCGTTGGCGTTGGTGGTGCGGTGTCGTTTAATCAGACGCCGCTTATCGTTGGCACAGCAATCAGCAAAAGCAATGACACAACGTTTACCGTCAATGCAGACGGTGTTTATCGGGTGAGCTATACACTGCGGACGGCACTCCTCTCGCTGCTGGGTGGTGTTCGGGTAGAAGTGAATGGGGCCGGTGTTGGGCCGACTGCGAGTTTGGTCATCGCAGGGCTGCCCCTAACTGATCAGGTCACCTTCCAAGCCAACGCCGGTGATACCATACAGTTGGTCGTGAGCGGGCTGGCGCTTACGTTGGCGGCCGGGGACAACGCGACCATCAACATTGATAAAATACAGTAACGCTCCTGTTCCCTGGCAACTGATTCTAAACTGCCGGCCGTAGCCACGGCGCTGCGGCCGGCAGCTATTCACTCGCTGTAGTCCATTGCGCCGTGTAAACGAGTTGAAGGGTATTTTGCTGGGTTTCCAAAATTAGCCGGCCCTTCCCTCATCTCATCATCGGGAAGCGGTACGATCCCGGAATTGCCAACGGCAAACGACAATCTAAAATGAGATCTCACGGTGGATCGATATTTTCTCATTGCTTCGACAGTTTGTTTTCTCGCCGCGGTCGTGCACACCGTGATCGAGTTACGGGCGAAAGTGTTTCGCCCGATGCGATTCAACTTCATCGCAATCGGGCTTGGGTTCATTTTTCAAACAGTGTTCTTGTGGATTCGCGGCCAGGAATTAGGACGATGTCCAATCACAAACCTGTTTGAGGTTTTTACTTTTCTCGCCTGGTCGGTGGCACTGATCTACATGGTCGTCGGCCCGGCCTATCGCCTTTCGCTGATGGGGGCATTCACCGCGCCACTCGTGTTGTTACTGCAGACCTTTGCTCTGATTGCACCAATCGATACCCGGCACGAGGTAACTGTGCCGGTGAATTCGTGGCTTGAGTTTCACGCATCGATGTCACTCGTCGCGTATGGCATTTTTGCCTTAGCGTGCATAGCGGGGGTTATGTATTTGCTGCAGGAGCGCCAGCTGAAGACGCATCATTTGCATTCGATCTTTTACCATTTACCTCCGCTGACAAACTTGTTTGCTGTCATTACGCGCCTGCTGTGGTGGGGTCTTGCCCTTTACACCATCGGTATTGTCAGCGGATTTTTCACTGGCCATCCGCTGCCACGCATTCAACTCGTGGCTGCCATTGCGCTTTGGCTGCTTTACGCGGCGATCTTGCAAGCCCGCCATCTCAAATGGCTCGCGCCAAAACGCGTAGCTGCGTTGTGCATTATTGGCTTCAGCGCGGCTCTGGCGCTTCTGTGGGGAATTACATTCACGGCGGAACTGCATCACATGCCATGAACCTGTTCTGTATCGGACTGAGCCATCACACCGCGAACGTCGCGGCCCGGGAGCAGTTCGCCGGGAATGCCACCGCCGAATCGATCGCGCGTGAGGCTGGTTGTGCCGAAGCATTGCTGCTGACCACCTGCAATCGGGTAGAGGTTTACGCAGTGTCAGAGAAGAGGATTTCCACGGACGAAGTCACGCGTTGTCTCACGGGAAAAACAAGTGACGGTCCGGAGTATTGCGCTGCCCCTTTTTACCGCTACGAGGACAACAAATGCGTCCAACATCTTTTCCGTGTCGCGTCCGGACTCGATTCGATGGTGGTGGGAGAAAGTGAAATTTTCGGACAGGCAAAGAAGGCATACGAATCGGCCAGAACATCGGGAGCGGTCGGTCCGTATCTCCATCGTTTATTTCAACGCGCATTTCGAGTAGCAAAACAGGTTCGCACCCACACCGAGATTGCGCGCGGCGCCGTGTCGGTCGGTTCCGTCGCGGTGGAACTGGCCCAAAGAATTTTTGGGAAATTAGGCGACTGCAAAGTGCTTGTGCTCGGGGCGGGTGAAACCAGCGAGCGGACTGCACGCGCGCTCCTCTCACGTGGCGTCAAGGATCTTCGGATCAGCAATCGCTCCCTGGATCGCGCACACGAATTGGCACGCACTGTAGGCGGGCGCGCCGTGCCATTCGATGATTGGGTGACGCAATGCCGGGATATTGACATTCTGCTTACGTCAACGGCATCTGAAACCCCGTTGCTGACATCGAAAACATTAACCCCCATGTTGTGGGACCGCGTCGATCGGCCTCTCTTCGTCATCGACATTGCTGTTCCACGGAACGTCGATCCCAGCGTGAACGAACTGGAAGGCGTTTATCTTTACGACATCGATTCCATTCGCTCGGTCGCGGAACAATCGCTCGCGTTGCGACGCCAACAAATGGCGGCTGCAGAGGCGATCATTGCTGATCATGTCGCGGAGTTTTTCGATTCGATCTCGAGGGGGTTGAACCGTCTTTCGCAGGCGACCGAGCATCCTTCTCTGGCAGAAAATCCGCTCCGCGCTTCCGAACTGTAGCGGGATCCGCAGGCTTCCCCTGCAAAGTCTGGCGCGCTACATTCAGTGATGGTCGCCAAGATCATTCTCGGCACACGCGGCAGCGAGCTGGCGCGCGCTCAGACACTGCTGGTTGAAAAGGCCATTCGAGGAGCGCATCCGAACGTCATTATCGAAACCAAAATCATCGTCACACGCGGGGATAATGCCAAAGCTGTCGATCTTCATGCTGGCCGGAAAGGCTTGTTCACAGCCGAAATCGAACGAGCGCTTCTCGCTGCGGACGTGGATGTCGCAGTCCATAGCGCCAAGGACCTGCCGAGTGAACCAACTTCAGGGACAAAGATCGCGGCAGTTCTTCCACGCGCTTCAATCAATGACGTGCTGATTTCCAAACACGCCGGCGGTCTCGTTTCTATTCCGTATGGCGCGACCGTCGCCACCGGCAGTGTGCGAAGACAATGTCAGCTTCATTGGAAACGCGCGGATCTCACAATTGTGGATCTTCGCGGAAACGTACCAACCCGGTTGCGCAAACTGGCCGAAAATCAGTGGGAGGGCATCGTGTTAGCTCGCGCCGGACTGGAGCGGCTAGGGTTTTCTGCGACCCACACCGAGATGGACTTCGGAAGCGGACAATTCTTCGTTGAGATCCTTCCCTCTGACACCTTTGTACCGGCGGGTGGACAGGGGATCATTGCCCTTCAAATTCGCTCCGACGATCAACGCACGAACGAGCTTGTCCGGTCGGTAAACGATCCGGAGACGTTGCTTTGTTTGCAGGCGGAACGAGAATTTTTGCTGCAGCTGCACGCCGATTGCAATTTTCCAGTTGGCGTGCACGCAACGATCGAAGACGGAACGATGACAATGCACGCGCAACTGTTCGAAGCTGAATCACCGAGGCCCCGCCGAGCCGAGGTCGACGGCACTTCCGATGAAGGCGCACAATTAGCAGCAGAATTGCTGCGAAAAATCGGACTCAAGTAAGGACATGGCCAAGACCGAAAGCAACACGGGGAAAGTTTATCTGGTTGGAGCAGGACCGGGCGATCTCGGTCTTGTGACGTTGCGCGCAAAGGAATGTATCGAGGACGCCGACGTAATCGTGTACGATCATTTGGCAAATCCGGATACGCTCGGCTGGGCGCGGGACGACGCAGAAGTCATTTATGCGGGCAAAAAGCCAGGTGAAAGCCAGACGCAGCAGGAAATCACGTCGCTGTTAATCGAAAAAGGCCGCGAAGGAAAGCAGGTCGTTCGCTTAAAAGGAGGCGATCCATTTGTGTTTGGCCGAGGCGCCGAAGAAGCTGAGGAGATCGCGAACGCAGGAATCCCGTTTGAAATCGTACCCGGGATTACCTCGGCCATCGCGGGACCAGCGTATGCGGGCATCCCATTGACACATCGTGGACATAACTCGCACGTGACACTGTTCACCGGCCACGAAGATCCAACGAAAACTCAAAGCGCAATTGATTATGCGGCGCTGGCCAAGCTAGGCGGTACGCAGGTGATGCTGATGGGTATCGAGCGGCTCGGAGCCGTGACAAGTGAGATGCTGAGGCATGGTGTCCGCGGCGATTTGCCGGTTGCATTGGTTCGGTGGGCCACAACAGGTCAACAGGAAACGCTCACGGGCACAGTCTCCGACATCGCCCAAAAAGCCGTGGCGAATGGTTTCAATGCGCCGGCAGTCGCAGTATTTGGCGACGTCGTATCGTTGCGCGACACGCTGAACTGGTACGAGAAGCGACCGCTCCTCGGAAAAAGAATTGTCGTCACTCGCACGCGAAAGCAAGCGAGCGCGTTAAGCAACAAGCTGCGCTCGCTTGGCGCGCACATCATTGAACTGCCCACCATTCGAATCGAGCCGCCGATTAACTTGCGTGAATTCGCCGAACTGGTGCAGGACGCGCACATATACGACTGGATCGTGTTCACGAGTGCGAACGGCGTGGATGCGTTCTTCGATATCTTCTTCAAGCTTTACGATGACGCCCGTGAAATTGGCGGCGTGCGAATCGCTGCGATCGGGCCCGCCACGGCGCAGCGCGTGAAAGACTTTCATCTGCACGTCGACCTTCAGCCCGAAGAATTCGTCGCCGAAGCAGTCGTGCGCGCATTCAAAAAACAGGGCAGCGTGGAGAACGAACGGATCCTGGTGGTGCGTGCAGAGAAAGCGCGCGACGTTTTGCCGAAAGAACTTTCGGCCGCAGGAGCGATCGTGGACGAAGGGTTCGCGTACCGAACGGTGCCCGAGACGCGCGACATTAGCGGAGCGCAAAAACAATTAGCTGAGGCCGGGGCCGACCTGATCACGTTTACGAGTTCGTCGACAGTGGAGAATTTTTTAGCTCTCGGCCTGCCATGGCCAAAGGGAATGCACATCGCGAGCATCGGCCCCATCACATCAAAGACGATCCGCGATCATGGACTCACCGTGGATACCGAAGCACGCCGGCACGATATTGAGGGCTTAGTGCAGGCGATCAGAGAGTTTTTTGCCCGTTCAATGGGCTAAAACAGCTACATCGTTACAACGATTTCACCCAATCACCTCTTTGTAACCGTTGTAACTCTTGTAACTGTGTTACGCGTTAAATCGGAACTTCATCCGGCCGCGCTTGGCGTTGGCTCTCGCCTTGCGGCGATGCTTTTGCGAAGGCGTTTCGAACGCGCGTAAACGGCGGACTTCCTCGAGAATTCCCTCGGAATCCAGCTTGTTTTTCAGCCGCTTCAATGCGCGATCGACCGGTTCACCTTTGCGCACAATAACTTCTGGCATCGATAATCACTCCCCTCGCTTTGTAAAATACTGTAAATCGGTGACCGGGAGAGTACTCGGCGGAGACCTGCGCGTCAAATCTGCGGAAATCGACATTTTTGACGTTGGTTTCGTATAAAATCTCACGTCGTTTGACTTCCATTGCTGCCCAAACGCATACGCGCGGATTCGCGATTGTATTTATTCTATTTTCAATAAAAAATCACACGCCGCGCATCTGTTGACGTTCAATTGAGGCTGGCAAGGTGACCTTCATTATGCAGGACGTGCTTACCCCGATGATGCAGCAGTACCAGCGGCTGCGGAAAAGCATTCCTCCAGACACGCTCCTGCTGTTTCGGCTCGGCGATTTCTACGAGATGTTTTTCGATGACGCAAAGGAAGCGTCCGCTCTGTTGAATGTGGCGCTGACCAAGCGCAACGGCGTGCCGATGTGTGGTGTGCCGTATCACGCCGCGCAGGGATACATTCGTCGGTTGATCAACGCCGGCCGGCGCGTAGCCGTTTGCGATCAGACCAGTGTGCCGCAACCTGGCCGCAAGATTGTCGATCGCGAAGTGACGCAAATCATCAGCGCGGGAACGGTCAGCGAATTGAGCTGGCTCGATGCGAAACGCGCGAATTATCTCGGCGCGATTTATGCCGACGGCGATGCGTTTGGGTTTGCATATGCCGATCTCAGCACGGGTGAGTTTCGTCTCGCCCAAGCGCAGGACCGCCAATCGCTGCAGGACGAAATCTCGCGTGTTTCGCCCGCCGAATTGTTGATTAGCGCGGAACAGAAATCGCAGACTGGGGAGATCGATCGTGCCCTCGAGTACGACAGTTACGCGTTTCTGCCGGAACAAGCGATCTTTACGCTGTGCGAACATTTCAAGGTCAAATCGCTCGACGGCTTTGGTTGCGAACAGATGCCGGCGGCGGTCGCTGCGGCCGGCGCAATCGTGCATTATTTGAAGCACCAACTCCGCCGTAAAATCGACCATCTCACTTCGTTGCGTTGCGACGCGCCGGAGAGCCACGTACTGCTCGATTCCGCGACACAGACCAATCTTGAGTTGGTCGAATCGCGCGGTGCGCGCGGCACGAGTTTGCTGAGTGTGCTTGATCGCACGATCACGCCCATGGGTGCGCGCAAATTGCGCGCCTGGATTTTGCAGCCGTTGCGCGATCTCGCTGAACTGCAACGACGCCAGCAAATGATCGGTTACCTTTTGCAGGAGTCGGACCTGCTCGGGTCGATTCGCGCGGAGTTGAAGTCGATCAGGGATATCGAGCGCGCCACAGGACGACTGAGCCAGGCTTCAGGGAACGCGCGTGATCTTGTCGCGTTAAAAACCTCGCTCCAGCAAATCCCCACACTCAGGCGTGAACTGGGCAAACTTATTGACCGGATCGAATTTGGCCGGCCACAACCACAGCCTGCGGCGAATGTTACCGATGCCGGAGAGGCCGGCGAGGCTGCTCTGCCGCGACGTCTACAGAACGCCATTCAGGAAATGCCCGCGCTGGCTGAGAAACTGAGCAACGCGTTGCTCGATGATCCGCCGCTCGCGCTGAAAGAGGGCGGTATTTTCCGTGACGGTTACGATGCGGACCTCGATATCCTTCGCCAAGCCTCGCGCGAGGGGAAAAGCTGGATCAGCCATTTACAGGAGCGGGAGATAGCCGCGACAGGGATCAAATCACTCAAGGTTCGTTACAATTCCGTCTTCGGTTACTTCATCGAAATCACAAGATCGAATCTGGCCAATGTGCCAGCGCATTATACGCGGAAGCAAACCACGGTGGGCGGCGAACGCTTTATCACACCGGAATTGAAGGAGATGGAAGCTAAAGTTCTTGGTGCGGAGGACCGTGCCCAGAATCTCGAGTACCAACTGTTCCAGAATTTGCGCGACGAGACCCTGAGCGAAATCGAGCCAATCCAGCAGATCGCGGATGCAATTGCAGTGGTCGATGTGCTGTGCGCGCTGGCCGAAACTGCGCGACTGTTTCGCTATTGCCGGCCAGAGCTGAACGAGTCGCTCCGCCTCGTCATCAAGGATGGGCGGCACCCGGTGCTCGATCAGAGTCTTGTTGATGAGAAATTCGTGCCTAACGACACAGAGCTCGACGGTGAGACCGTTCGCATGGCCATTGTGACCGGACCAAACATGGCTGGTAAATCGACATACATCCGGCAGGTCGCCCTGATCGTGTTGATGGCGCAGATGGGAAGCTTCGTGCCGGCGGAGAGTGCCGAGGTCGGCCTGGTCGATCGCATTTTTACCAGAGTGGGCGCGAGCGACGATCTGGCCCGGGGCCAATCCACCTTCATGGTCGAAATGAACGAAACGGCTAACATCATCAACAACGCCACGAACCGCTCGTTAGTTATTCTTGACGAGATTGGCCGCGGCACTTCTACTTTTGACGGACTCTCCATTGCGTGGAGCGTCGCCGAGTTTCTCTACGACAAAATTCAAGCGCGCAGTCTGTTTGCCACGCATTATCACGAGCTAACCAAGCTGGCGGAGGAACGCAAAGGCGTCGGCAATCTGAATGTTGCTGTGCGCGAATGGAACGAGCAGATCATCTTTCTTCGCAAAATTATCCCGGGTGGCGCGGACAAGAGTTACGGAATCCAGGTGGCGCGCCTTGCCGGTTTGCCCAAAGAAGTCCTCGATCGCGCGAAAGAAATCCTGGCTCATCTGGAGAGTTCTAATAGCGCTGAGACAAAACCGAAGAGGCGAGGGAAAAAATCCGCAACGTCGATGCCCGAATCGCAGAAGCCGCAGCTGGATTTGCTATAAAGAAGACCATTAGCGGAGCTGAGTCGAGCAGCAGCCGTCGCCGGTCACGCATGCGTGTTGTTTTGTGATAAACTAGGCGCAAATGCCCGTTAAAACCGAGAAGGAATTGAGCGAGTCGCTGCGCGCGCTTTGGCTTAAGGCGGTCAGCGCAATTGAGCTGCGCAATTTTGATTATGCCATTTCGCTCCTCCAGGAAATTTTAAAGCTGGAGCCGGAGTTTCTCACCGGACGCCAACTGCTGCGTCGGACGGAGGCCACCAAAAGCAAATCGGCAAAAAAAAGTTTCTTCAGCATTTCGACGGCGCCGATCGGTGTGATGAAGGCACAACGAGAAATTAAAAAGGATCCCAGGACGGCTGTTGAAATGCTGGAGGAAGTTTTAGAAGGGGAACCTTACAATCGGCAGGCAAATCTGCTTTTGAAGGAAGCAGCCATGGCGGCCGGTTGGTCGGAGACCGCTGTTTTCGCGCTGCAGACGCTACTCGAAGAGAACCCGCGCGACGTGAAAGTGCTCAATGAGCTGGGACGTTTGTACCATGAGCTTGGTGATCACGAAAACGAAGTGGAAATTTATAATCGGCTCACCGCGATAAATCCGCTGGATGCGCAGTCACTGAGGCTCAGTAAAGATGCGTCGGCGCGTGCTTCGATGAAGCGAGGTGGCTGGACGCAGGCTGAAACCTATCGCGACCTGATCAAGGACAAAGACGAAGCCATATCACTCGAACAGCAGAGCCGGATTCGGCTCACCGGCGAAGCACTCGATCAACAGATCGCGGAAACTTACGCCCGTCATCAGGCGGAACCGGAGAACCTGGACTTCGCGCGTCGGCTCGGCGCTTTGAGCGAGCAAAAGGATGATATCGAGTCAGCGATTCGCTGGTACCAATACGCTGTCGATGTTGCCAAGGGCGCGGACACCGGGTTGCTTCGGAAGATTTCCGATTTGAAGATCAAATGCCTCGAACGTGACATTGTTACGCTTGAGGAGTTTCTGTCCGCACAGGGTACGCGAGACAACGTTTATGCGGAAAAATCTGAGCAGCTCCGTACTGCGAAAGTCAGTCGCGCGGAAATCCTGATTGCCGATGCGCAAGAGCGGGTGAAACGGAATCCGACGGACCTGCAACTCCGGTTTGAACTCGGTGAAAACCTTTTCACAGCCGGCCGTTTTCGTGAAGCTGTGCCGGAACTGCAACGGGCGCGACAAAATCCGCACGCGCGATTGAAAGCGATGAACGTGCTTGGTTGCTGTTATGGCGAGCTTGGCATGCTCGATCTGGCAATGAAGCAATTGGAAGAAGCCTCACAGGAAATCTCGTCCATGGACGAAATGAAGAAGGAGATCGTGTACAATCTCGGCTTGGTCTATGAGCGGATGGGTGATATGGAGAAAGCCCTAGGCTGCATGAAGCAGATCTACGAAGTAGATTACGGTTACCGTGATGTTGCCCGGCGCGTCGAAAGCTCATACAACCCGAATAGCTCTCTGTCGTAGCAAGTCCAAAGCTGAAGCGTAATTGTCTCGCGTCCAACGGACCAACCGCTTCCGATTGGTAATTGAGGCCGGGCGTTCCCGGCAGTTCAACCACACAAACTTATGAAAACCAAAATCAGCGTTGTTTCGCAATTGTATGTCATTCTTCTCATAATCGGGGCAATCGGCCTGACCGGGATAGTCAAAGCCGCCGACGCCAACGCCACCAGCGAGGGTTCGTCTTTAAGTGAAAAAGATAAAACGTTTATGAAAAAGGCCGCCAAAGGCGGAATGATGGAAGTCGCTATGGGACAGGTAGCGGAACAGAAGGGCCAAAGCGAGGATGTGAAAGCGTTCGGCAAACGAATGGTTACCGATCACACCAAGGCCAATGACGAACTGAAGTCGATTGCCTCCAAAAAAGGAGTCCAACTGCCAACCAAAGAGCACACCGCCAAATGGACTTCGGACAAGGCTTACGTCGAGATGATGGTGACAGATCACGAAAAAGATCTCGCCGAATTCAAAGAGGAAGCAACCAGCGGCAGCGATCCCGACGTTAAGAAGTTTGCGGATGACACGGCAAAAGTCATTCAGGAGCACTTGGACCAGATCAAAGAAATCCAGGGAAAGCTGAAATAAACAGCAGCGGTCCTAAGCACGAGTCATTCTGAGCGCAGCACAGCGAAGTCGAAGAATCCCGTAGCTAAATTTTAACGTGAACTCCTCGGGCTCGCGCGACTTCGATCGCGATGACGGCAAAGACAACAAAACCGGCGTGGACCGGCGCACCCTATCGGCGGACAATCGGTAAACCGTCGTTGGTGTCTGCTAGAAATTAAAACGATGCGCGGACGTTTTTCGTCCGCGCATTTAAATCACACTATGGTCGAGCTTAAGCTTCGACCGGCAGTTCCACATCAACCGGACGCTCTTTCTTCGCCAGCGCACGTCGCAGTTTTGAAAGGGCGATATTTTGCAGCTGTCGGATGCGCTCTCGCGTAACGCCAAATTTTTTACCGACTTCCTCCAAGGTCTTGGGTTTTCCCCCATCGAGACCGAAACGCTGGAAGATGATCTTCTTTTCGCGATCATCGAGAACATCCAAAAGCCCGCCGACTTCGTTGCGCAAGTTCTTATCGCGCAACAGCTCAAACGGCGTCTGCGCGTCCTCATCGCCAACGATTTCGCCGAACTCGGTCGAATCATCGTCGCTGATGGGCGCGTCGAGTGAAGCTGGCCGGATTGAGACTGTTTTGAGCTGAGAAACTTTCCCGCTCGCAATGCCGATCTCGTCGCCGAGTTCTTCATCGGTCGGTTCGCGGCCGAGCTCCTCGCTCATCTGCAGCGAAACACGGCGCATCTTGGAGATTTTGTCCACGAGATGCACAGGCAACCGGATGGTTTTGCTCTGGTTCGCGAGCGCACGCTTGATGGACTGCTTAATCCACCACGCGGCGTAAGTGCTTAATTTTCCGCCCTTTGCCGGATCGAACCGTTCCACGGCCTTCATCAAGCCGATGTTGCCTTCGGAGATTAAATCCAACAGCGGCAGACCAAGGTTTGCGTAGTCGTGTGCGATTTTAACTACCAAACGCAAGTTGGAGCGGATCATCAGCGCGCGCGCCTCGCGATCGCCCTTTTTGATCTTAGCCGCCAGCTCGATTTCCTGCTCGGGAGTCAATAGTGGAATTTGCCCGATCTCACGCAGGTAAATTTTTATTCCTGTATCGCTATCTTCAGCAGCCATATAACTCTTCTTCATCGTTCATCTGGGGGAGTAGGTTCGACAACTTCCCGTATATTGTATTCGTCGATGCGTTATCGATCACGCGTTGTAGCATCCGAGGAAGTATTTAACAAGGTTAAATATTCGAATTTGTGACACCCCTTGGATGTCTGCCGTTCAAACTTTTTTATCGGGGTTTTTCTGGCCAATAAATACTAGGTTGCCCGACGCGCTCCGTTAATATCTGACAACCCAGTTTTACATCCGTTGCATCTATTTTCGCGGGATATTTGGCGCTTTTCCGCACCGCGATTTTCTGTAACGCTGGATTCATATGCTGGCGAAAATCTACTCCGCGGCGGTTTACGGTGTGGACGCCTACGAGGTCGAAATTGAGGTGAACGGCGCCGGCGGCGATCCGGTGATTGTCATCGTAGGGCTTCCCGATGCGGCGGTGAAGGAGAGCCGCGACCGGGTTACGACAGCAATTGCGAACAGCGGGTATTATTGGCCGCGGGGACGGACCACGATAAATCTCGCGCCTGCAGACATAAAAAAAGAGGGTCCCAGCTTCGATTTACCGATTGCGTTGGGAATGATCGCGGTCACTGAAGAACTCGATAGTTCACCATTCGAAAGTTTTAGTTTCGTCGGCGAACTGGCGCTCGATGGTTCTGTCCGTCCAGTAAAGGGCGTATTGCCGGTCGCCCTCGAAGCTCGACGTCGCGGCAAGCGCGGGTTGTTCGTACCCGAGGCGAATGCACTGGAAGCGGCAATGGTCGACGGCATCGATATCTACGGTGTGCAAAACTTACGGCAGACGTTTGCCTTCTTACGCGGCGAAAGTGCACTTCTGCCCACACGCGCCGATCTCAGCAAATTCTTCGCAGCGCACCAAAGTTATGACGTTGATTTCAGTGACGTGAAAGGCCAGGCGCACGTCAAACGCGCCATGGAGGTTGCCGTGGCCGGCGGTCACAACGTGCTTATGATCGGGCCACCCGGCTCGGGCAAATCAATGCTGGCCAAACGCATCCCGACCATCATCCCGCCGCTTACGCTCGAAGAAGCGATCGAGACAACCAAGATTCATAGCATTGCCGGGTTGCTCGATACCGAACAATCTTTTGTCGCCATTCGGCCATTTCGTCCCCCGCATCACACCATCAGCGACATCGGTTTACTCGGCGGCGGCGCGTTTCCAAATCCTGGTGAAGTCAGTCTCGCGCACAACGGCGTCCTTTTTTTGGATGAGCTGCCGGAGTTTAAGCGATCTGCGTTGGAAGTGATGCGCCAACCGCTCGAAGACGGCAAAGTTACGGTGTCGCGCGCCGCGGGGAGTGTCACGTTTCCCTCCGAGTTCATGCTCGTCGCTGCAATGAATCCCTGCCCATGTGGGTACTTTGGCGATCTGAAGCGAGAATGTCGCTGTGGCCCGGTCCAGGTACAGCGCTATCGTCAACGCATTTCCGGACCGTTGCTGGATCGCATCGATTTGCACATTGAAGTGCCTGCGGTGGAATACCGCGACGTCGCCAGTGAACGCGCTGAGGAAAGCTCTGCTGCCATTCGCGACCGCATTATTCGGGCGCGGGAATGCCAAAACGAACGGTTTCGAAACGACGCGAAAGTAAATTGCAACGCGCGCATGGCCACGCGTCAGCTGAAAGAACATTGCAAGCTCAGCCAGGATTCGCAGGAACTGATTCGCGTGGCGATGAGTGAATTGAACTTGAGCGCGCGCGCGTATGATCGGATCCTAAAAGTGTCCCGCACCATCGCCGACCTGGACAGAAAAAACGCGATCACGCCTGAGCACGTGAGTGAAGCGATCCAGTATCGCACTTTCGATCGGACGCTTTGGGTGTAAACAGGTCACCACTGTCAGTGGAAATGCGCTGCTGATTACCGCTGCGCGAAGCTACTGTGGGCAGGGGATACCAAAGCAATTTGTGCGAAAGGTTAACGAGCGGCGATCTTTTTCGCGAAAGCGGCAGCTGCTGATAGGATTCGCCCGTGCAATCGGGAGCTGTTTGCCGGTTTTCTCCAATCCTTGCTGCATTGTTCATGGCGCTCAACGGGTGTGGCAGCGCGGGCAAAACTGTGATTCAGGAGGTATCGGAAAAAGTTTTCGCGGTGGAGTCGACGGCGAACATAAGCATTCACAACCAGGATGGCGCGATCATGGTTTATGGCTCGGAAGATAATGAGGTGCGAGTGGAATCGGTAAAAAAGGCGTATAGCCATGAGCGGTTAAATCAGATCGGGATTGATGTCTCGACTCAACCGGGCGCCGTTTCGATCACAGCCAAACTTCCTCGCCGGCCGAAGTGGACGCTTCGGGATTACTCCGGCACAGTCGACTTCACCGTTGTCGTCCCTGCGACAGCCACCATTGCCTCGCTGGATTTGAACGCGGGCGAGGTTCTCATCGACAGTATGCACGGGCGAGAAGTACATGCCCGGTTGGGCGACGGTAGGTTGTTCGCGCGAGATTGCTTCAGCAATGTCGACCTCACCATAAATCGTGGCACGCTGACCCTGACCTACGACTGGTGGCAGCAGGAAAAATTCTCGGCGCAGGCAAAAGTGGAGCAGGGAACAGTGTGGGTCTTTTTGCCTACCGAAGCAGCATTCCACCTGCTCGCGCACGCTGTGCATGGAAAAGTCGCTAATGATTTCAATGATCTCCCGTTGCCGCCTAACAGGTCATCTGGAGGCGGAATAAGGATTGACCAGATAGTCAATGGCGGAGGCTCGGCCGCGATTAACGTTCGAGCGTTGAAAGGTGACATCAAAATCGCGGAGGCCAACCCGTAGAAAAAGACGTGATTCCGGGGTCGAGGCTGTTACGAACACCGTCACAGGCCTGGATTGCCAGGCTTTCGCCTTAGCCTCAGAGATAACTCCTCGGGATGTCTCGACGGCGCTCGACATAACGACACCGATGAGCAAACTTGAAATCTAAAATCAGAAATCAACGCCATGCCGTCGTTCGATATCGTCTCGGAAGTAGACAAACAGGAAATCGACAATGCTCTGAATCAGACCCGGAAAGAGTTGGCTACCCGGTTCGATTTGAAGGATGCGAAGACCGAGATCCTTCCCGAACAGGACAAGATTACTTTGATCGCCGATGACGGCGCGCATCTGAAAGCGTTGAGAGAAATCGTCATCGGGAAGCTGTCGAAACGCGGCGTGGATCTGAGGAATATCGAGCAGGAAGAACCGGCGATCTCATCCGTCGGTCATGCGCGGCAGGAATTGAAAATCAAGCAAGGCCTGGACGGGAACAAAGCGAAGGAAATAATCCAAGCGATCAAGTCGCAGGGGTTCAAAGTGCAAAGTCAATTGCAGGACCGGCAGATCCGCGTGACGGGAAAAAAGAAAGACGAACTGCAAACGGTCATTCAGTTCCTGCGTAGCCGGGACTTTGGTGTCGCGACAAATTTCAAGAACTTCAGGGATTAATGAGTCGCGGTGATGCAGGGCAATGCGTGCCTGCGATTTTCAAGAGGGGCAGCCGGGCTCGTCTGCTTCACGCCAACCCTAGCACGGCCAGCATGCGGCCGGTTTTTCCTTTCTCAGCGCGGTAGGAATAGTAGCGACGCAGATCACAGGCGGTGCATGTGCCGCAATCGCGGACGTTTCGAACACCGAGCACGCGGCACTGCCGGATGATTTCGGCCGCAAAATCGACTTCGTAGTGAGGTGGGCGAATGCAGGGGCTGAGTTGTACGATCATATGAACGGGATCTGAGCCGAAGCGTTCGCTCATTTGACCGACTGCGTTCGTGACGATGCCGAGTTCACTCCCTTTGCGTCCGGAATGCACAAGGCCAATCGCAGGCGTTTTCGGATCGACAATGTAAACTGCGCAACAATCTGCGACATATATGCCGAGCGCGACGCCGCGTTGATTAGTGATGATACCATCGGAGCGTGGGAATTCGTGCGCTGGTAGAGACACCGCTCCGCGGCGTCCGCTATCGGCGCGCAGCGCCGACCGTGTCGTGTCGACAACAGCAATTCGATTTCCGTGAATTTGTTGCGCGGTGAACAGCGGCCAGTCGCCGAAGCCCGTCGCTTCTTGAATTTCCTGATGTGCGACACTAAGCCGCTCTAGCACTTCGGCTTTATCGTGGGAAACGTCGATGCCGGGAATTCTTTGCGTGAAAACGTGGCGACAGATTCCAACCGCGTTCAGCGCAGGAAACTGCTCGAACGGCAAATCCATCATTTAGTCCTCAAATGGCAAACCCGAATAAACCCACGCCACAACTATCATCTGAGCGAAGCGAAGGAACTCAGATAATTTTCTGCTGAACACGAAGAGAGCAATCCGAGATGTTTCGCTCCGCTCAACATGACACTAATCCCGGGGGTCCTTGCGGCTTGCTAAACGCTTTCCCGGTTCAGCGTCGTTTACTTGGAGCTGGTTCTTCTGGTTGTGGTGGTAACGCGTTCTTCGCCGGTTTCCTTCGGATGACCCATCGCATCCACGTCGCTGCCAGTGTAGTACGTCTTCGTCGCGGTAGCGCGAGGTCTGAGACTGGCGAACATCTCTGTATAAGTGCTTTGTGCGCCGGTCGCGCGATCGAACTCTGCCAGTGAAGAATTATATCCAAACAATGCTTCCAGCCGCGTCGATTGTGCCGTGAGTAACTGTACCGTCGCATTCAACACATCCAGCTGGACTCCCGCGCCGGCATCGAGGCGTGCCTTTGCGAGACGCAACGCTTCGTCAGCCAGCTCGACATTTTTTTCCTGGCTTTGAATCAACTCACGGTTCTGCTGCAAATTTGAATATGCCTGTTGTATTTCCAACTCGACCTGCCGAACGTCATCGTCATAAGTAATCTTCGCTTCGGAAAGAAGCGCGCGCTGCTGGATGACCTGGCCGGCGATGGCGCCGCTGTCCCAGATTGGCACGCTGCCCTGGACCAGTGCAGTCCAACCTTTGGAAATATCATGCCAGCTCGAATTAACCGGTGAGCTGACCCATTCGCCGCCGCCGGTCGTTGTGATAGTGGGAAGATATTGCCCTGCTGCCGCACGCACCTGCTGAAGTTGATTCAACACGTTTGCCCGCGCCTGTTTCAGGAACGCTCGTCGTTGTTTGCCCAATTCGATCGCGTCCACCAGCTCGATAGGGCGGGGGATGTACGGCATGTCTCCGATTACTTCCAGCGGCGAGAGATCACCACGTCGCGCCCGGAAATCGAGACCGAGAGTTTTGGCCAGCTGCAACTTCGAGATACGCAAATTGTTTTGAGTGGCGATCAGTTGCGGGATCTGATTATGCAGTTGCACGTCCGCTTGCAAGACGTTGAAGCGCGGGACTGTCCCCGCTTCAAATCGGTTTTGCTGATCCTTCAATTGCGCTTCCAAAAGACGCACGTTTTCCTCGTTCACCTTCACGAGCTCGCGGTTGACGATGATCTGGTAAAACTGCGTTTTGACCGTGGCGATCAGTTGATCCAAAACATTACGAAAGGCGAAGTAGGCGCTGTCGCGTTGGAAAAAAGTGCCCCGGATCTGGTTGAAGGTTGTGCCGTTAAAAATGAGCTGCGTTCCGGTAACACTGATGGCGTAGGAGACATCGCTCGTCTCAATGTTCCTAACAGGTGACGGCGTCGGCGCCACCACCGGTGTTCGAGGATCCCCGACCTGCGACAACGGCAGTCCCTCCATGAGAGAAGCGGCCGCCGCCGAGGGCGTAAATCCCGAGGTGCTCGTGTTTGTTCCGAGGATGCGCGCACCCGTCAGGTTCGGATCAGTCCATTGAAAATTTGCGTTCGCATTGATTTGCGGCAGTGCCTGGGCGCGGACCTGAATAATCACGCCTCTGGTTCGTTTGATCTCTTGTTCTGCATTGAGAAGAGTTGGATTGCGCTGCACTGCCGTCAGTATGGCCTGGTCCAGAGTAAACGTAGGCACTGCTCCTGACGTTGTTCGGGTCCGAGTCGTTGTTTCATATCTTCCCTCGCTGCCGGCAAAACCGGACTTACCAGCGACGCCAAGGCTCGCGATAATCCCGAGGCAAAGTAGAAATCTTGTCATACAAGGTTAGCAGTTAGACGCAGAAATGCCGGCCCGTGGATTCAACGCAGTCTCATAGCATCCCCGCCCAGCCAAAGCAAAATCATTTCGACTGACAATAGTCGTAGATCTTGCTGTAAATGTGCAGCCAGGCCTTTTGTTCGTCCGGAGTAAGGTGGTTCAATATCTTCATCACGTTACCAACCATCTCCTCACGAATTCGGCGAACGAGCGCTGAACCCTTCGCCGTGATGCAGACCATCACTTTGCGGCGGTCATCGCGCGCCGCCGAGCGCATCACGTAACGAAGATTCTCGAGCCGCGCCACAAGACCGCTGGCCGCCGCTGTGGTATGTCCCATTTTTTTCGCGATCTCCGACATGCTCAGCACTTCTTTGCGGTCGAGATACGCAAGAAGAAAAAACTGGGGGAACGAAACGTTGCCCGGCGCCAGTTCCTTCGAGAGATGCAGCAGAAAACAGCGCTGCATTTCCAATATGATGTGGGAAAGCTGTTCGGCTTCCGAGCGAACTTGGTCGGTCGGAGTTCGTGCAAACGCGGTAGCCGGTCCCGAATTCAACGCGATAAAACTAGGAACACGGGCACGCACTGTCAAACCGGCCTGCTTTCCACGGACCCAGGGCCAGGCAGCCGTCGATTCCAAGCGTGGCGGCTGGCAAACCCGGCATCCTTTGGAAAAACGCATTTGTACCTGGGCAGACAAGTGAACCGACCCATCAATCCCACAGTTGAACAGCAATAATGTCACCTGCTTTCAAACTACGATTGGGCGGGACTCGCAGCAACGCGTTCGACCGGCTCAAACCAAACAGCGCGTGTGATTCCTGGCGGCCGACCGGGGTGAATCTTCCATGTTCGAGTCTCCCGCGAAAGTAATGCGGTCGATCGCCATCGTTCGTTAGGTCGATCGTCAACGTCGCTGGCACCTCCGGCAGGTCTAGGTTCGTCGCGCCCATCATTCTCAAAATTGCCGGCCGGACGAACTGCAAAAATGTGACGAACGCGGACACGGGATTCCCAGGCAAACCGAATGCGAAGCACTCGCCTGCATTCCCAAACAGAAATGGCTTTCCCGGTTTGACTGCTACGCGCCAGATTTCAATCTTCGCGCCGGATTGGACCAAACTTTGTTTTACCAGATCATGCTTTCCGACCGAAACGCCGCCGCTAATGATCAGAACGTTATTCCTAATTCCGCGCGTGATTGCGGCGTTTAACGCTTGGCTATCATCGCGACAGTGTTCCACAGTTGTGGCGCTTACACCGCACCGCCGCAGGAGCGCGTCGAGCAACACGGAATTGCTATCGTAAATTTGGCCCGCCTGAAGTTCTTCGCCCGGTTTGACCAGTTCGTCGCCGGTTGAAATGACTGCCGCGGTTATTTTTCCGCCAACGATTACATCTGGGAAGCCCTGTGACGCCATTACTGCAAGCTTCGCTGCGGAAATTCGGTCGCCTTTGGCTAAGATCATTTGTCCTTCCGCCAAATCGCACCCGCGCCGGCGCACGAACTCACCAGGCTCGACATCGACGTTCACGCTGATGTCATTGCCATCGCGCGTTACATCCTCCTGCATGACGATTGCGTCCGCGCCTTGGGGAATCGGCGCGCCGGTAAAAATCCGGACGGCTTCGCCACCACCGAGACGCAGGTTTCGATCAGGGCCGGCAGGTTGCTCTCCTATCACATGGAGTCGTCTGCCTTTCTTGCAAGAACTCGCTACGACTGCGTAGCCGTCCATCGCCGAATTGGCAAACGCAGGTAGCGGCAATCGCGCCAGATAATCCCGGGCTGCAAAACAATCGAGCGCACTCGCGAGCGGCACTGCTCGTTCCTGTAGCGGACTGATTTTTTCCAAAATTCTGCTGCGCGCTTCTTCTTCGCTGATCATGCCAGATTTAATCAATTGGCAATTGAAATTGGCAATCGACAATTCGCGGCGATATTCCCAGCCGCGATTAAATTTGGTGAGGTGGCTGAGTGGTCGAAAGCAGCGCTTTGCTAAAGCGCCGTAGCCCAAAAGGCTACCGAGGGTTCGAATCCCTCCCTCACCGCGCCTCACGCGAGGTGAGGGAAGTCAATAATCGGGCACGGTTTGGATCACTAGTCGGAGCGCAATCCCTGCGTTACCAGTTCATGCTGCCGCAAGTCGCGCCGCTCCTTAATATTGCCGCATCCTTTCGCGTAACCTGGACTGGGACTTTACGCACTAACTCAGTGTGAGTGGAACAATTAGAAAGGAACATCAGCAATGAAAAAGCAAAACAAGCTAAGCATCAAAATCCGGGATCTGGAGCCGTTGAGGGACGTCACACAGGGCGGACGGTGTCACCGATCACGCACTGAGGCTCTGAGGGCTCACCGCCTTGGCGAATACACAGCTGGCTTAGGCCCGTTCGGACTCCGCAGGCCTGTATAAGAGACAGAGAGAGAACCGCACGATGGGGCACATCCCGGAGTTGCGGTTCTCCGCTGCCTGGAGTTCGCAGAACAGAAGCGATCGAAGCTTCGGACGGTTTGGAGGCAGTTAATTGCGTTAGTCCATCTCTTTTTGCCGCTCGCGAAAGTCCGCAACGATGCGCTTCGCGAAATCATTGAGTTTCTGGTCAGATAGCTCATCAAGGTGAGCAACATTCAGGTGACGCAATATTCCGGT
>JAICUQ010000257.1 GCA_025935755.1 Chthoniobacterales bacterium | reverse complement strand
GTGGTTTGGGAGGTCCCTCGCTTCGCTCGGGATGACTGCGCAACTATGAACAACGAAATTTCTGTCATCCTGAGCGAAGCGAAGGACCTCGCGAATTAGAATGAAGGCATTCTTCGTTTACATGATGACGAATCAAAGCCGGGTGATTCTCTACACCGGCGTAACAAGCAATTTAACGCGACGAATCTGTTTATTCGGGATCTTTGTGTGGTTTGGGAGGTCCCTCGCTTCGCTCGGGATGACCAGCCCAGAAACGGAAGGAAAAGCATGGTGATGTCGGTAAGTGGCGAACTGCGAATGTTTGGAGTTCCGCGTTCACGCGGCCACCTAAAGGCGGAACTCCGGACGACGATTCAACTTTTTAACGATTTAATGCCGCGGAGCGTAGCGCAGCTATGAAACACAAGCCGTTTCGCGGGTTTAGCGCGATTTTGTTCAAAGAGTTCATCATCGTCTGGCGAGATCCGCTGACTTTGTTCTTCTTCTTCTTTCCGCCGTTGATTGAGATGGTCGCGTTTGGGTACGCGCTGGACAATGACGTGAAACACATGGCGATGCTGGTTCTCAACGAGGATCGCACGGTGGAAAGCCGTCAGTTGATCGATCGCTTCGTTAACACGCAAAGCTTTCGTGTCGTCGGCGAAGTGCAAAGCCTCGACCGGTTGAAGAGCGAAATGCGCAAGGGAACCGCATATGCGGCGCTGTACATTCCGCCAAATTTCACCCGCGAACTGATGGCTGGCCACTCCGCGCAGGTGGAATTGCTCGTTGACGGCTCGAATTCCACCACTGCTTTGCAGGCTCTTCAAACCGGACTTGGCGTGGCGTTGACGCAATCAATGGAGATGCTCATGCGCGACACCGGCCGGAAAGGGATGCCGATCGATGTTCGTCCCCAGATGCTCTACAACCCGGCCATGCGAGCGCCGAACTTTTTTGTGCCGGGCGTGATCGGTGTCGTGTTGCAAATCGGGACAACAGTTGCAGCGGCCATGGCATTGGTGCGGGAACGCGAACGCGGCACACTGGAACAATTGCTCGTTAGTCCATTGAGCCCTGCCGGGCTCATGCTTGGCAAACTGGTTCCTTATCTATGCATCGGCATGACCATGGCGATTGTCTTATTCACGATCATGCGCTTTGTATTTTTCGTTCCCATAGAGGGCAACGTCCTGGCAATGATGTTTTCTACATTGGTGTACGTGTTTGCGTTGCTAAGCCTGGGTTTGCTTGTAGGGACTAGGGCCGAAAACCAAATGCAGGCGCTGCAAATGTCGATGGTGTTCCTGCTGCCGAGTGTTTTCTTTTCAGGGTTCATCTTCCCGCGTGAAACCATGCCGTGGATTTTTTACGCGCTTGGTGCGTTGTTTCCCACGACTTATTTCATCGCGCTCATGCGCGCAATCATTCTGCGCGGCGCAAATTTTTTAGAATATTGGCCGAACCTGTTAGTCCTTATTGTCATGTCGAATCTGCTTTTTATTTTTTGCGCTTTGCGGTTCCGCAAAAAACTGGCGTGAAGCGATGCTGATCCGGGGGCGCACGCCGCTGGCGTGCTATTTTCGGCCGCTGTCCGAAAACTCCGAAGTGGTGAGAAGCATCATATTAACAAAACTCCAGGGAATGCTGGATATCGCAAAGAACTGTTCGGCGGGCCGCCAAACAGACGCGAGCCGCGTGTGCTCCCGGAGGGCGCAGCGCGAACACTGTTCAATTAAAAGACGGTGTTAGTAATCTGAGTAAACGTGTCCAGGCGAATCTTCTTCAGCGTAATCCGCGTTACCATCGCGGTTCTCGCACTTTTGACGTTACTGTGGTGGTTTGGAATGAGGATGCCCGGAAAGAATGTCTCCAAGGCGGGGCCGCTTGCGTCTGATGAAATTGCATTGCGGGAAGAGCTCCGCGCGAAAGTGCAGAAGCTCGCGGGAGAAATCGGCGAGCGCAACATGTGGCATTACCCACAGCTGAATGCCGCTGCCGATTTCATTGAACATTCTTTTTCGCAAGCCGGGCTGCGGACCCGGAGAGACAGCTACACGATGGCAGGACAGTCGTGCCATAACATCGAGGCGGAAATTGCCGGGAATCGGCCGGAGATCATCGTGATTGGCGCGCACTATGATTCTGTGTTGGGGTCGCCCGGAGCGAACGACAACGGGTCCGGCGCCGCAGCGGTGCTGGCGTTGGCACGACGGTTTGCTGCTGGCGAAAAAGCAGGACATCCGCCGCAGCGCCCGCCTAACAAGACCTTGCGCTTCGTTGCATTTGTGAACGAAGAGCCGCCTCATTTTTTGTCGGGCGAAATGGGCAGCCTGGTTTACGCGCGTAGATGCAAAGAACACGGCGATAAGATCTCCGCAATGATCAGTCTGGAGACGATCGGTTACTTTTCCGATGCAGCGCACTCGCAGACGTATCCTTCACCGGGTCTGGGGATATTTTATCCGAACGTTGGCAACTTTATCGGTTTCGTCAGCAACGTTAAGTCCCGTGCATTACTACGTCGCGTAGTGAGGCTATTCCGCGAAAACGCAAAGATCCCATCTGAAGGCGCTTCGCTTCCGTCATTCATTCCTGGCGTGAGTTGGTCGGATCAATGGTCGTTCTGGCAACAGGGTTACCCGGCCATCATGGTTACTGACACAGCGCCGTTTCGTTATCCGTATTATCATTCGTCCAACGATACGCCCGATAAACTTGATTACGATCGATTCACGCTGGTGGTCAGCGGCATTGAAAAGGTGATTCAACAGCTGGCCGACCTGTAGCAGAGGGCGTCGAGCTCGGCCGCGATAACGGACGATTGTCAATCAACCCGCGGTCGGCGCCAGCGGCTACAGCATCACGCCACGCGCGATGACGCATCTGTAAGCATCAG
>JAICUQ010000222.1 GCA_025935755.1 Chthoniobacterales bacterium | reverse complement strand
TGGAGCCGCCGTGGGAAACGGCTGCAGCCTAACACGTCACGTACACTTTGACATCAAGTCACGTCATACTTTGAAATCTGGTCATCCCGAACGGAGTGAGGACCTCACATTTTATCACGGACGACGGCAGCCCGAATCGGCGTGGTATTTAGTTTGAGAGATCCTTCGCTTCGCTCAGGATGACAAATGGCAGCATGGAGCCGCCGTGGGAAACGGCTGCAGCCTAACACGTCACGCACACTTTGACATCAAGTCACGTCATACTTTGAAATCTGGTCATCCCGAACGGAGTGAGGGACCTCACATTTTATCACGGACGACGGCAGCCCGAATCGGCGTGGTTATTTAGTTCGAGAGATCCTTCGCTTTGCTCAGGATGACAAAAATGCAGCATGGAGCTGCCGCACGAAACGGCTGGAGCCTGACAAGTTACGCTTCGCTCAGGATGACAAAAGGCAGCATGGAGCTGCCGCAGTTGGGCGTTAAGCGTTCGGCGTTCGGTGGTCTAGTCCGATTCGTCTTGCTCTTCAACCGGTTCAGCCCGGCGGATTTCTGGTTGTTCCTGTGCGCGACGCTGTGAATGACCGGCCACCATCTGACCTTTGTAAACGTCTTTGAACACCTCTGCGATCATCGGCGCGGCATGTGAGCCGCCATGCACATTTTTGCCGACGTCGCCTTCGTAAACCACTGCAAACGCGTATCGCGGTTGATCCGCTGGCAAGAATCCGGCGAACCACGCTGCTGTGCGCTCCTTGTGTTTCGGTCCCCATTGCGCCGTGCCGGTTTTACCGGCGACCTCAACGTTACCCAGACTCGCTTGATGGGCGGTGCCGCCGGGACCATTCACAACATCGATCATTCCGGTGCGCACTTGTTCCATCGTTTCCGGCGAGATATCGAGCGTTCTTTTCGCGCGCACTTGATAGGCAGTGACGATTTGATTGTCGAACGTCTGCACCTGTTGAACGAGTCGTGTTTGATAAAACGTTCCGCCGTTCGCGATCACGCCCATGGCCTGCGCCATCTGCAACGGGGTAACCTGAATGTCTCCCTGGCCGATCGACATGTTTGCAATATCGCCATTAAGGATTTTGCGACCGTGCGTCGCCTTCATGTATTCGTCATTTGGGATGCGGCCTTCTACTTCGCCGCGCAACGGGATCCCACATTTCGCGCCGAAACCCAGCTTCAACGCCCAATCGATGATCGGCGCCGAGCCGGTCTTGATGCCAACCTGGTAAAACCACGTATCACACGATTCTGTGAGCGCCTGCACAAAGTTTAACGCGCCTCGATCGGTCTTCTTCCAATTGTGGAACGTGACGTTGCCGATCTGAATTGCGGGCACGCATTGATATTGGTCGTCGGCGTACACGGCGTGACTTTCCAGCGCGGCAATACCCACAGGAACTTTGAATGTTGAGCCGGGTGGATAGGACGAACGATATGCGCGCGGCAAAAGTGGGATGTCCGGATCGGACTGCAACGCTTTGAGCTGGTCGGGCGAGATGGAAGGAACGAATACGTTCGGGTCGTACGTAGGCCAGGACGCCAGCGCGAAAACATCCCCGCTGTTTGGATCGACGATCACCATCGCTCCGCGCTTTGCTTTTGCCGCCAGAGCTTTTTCAGCCAGCTCTTGCAAATGCAAATCAAGCGTGGTCACCACATTGTATCCGGGCTCGGGCGGCGTAACGAGTTTCTCGGACGTTTTTTTCCCATCCTTGTCGAAGGTTAATTTGAATTCGCCGTTCTTGCCCGTGAGCATGTCGTTGAAGGTCTGTTCGAGCCCTTCGCGTCCTTCGGTTTGAGGCCAGATCGTTTCGTGGTTATCGACAATTCCGTCCGGATTCCGGCCCGTTTTTCCGGTATAACCGACAATCTGACCCGCAACTTTTCCGTTGGGATACATTCGGACGTAAACAGGACGCACTATCATTCCCTGCGGCAGCTTGTCCTTAATTCCGTCGTACTCCTGCGGCGTGAGATTGGGTGCGATCTCAAAGGGCATGATGCCGCGGTTGCGGTAATGACGAAGGATCGCCTCATCAGAAATCCGGAATCTGCGTCCTATCAATTGGCCGGCCTGATCTATTTTTTCTCTCGTATAACTGATCGCCTGCGCATCGGAAAAATTCAGAGGCGTCGGGAAAGTGATGGCCAGGTTGTAACTGAGCCGGTTTTGCGCGAGCGGTACCCCGTTGCGATCGGTGATCTGCCCGCGCGGGGCCGGGATATCGAGCATGAAAGTGCGCGCCAGTTTTTGAGTTTCGAACGTTGGGACAATTGTCTCCTCTTCGGGCGAACTGCTTGCACTCGGCTCAGGCGTCGGCATGAGCGTCTGGGCGTGCGTGATCGGCGCCAGGCCGAAGAACAATATCGCAATGCAGAGACTGGGCGCATGCTGGCAGATTCGAGTCCGAGTCATTCGAGTAGTCCCAGTTGGCCTGTCATCCCGAGCAAAATCGGGGGATCTCACGATACTACCGGTTGATCCGCGGGATTCCTCGACTCCGCTTCGCTTCGCTCGGAATGACACGACTTTCGGCAACACTGTAGACAAATCAATGCCGCTGCAAAAACAGGTGCACGTCTTGCGCCAATTTTCGACCAATCCCATCCGTAGCCGCGATCTCGTCAACCGTTGCTTTGCGGAGGCGATTGACCGACCCGAACCGGCGGAGCAACAAACTTTTCCGGTTTTGGCTCACACCGGGGCAGTCATCGAGAATACTTTCTTCGACCCGTTTTTTCATGAGCAACTGATGATATGTGTTGGCGAACCGATGCGCCTCGTCGCGGATGCGCTGAAGCAGACGCAGGGCAGGGGAATCCATTGGAAGCTGCAACGACAGGGCGCGGCCCGGTCGATAAATCTCCTCGCGTTCCTTCGCCAGGCCGATAATCGGAAGATCGTGTAATCCCAGTCGCTGCAATTCACGGCAGGCGGCTGAAAGCTGGCCTTTTCCTCCGTCAACAATGATCAGGTCGGGCAGGCGAACCGCGGCAAAGCCGCCGTCATTTTGAGCGGAGTCAAAGAACCGCGCGGCGGTAACGTTTGGTTCCGCAGCGGGCTGCCTCGACTTGTCCCGAGCTTGCGGGATTCGCTCGGAATGACGGGAAATTCTCGCTACCGCGTCTGCTGCATTCTCCTGCGAAAATTCCGCTGCATCCGAATTTCTGACCCGCGCTTCGAGGAGAATTCGCGAGTATCTCCGCCGCACCACCTCGGCCATGCTGGCGAAATCATCTTGTCCTTTCACGGTGCGCACCCGGTAACGCCGGTAACAGTTTTTGTCTGGAACGCCATCCCGAAAACAAACCATCGAGGCAACCACATGTGTCGTTGAGATGTTCGAGATGTCGAAGCATTCCATGACGCGCGGCGGATCCGAAAGGTGCAGCGCGTCAGCCAAGGCCTGCACGTCCGCCATCGGTTCGATGGTGCTGGGCAAACTTCCGCGCGTGAATCGACGCATTGGTCTCGTTGTGCTGCGCAAATCCGCAATCATGTTGCGAAGATCGGCGGCCTTCTCGAAATCCATCTTCTTTGCGGCGGTCTGCATCTCGTCCTCGAGCACCGCGATCATCTCTCGTGATTTGCCTTCCAGGAATTCGCATGCCTGCGCGACCCGATCCCGGTATTGCTGGGCAGTGATCTCGCTCAGCCTCACCGGCAATTGGTATGTGGAAGATTTCAACTCGCGTTCGCTCGGCGCACCGCGGCCAAAGGTTAGCACGCCGAATTTTTTGCGCATGAAATTCAGCGTTTGCCGTAGCGCGCCGGCATGCGCATATGGACCGAAGTAACGGCTCCCGTCGTCCTTTTTAAATCGGGCGAGCCGAAACCGCGGCCATTCCTCCGACAGATCGACCCTGACCAGGAGGAACCGTTTGTCATCACGGAAGGAGATGTTGTAACGCGGCCGATACTCCTTGATCAATTTTCCCTCAAGCAAAACCGATTCTGCTTCGCTGCGGACCGTGTGCGTTTCAAAATCCCATGTCGCATCGAGCATGGCGCGCGTTTTCAAATCAGCCTGCGCCAGTTTCGACGGCAAAAAATACGAGCTCACGCGTTTGCGCAGGTCGCGCGCCTTGCCGACGTAAATCACGCGATTAAACCGGTCCCGCATCAAGTACACACCCGGCTTATGCGGCACTTCGTGCACTTTTTTCTGCAGATCAGGCTTTTCTTTT
>JAICUQ010000267.1 GCA_025935755.1 Chthoniobacterales bacterium | reverse complement strand
TAAGCGCGTCCGCTGCCGGTGAAAAACATCAGGTAATCGTGCGTGGTGGCGGCAAAGAGATGCTCGACGAAATCGCCTTCGTCCTGTTCCGTGGCGCCTTCACGCGTCTGCATGCCGATGACGCCTTTGCCGCCGCGGCGCTGTGCGCGAAACGCGCTTACGGCAGTGCGCTTGATAAACCCAGCATGAGTGATGCTGATTATGCAACCCTCATTGGCAATAAGATCTTCCACATTGATCTCCGCCTGGTCGGGAGCAATTTCCGTCAGGCGAGGGGAGCCGTATTTGTCGCGGATTTCGCGTAGTTCTTTTTTGATGATGGTGAATACGCGCTGTTCCTTGGCGAGGATGTCCCGCAAATCGTTGATGGTCTCGACAACATCCTTGTATTCGTTGACGATTTTCTCGCGCTCCAGTCCGGTCAATTGATACAGACGCAGGTTGAGAATTTCATCCGCTTGTTGTTCGCTAAATGCGTAACGGCCATCGGTCAGACGCGCCGGATTACGAATGAGTATGCCCAGTTGTTCCACCTGACGTTTCGTAAACTCGAATGCGAGTAGCTTTACTCGCGCTTCATCGCGATTGGCTGATCCGCGAATGATGCGCAGGAATTCGTCGAGATTAGCAAGTGCGATGAGATAACCTTCAAGTGTTTCGGCCCGCTCTTCGGCCTTGCGGAGTTCGTATCGTGTCCGACGCAGGACCACTTCGCGGCGGTGATCGATGTACACGGCGTTGGCATCCTTCAGCGGCAGCAACTTTGGCCGGCCGTGGTCGATCGCCAGCATCGTCGCGGCGAACGAGCTCTCGAGCGAAGTATGTTTGTAGAGATTGGCGATGATGACTTTCGGATTGGCGTCGCGTTTGAGCTCAATGACCACGCGAGTGTTTTCGTCTGATTGGTCGCCGACGTAGCTGATGTCAGTAAGCACTTTTTCGTTAACGAGTTGCGCGATCCGCTCGACCAACGTGGCGCGGTTCACGCCGTACGGAATTTGAGTGATGACAATCTGTTCGCGGCCCCCCTTGAGTTCTTCCACGCCTACTTTGCCGCGCACTTTGATGCTGCCTCGCCCCGTCTCGAAATATTGGCGAATCCCGTTGGCGCCGCAGATCATGCAGCCGGTAGGGAAATCCGGCCCTTTCACGTGCTTCATCAATTCATCGAGCGTGATGTCGGGATTGTCGATTTGTGCGCAGATGCCATCGATGATTTCACTCAAGTTATGAGGCGGAATGTTCGTAGCCATTCCAACAGCGATGCCCGTTGCGCCGTTAACGAGCAGATTCGGAAATGCTGCAGGGAACACCGTTGGCTCCGTGCGCGTTTCGTCATAATTCGCCACGAAATCGACCGTGTCCTTCTCCATGTCGGTCATCAGCGCCGCGCCGAGATGCGTCATTCGCGCCTCGGTGTACCGCATTGCCGCTGGCGGATCGCCTTCGACCGATCCGAAATTGCCCTGCCCGTCGATCAACGGTTCGCGCATCGCCCATGCTTGCGCCATGTGGACCAGCGTAGGGTAAATCACGGCTTCACCGTGTGGGTGATAATTACCGCTGGTATCGCCGCAAATCTTTGCGCATTTACGATGTTGTCGACCTGGGAAAAGAGATAAGTCGTGCATCGCATACAGAATTCGCCGCTGCGATGGTTTGAGTCCGTCGCGTGCGTCCGGCAACGCGCGAGAAATGATGACCGACATCGAGTAATCGAGAAACGATCTCGATACTTCTTCGGCTACATTTATGGGCTCTATTTTTTCGTTTGGATTTAACATCTTAGATTTGATTGATCGTTAGAAAACCTGTTTCATTAACACCGGAACTTTAGTTCGCTGCTAATCGCGCAACGAGCACGAAACCGTTTCAACGGTTTTTCTGCAATATAAAGCCCGTTGAAACGGCTGCTGCTTTGTGTGCGCTTTGCACACCCGGCCGGGTGTTAATGACATCGGAGAAATGTTCTTCATTAAATCTGTTCAGTAACTCCGGGCCAACGCAGGACGTTCTGCGATGAAACGCTCTTCCCAGAGCCGTGAAATTTCATCCGCCTGCCGGGTCGTCACGGGCGGACCAACGCGCTCACCTGCCGGCAGTTTGATTCTTAAAAACTCGAGCACCG
>JAICUQ010000150.1 GCA_025935755.1 Chthoniobacterales bacterium | reverse complement strand
TGCCCGATCGTGACCAGTTCACCGACCGTTGTCGGATAGCCAGTGTCCACGTGGACGACGGCATTGTCTTGAACGTTGGAACGCGGACCGATGATGATGCGGTTGATGTCACCGCGCAGAACCGCGCCGTACCAAACGCTTGATTCTTCGCCAAGAATGACATCGCCGAGAACGGTCGCGCCTGGAACAACCCACGCGCTGGAATGAATAGTCGGGCCTTTTCGCAGTCGCTGGATGATCCCCTCGTGACCCGTTGGCAGTGAATCCGGTTCGATGTGCATCGCGAGACGATCAAGATGGAACGCGCAATGCGCGTTCGCAAGGCGAGGGACACGATCGGTTCATAAAAGGACAGATCCATGGTAAAAGACATTACAAAACTGTAATAAATAGCTTGCTTCGCCTATTCCATTCGATTTTGATCGCGCGCATGCCTTCGAAAATCACTCTCGCACTGGGAACTGCTCTGACTGGGATCGCGCTGTGTTGTTTCGTCCAATCGACTTTCGGCCAGGATGCGTTCGATGCAGCACTCGCCACGACAGAAAACGACGACGTCGACGCTGAGAACAAGGAGGACAAAGACGACAAGTCACGCGCGCATGGGACACGCACCGCAAACAATCTGCGCAGTGCATTTCCGGTAACAGCGGGAGATAGCCTGTCGCTGAGCCTAACGAGTGTGGGCGACGCTGTGGATGTTGATACGGTCCTCGTTACCGGGACGTGGTATGATGCCTATCCCGTTCCATATCCCGCGTTGCCGCCAGTGGAAGGAACGAGAATTAATGCCGGCAAGAAAACGTCGTTCGTGCAACCGGCAGAATTTCCTACGTTCGCCGGGAATGATTATCGAGAAGCGATGGCTACTACGCCTGGCATCCTGGTCAGCGAAGAGCCGCAATCGCCGGTCATCAACTTCGGGTATCGCGGGTTGAATTCACAGCGCAGCGAGTTCACGCAAGTGCTCAAGGACGGCGTCACGATCAAGAACGAGCAGTTCGGTTTCCCGGAGAGCCATTACACGCCAATCCTGGACGCAGTGGAACGCATTGAAGTGATTCGCGCAGGCGCAGCGTTGCAGTTCGGGTCGCAACCCGGTGGGGCGATCAATTTCGTGATGAAAATGCCGCGGATGGATGCGCCGTTTCATTTCACAACCAGGAACGTTTTCGGCAGCTATGAATACTATCGCAATTTCACAGAAGCGGACGGCGGGTTCGGCCCGTTCGGCTATTACTTTTACTACGATCACCGGCAGCAGGATGGATTTCGCGAGGCAAACAGCGATTACCACCTCAACGCTGGCAGCCCACGTTTTGTACTGGACGTGACGAGAGATAGTCGCTTCATCCTCACACTCGATTTCTATAACGAAGAGCATGGCGAACCCGGCGGCATGCGGCGGATGGAAGAAGTAAATCCGCCAAACTCTGTCTTCATTGAAGACGGTTTCACTCAGACCAGCCGTTTCTTCGATCGCTTCCAGTTGGTACGCAATTACGCCATGCTCGAGTATCAAAAGTTTTTCTCCGATAGGACAGAACTCGATATCAAGGCGTTTGGCGGCTATTTGTCGCGTTGGAGCAAGCGCCAGCGCGGCGGCGGCTTCGGCACACTGCCCGGCGGACCAGATGCCGAAACGAATTCCATTCAGGTCCGCGAGGATTGGACGGAGGGCGTAGATGCCCGAATGCGGCACGACTACAATTTATTGAACGACCTCTCGACCATTACTGGCGGCATCTATTTCTACCATGCTCTCCAGGATCGGACTGACAGGCGTGGTCAAACGCCCGATGCAGAGAGCGGCCTACTGCGAAATCGCAACACCGGTGAGACTTGGGATGGCGCTATCTTTGCCGAGAACCGGTTCAAATTCGGGCGGCTCTCTATTGTTCCGGGCATGCGTTTGGAGTTTCTAAACCAGGCAGCCGACGAGCAGTTCAACCGGGCTAAGGCGTCTGATAACGAGCCGCTGGCGCATCAATCCGATTTCAATTTTGTTCCGCTGTTTGGGCTCGGAGTCGGCTACACGCTGGTCGAGGGTCAGCCGATTCTTTCTGCGCCTCCCGTTGCAGGAGAAAAGGGCGCCCAGTCCAAAAATCCTCCCGCGCCGGTCGTCACAGGGTTCGCTCCGCCGCGCGTTGAACTTTACGGGACAGTCTCCCAGGCTTACCGCCCAATCACTTACGGCGAGCTGGTGCCGACCGGCGCAAGCAGTGTGGTCAACGGCAACCTGGAGGAAGGGAACGCGCTTCAGTTCGAATATGGAGTCCGCGGTAAACCGTTACCGTATTTGAATTTCGATGTAGGCGGTTTCTACTTCACGTTTACTGACCAGATCGGTGACGTCATTCTGCCGAACGGGTTCACTTCGACCGAGAACGTCGGCGACTCGCGTTACATCGGATTTGAAGCTGCCACCGAACTCGACGTTCTCTCACTGATTAACGGCGGTGTGCCAAGCCCGTATGGAAACCTCACTCTTTACGGCAATGTCACCCTGCTGGACGCCGCGTTTACCTCGGGGCCTAACGACGGCAAAACACCAGCCTATGCTCCGGAGTATCAGGTGAAGACAGGCGCCATCTACAGTTACAAGAACGCTTTCAAACTCGCGATGCTCGCAACGATCGTGGACGATGAATTCGGCGATGACGGTGATTCGTTCGAAGGATTCATCCCGGCCTACAACGTCTGGGATCTCACAGCTGAATTCAGGTTCTGGAAAGGACGAGCAGGAGTGTTCGCGGGGATCAGGAATATTTTCAACGAGAGTTATTGGGGCGAGGTTCGCGAGGAAGGTATCATGCCCGCATTGCCCAGGAACTATTACGGCGGGTTCGAATTTTTCTTTTAATCCCTGGAGGTCAGGGGCGGCAACCCTCTGCACGCCGTCTGCGTGCATGTGGCGCGCTGTCGCACTGCCGAGGCGGCTGATCGCGCCGGCCGTTTCCGTGAGTCGCGCCTTCCGCGCTGATGCTCTGACGTGTACGATTGTCCTGGGGCGTTGCCCCAGGCTGAAAATGCTCGTGCGCCTTTGGCGCTGGCGCGCCAAGGAGTGGCGCGCCCTACCATGCTGCAAAAGCTGTAGCGGCGGTCTGTGAACGCTGATAAAAACTGCCCCACGCAATCCGATTTTATTATTTTTGCGGATGAGCGAATATACGCAGCGAAATGCGCGAGCTTCCTCCGGAACAGGTCACCCCGTTTGTTTTCTCCGATCCCAGCGGTAAACGCTGGCCGCGCCTACGGCTCATTCTGTTGATCGGCGGCGTGCTGTTCTTCGTTGCGCTGGTGCTCTTTGTTCAGACGCTTTTCGTCATACCGAAGATGAACGCGCCGTTTTCCCTGCGGCAGTTGAAAGGTCAATTGCGCGCATTGCAACGGGAGAATCCTGCTGGCCAGGTGTCGTCGCCAGCCTCTTCCTTATGGCAGAAATTTAGTGCGACACGTCAAGCGGCAAAAAAGCTTGCCGGCACGGCGCCGATTCCTTCGCCGCGCCCGCGGAAGAAAGCGCCTGACAACGAAGTGCGGCTCGCATTCTACGTGAACGGTGATCCAGACAGTTACAAATCTCTTCAACAACACGCGGGACAAATTACGCATGTCTGCCCGGAATGGATGACGGTCACCGATGGCATGGGGAATCTGCAAATTGATTCTGATGCGCGGGTCGCAAAGTTGGCGGCAACCAGGGGCATCGCGCTGATGCCGCTGCTAACGAATCTGGTCGGGGACACGTGGCAGCCCGAAGCGATCGAGAATCTTGCGCATGGCCCCGCGGAACGGCGGGAACGATTCATCGAGGATGTGCTCGGCGTATTGCGCAACGCCAGGGCTGCCGGCGTCGTTGTCGATTGGCAGCAAATCGATCCTGTTTACAAAAAAGATTTAACCGCGTTCATCGACAAGTTTGCCGACGCGCTGCACGACGATAACAAAGAGCTGTGGTTGTGCGTTCAGCCGGGACAGGAACTCGATTACATCGATATCGATGCGCTCAGCGACAACATCGATCGTTTCGTCGCCATGTTGTTCGATGAAACCTCGGAGACGGATCCGCCGGGACCGCTGGCCTCGCGCGCGTGGTTTGAAGGTTGGCTCCATGTGTTGCTGGATGGTTCGGACAGCAAACAATGGATCATCGCCATCGGCAGCTACGGATACGACTGGCCCATCGGCGGCAAGAAGGGGGAGCTGATCAGTTTTTCCGAAGCGATGAGTCGTGCGAACGACGCGGAAATTGAAAGCGTTCAGGTCCTGGGACCGGGTTACAGTCCATATTTTTATTTCCTGGACGAAGACACAGAACATGGAGTCTGGTTTCTCGACGCGATCACGTTTCTCAATCAGCTGCGTGAAGTGCGCGATGAAAAGGCAGGCGGGTTTGCAGTTTACCGCCTCGGCAGTGAAGATCCGGCAATCTGGGACGCGCTTAATGTGCCGCGTGATTTCAAATTGGATCATCCAGCCCGACAGGCGTTGGAACTGATCAAATCGACCGATACCATCACGGACGTTGGCGACGGCGAAATCGTGACCGTCGACGAGGATCGCACTGACGGGACGCGCAAGCTGACCGTTGATACAGACGGATATCTCACCGCGAACTACGTGAAGTTTGCGGAGTTTCCGACGCTCTATCACCAGGGCGCCGGCGGTGAACATCAAGTCGCCATCACTTTCGATGACGGCCCGGATCCGCGATGGACGCCGAAAATTTTGGATATTCTGAAGGCCGCAAACGTAAAGGCCACGTTTTTCCTGGTTGGAGTAAACGCAGAACGTTATCCCGCGCTTGTTCGTCGCATCGTCAACGAAGGACACGAGATCGGGAATCATACCTATTACCATCCGAACCTGGCGCTCTGTTGGCCGGAGCATATCCGGCTCGAGCTGAATGCCACGCAGTTGCTGCTCGAGACGATTACCGGCCGCGCGACGACATTGTTTCGCCCGCCTTACAACGCCGACACCGGTCCTACAGATCTCAGCGAACTGACTCCGTTGAAAATCGCGGAAGATCTTAATTACCTCGTGGTTCTCGAGAATATTGATCCGCAGGACTGGGCAAAACCGGGTGTAGATATCATCCTCCGCAGGATCAAACAACAAAGACACGATGGCAGCGTCATCCTGCTGCACGATGCGGGTGGCGACCGCTCACAAACCGTCGAAGCGCTTCCACAGATTTTGGACTGGCTTCATACGCGCGGCGACACGGTCGTGCCGTTGAGCAAACTGCTCGGAACCACGCGCGACGCCTTGATGCCCCTTGTCCAGGGCCATGGTCAGTCGCTTACCTGGATTGTGAGCAGCACCGGGTTTCGCATTTACCACAGCATCGAAGAATTTCTTTGGGCGTTCATGATCGTGGCGACGGCACTGGTCGTTGTTCGAACTCTGGTTGTCATCTGGCTCGCGGCGCGTTTTCGTCGCCTGCCAGGAAGCAACTTCGCTGAGCCGGTCAGCGTCGTGATCGCTGCTTACAACGAAGAAAAATTAATTGCGGAAACTTTGCGCACCCTTCTGGCGACCGATTACGCTGGCGAAATAGAGGTGGTCGTCGTCGACGATGGTTCGACCGACCATACTGCTGCGGAAATTCAGCGCATAGCGCTGAACGAACCGCGTATCCGTTTGTTCCAACAAGAGAATCGCGGCAAAGCCCGCGCACTCCAGCGCGGTCTCGCGGTGGCACAAAATGGCATTGTGGTTTTCATCGACGCCGACACACAATGCCAACGCGACACGTTGCCGCGTTTGCTGGAGCCGTTTGCGGATGAACGGACCGGCGCGGTATCAGGACATGCAAAGGTTGGAAATTTGCGCACGTTCATCGCGCGTTGTCAGGCGTTGGAATACACCTGCGGATTCAATCTGGATCGGCGCGCCTATAACCGGTGGGATTGTATTACCGTTGTGCCGGGAGCCGTCAGCGCCGTTCGGAAGAATGCGATCGTTGAAGCGGGTGGCCTCAGCTTGGAAACGCTGGCCGAGGATACCGATCTCACCCTCTCGCTACATCGAAAGCGTCAGCGCATCGTCTATGTCCCGGAGGCGATCGCGTGGACAGAAGCGCCGGAGACCGTGGCCAGCCTGACGCGACAACGTTCGCGATGGGCATACGGCACGCTGCAATGTCTGTGGAAACATCGCGACATGGTATTCAACTGGAACTATCGCGCGCTCGGTTGGTTCAGTTTGCCCAGTATCTGGTTTTTCCAAATCGTCCTGGTCGCCATTACGCCGATGGTCGATCTGTTTTTGCTCGCGTCATTGCCATTCGGCGTTTGGAACGCGGTGCTCCCGTTCATCCTGATATTCCTGGCCATGGACGTGCTCCTCGCCACGCTGGCGTGTCTACTCGAGCGCGAGCCCATCGTACGCGCCTGGCGCATCCTTCCGATGCGCCTGATCTATCGGCCCATGCTGAGTTACTGTGTCTGGAAAGCAATCCTGCGCGCCATCCAAGGCGCCTGGGTCAGCTGGGGCAAACTCGAACGCACCGCCAGCGTGCCAGTACGCGCATGATCACGAATGTTTGCTGCGCTAGCGTGGCGGACGGTTGAGTGTCTGTGGTTGAGAGTTGAGGGTTACGTGTCAGACAAGGGATCTGCGCAAACCGCTGAGCATCTTGCTCTGCTTTTCCGCTTCGGCGTAGATCTCATCGTATTTGTTTCGCCCAATCATTTTTCGCTGAAGCGCGATACTCGCTTGCGAGACAACTTCAAAGAGCGATCCCGTCGCGATTTCTACGAACCGGGCGAAGTCCGTACGCGATAAGCGTGAACTTCCTTCAGCGATATTAGAAGAAATCGAAACCGCTGCGCGTCGCATTTGATTGGTTAATCCAAATCGTTCTTCAGCCGGGAAATTGCCGGTCAATGTGTATACCAGATCGGCAAACTGAATTGCTTCCTGCCAGACATCGAGTTTTTCGAAATTAAACATCCCTTCTCATACCTCACTCAACCTTCAACGCTCAACTCTCAACTGCTGGTCAATCCAGTGGGCTCCTGGCGCCGGTGCCGGGACGATTCAACCACGTAGGGCGCGCACTCCGCTGCGCGCCGCCTTCACGCGTATAAATCGGTGTAGAAGCTTGCCAACGTCCACTCGTTTTGGCAACATCGCCCACGTGCCCCCGACCACTGCAGCTGTCGCTTCATCACCCAGGTTACTCGACCGTGTGCGCTGGCATTTGCGGGTAAAACACTATTCGATCCGCACCGAGCAAGCCTACATCGATTGGATTCGCCGGTTCATTCTTTTTCATCGCAAACGTCATCCCAATGAGATGGGCGAAGGCGAGATCACGCAGTTCCTCACCTACTTGGCCGTGCAAAAACATGTCTCTGCATCCACGCAAAATCAGGCCTTCGCTGCGCTTCTTTTTCTGTATCAGCAGGTACTCGAGAAAAAGCTCGGTTTCATCGATAACGTCCAGCGCGTTAGCCGTCCGGCGAAGCTTCCGGTCGTGTTTACACCCACTGAAGCGGGTGCGGTTCTGGCGCATCTCAAGGGGGATTACCACTTGATGGCCGAACTGCTTTATGGAAGTGGGCTCCGCCTCATGGAATGCGTGCGATTGCGCGTTAAAGACATCGATTTCGGTTACAACCGGATCACAGTGCGCGATGGCAAAGGCTTGCGGGAACGGGTCGCGCTTTTGCCGCGACAAATTCAGCGCCCGTTACGGGTCCATCTCGAACGGATCAAGGAACTTCACCAACGGGATCTCGGCATCGGTGGCGGCAAAGTTTACTTACCCTTTGCGCTGAAGCGTAAATACCCGAATGCCGAAAGGGATTGGATCTGGCAATATGTCTTTCCGGCGGTAAAACCATCGCTTGACCCGCTTTCAGGCGAAATGCGTCGTCATCACATCTCCGAAAAGAACTTGCAGAACGCGGTCAAACTGGCGATTCGTGCTTCGGGAATAAAAAAGGCAGCCAGTTGCCACACTTTCAGGCACAGCTTTGCGACGCATCTGCTTGAAGACGGATATGACATTCGAACCGTGCAGGAGTTGCTCGGGCACAAGCATGTCGCTACCACCATGCTTTATACGCACGTCCTGAACCGGCCCGGCCTGCATATTCGCAGCCCGCTTGATCGAACCCCACCCAGCCGTAACCTAGGTCCAGAATAATGTTAGACGAAAAAATGTTCGCCTTATATTACGAATGTTCGTCTAATTCTCGTTAGACGGATGTCACACGTCACGAAAACAGCACTTTGGTTGATGGCGTCGCTGCCAGTCTCGACGGTCGCGGTTGTTATCGTTTATTACTCGCCTTATCTCCTGCTTTTGCCGGGGGAGCCGTTCAAGGGCGTGCCTCTTGTCATGCAGTTCGTAATCCTCGGTTTTTGCCTGTCTGTCCCCGCATTCGCCGTCGGAT
>JAICUQ010000107.1 GCA_025935755.1 Chthoniobacterales bacterium | reverse complement strand
TCCCGTCGCGCTCTGGATCGCTGCCTGAACGTCTGTGGCGGCGTCGACGATGCTTTTGCTCAGAACAAACTGCAATGTCAACGATGTGGTGCTCTGCGTGCTGGTACTGGTGATAATGTCGAGTCCGGGAATCTGCAGGAATTGTTTCTCCAGCGGCGTAGCGATGTTATTCGCCATGGTCGTAGGATCCGCCCCCGGATAGGAGCAGCTGACTTGAATAACCGGATAATCGACAGCCGGAAGATCGTTTACGGCCAGCTTACCGTAAGTCGCGATACCTGCGACGATCACCGACAACGTCAGCAGCACTGTCATCACTGGCCGGCGAATAAACGGCCCTGAAAGGCCCGAGCCTTTGACGGGAACTAACTTTGCAGTCGGACGGGGCCGTTCCCCGGCAAACGATCCGGACTCGGGGCCGTCGCGAGCTTTTAGTTCGCGTTCGGCGTCATGTTCTTTCGAGTCGTTCATGCTACATCGCGCTTTTCGATGCGGCAGCATTGTCCCGCGAACCTGGTGCCTGAGGCATGTAGGGTTGAGGCGCGATTTTCGCTCCCGGCGAAAGCGCAAGCTGGCCGGTAACAACCACCGTCTCGTCGGGCTTCACACCATTCTCGATCACCGTCAGATCGCCTTCCTGGCGTTGACCGGGCGTGACCGGACGAAGCTCGACAGTGTTGTCCGGTTTCACCACAAATACGAAAGGCCCTGCCTGGCTAACCTGTATGGCTTGCGATGGAACAAGTGTGGCGTTCTTGAGCGTGTCTAGAATGAAACGGACGAGAACGAACTCCGATGGCCAAAGCGCGCGATCGGGATTGGGCGTGACTCCGCGCGCTTTTACTGTTCCCGAACCGGGTTGTACTGCCTTATCGATGAAGTACAAATCGCCGAGCCGCGGCGTGATCGAACCATCCGCGAGATAGGTGAGTACTTTCAGATTGGAACTGCCAAGATATTTTCGCACCAGCGGCAGATCGTTCTGCGCCACGGTGAAGTCCGTGTAAATCGGATCGAGGCCTTGTATCGTGACAAGAGGCGGGCTGGAAGGTCCGACCAGATTGCCGACGTCAACATTGCGAAGACCAATCCGTCCGTTGATAGGCGATTTAATGAAGCAAAAATCAAAGTTCACCTGAGCAGCTTCGGCCGCTCCCTGCGATTTTTGCGCGTTCGCCACTGCAGTGTCGTAATCCTGCTGCGAGACCACTTTTCTCGCGCGCAGATCCTCCTGACGTTTCAGGTTTAGCTGATCTAAGGCGGCTTGAGCTTTGGCCTGATCCAAAACGGCTTGGAAAGGGCGCGGGTCGATGGTGAAAAGTAAATCGCCTTTCTTAACCTCAGAGCCATCCTGGAAATGTCGTCCGGTGATCACACCACTTACCTGCGCCTGCACCTGCACCGTCTCGTACGCCGAACAGGTGCCGATCTCATCGAGATAAAGGGGCACGTCTTTTGTCACAACTTTCGCAATGGTCGCCGGACGCACAGGAGGCTGAGCGGCTTTAGCTTCCGTCGCTCTGTGTTGATAAATTCGATAGGTGACAAACCCCGCCAGTAGAATGAAAAGCAAGTACGCCCATTTCGGTATACTCTGATGCGAAGTCCGGGCTTGCTTCGTTTCGGGCTTGGTCGAGCGCTTTGGAAGGCCGTAATCCATTATTTTTTGACCGCTCACCGGCGCGTTGACTTTCATTTGGACCCCCTGCGAATTGCCCCTTTTCTTGGAATCGAATCTCCGCGCCTCCTGTGGCCGTTGTGGGCAGCCAAGCGGCGCGCTACCGCTTTGCCGCCGCGCGGGCGGGACCTGTCGCTTTTCTCGGCCCGATCTCTGATGCGCGCCAGCACCTTCATGCACTTTTGAAGATCGGAATTTGGGATGTCTGCCAACAGTTCGTACCGGAGCGTGTTGGCGCTTAGGTTAATCTCGGTGATCACGCGCTCGGCGCGGCGGCCTAGCAGCACCATCTTACAGCGACGATCGAGCGCTGAGTTGGTGCGCGTAATCCAATTCTCGCGCTCCAAGCGATGCAACAATGTCACCACAGTTGGCTCTTCCACGCCCAACCGCGCGGCAATCTCAGCCTGGGTGAGCGCGTCCCCGGCTAGTGACAAATGCATTAGCGTGCGCCATTTCGCCTGGCTCAGGCCCATCGGCTTCAGACGCTCGTCCAGTTTTTGCCGCCACGCGCGCGCCGTCCCGTGAAGCAACTGGCCAAATGTTTCCATTGTTTCGCCGGGCGACATAACTGTTGGGGTCAAATTGGTTAGTATGCTAACCAATTCCAATCCGGCAGTCTGTCAATCCTCCTCCGCCGGCGCCACTTTGAAGAGAACCATCTCCCGTTTGCTGTAATCTCGTACGCGTGCAATAGGCCGCGCGCGGAGCGGCGCCCATTCTGTTGCAGCCAGGGCCTCTGCTTCATTCTTGTTTCGCACAAGAAAGTAGCGCGCATTGTGTGGCAGAGTCTTCACCGAACTCACGTAATTCACGGGTGCTTTCACATAAAAAAAGACCGGCTGATAATCCGGATTCACGGCGTAGAGCGTCTCGGTTGGCGGCACAAGCGCATTGATTTGCGCCGCGGCGCTCTTCACCTGCTGCCTGTTCTTTAAAATGACAGCGGTTACCGGGTACCCGATCGCCCCGATGACGAGTCCCAGTCCAACGAACGCCGCCACAATGTTTATCCAAATTCGTTCGTGTGTGATCCAGCGTCGCGGCGATTGCCACGCGTTGGCGGCGCACAGCAAGCCCAACAGCCATGATGCTGGAACTATTGCCGGCATGCTGTATCGAGGCACCGAACCCGGGATGAGGTTGATTGCTAAGAATGGGACTGCAATTCCCCAAGACAACGCGCGGGCCAGACGCTGTTCATTTTGCATTGGCAACTTTGAAAATCGCGCAAACGGAAACAAAACAACCCACGGAAGAAAATAGATGAGCGCACGGGGAATGTTTTGGATCCAATCCACGAACTTGAAATCGAGGCCCCTCAATCGCCCGGTGTACTGACCGGACCATTTCTCGATCGCGACCTGAGATGTTGTGCTGTAGAGGAAAGGGATTGCCCATGCCGCAGCGATCCCCATCATGACAACGAGTCCCACGAAGTGCGCCGGATGAACCAGAAGTCGCCACGCTTTCCAATAGGCAATAACTGCGATCACTACCCCGTAGAAGAAAACAAGATACGTGGGTCCTTTTGCCAGCAGACCGAGACCGAGAAAGGCAGATGCCGGAAGCCATATGAGCCAGGACGATTTCCTTTGAAGAAAGAAGCTCAGCCAAAAAATTATCGCGAGACCACAAAGAGACACATACAACGCTTCGATTTCAATGAGCCGGCCTTTCTCGATGATGCCGATGTTGGTTAGCCAGATCATGGCCGCGAGAATCGATCCTCGCGGGCCAAGGCTGACCCTCGCGACGGTGACAAACGCAACGGCCACGGCAAGCACTGCAAGCGCCGAGGGCAATCGCGCCGTCCATTCGTTGCGTACGCCAAAAAGCTTGAATGACGCCGCTACCAGCCAGTTTACCAGCGGGGGTTTTCGGTAATAAGGGTTGCTACCGACTTGCGGGACGATGTAATCCCCCGTCTGAAGCATTCGCACAGCGGGTAAAATCCGGCGGCCTTCTTCTCCTTTGATGGCGATCGAACCGAGTGCAGGCAAATAGATTATCGCCCAGACGATCACCACCGTCGCGGCGGCGCGAACCCGTGAATGAACTAGATCTTCGATGCTCAATTGTTGCTCGCGACTTATCCGAAGCTGAACACCTGACGTCAAATCAAACCGATCCGCAGCTTGACGCGAAGGGTTGGCAAACGTAACCTGTAGCCCTAGTCCGCGCGCTGATCGGAGTGGGAACGGTGTCCCACTCTTTTTAGTCTGCGGGCTGCATGCTTTATATGAATGCCGAATTTATCGCAATGCTCGATTACCTGGAGCGGGAGCGCGGGATCAAACGCGAAATTCTGCTCGAAGCGGTGTCGAATGCCCTGCTCTCTGCCTCCAAAAAGAGCGTGGGCGCCTCTCGCGATCTGCGCATCGATATCAATCGCAAGACCGGCGAAATCCGCGCACTGGCAAATTTGGTCGTCGTTGATCAGGTAACGAATCCGCAGGATGAAATCGAGCTTTCGAAGGCGCGTAAGATCAAGCCTGATGCTGCTGTCGGTGAGAGCATAGAAGTGGAAGTCACGCCAAAAAATTTCGGACGCATCGCGGCGCAAACCGCAAAGCAAGCCATGATGCAGCGCATTCGCCAGGCGGAGAAGGAGATGATCTATGAAGAGTTCAAAGACCGCGCGGGCGAAATCGTAAGCGGCACCGTTCGTCGGTTCGATCGTTCCGACGTCATTCTCGACCTGGGAAAATTCGAAGCCGTTATGCCGCAGCGGGAGCGAGTTGCGGTTGAAGATTACAATGTTGGCGACCGCGTGCGTGCATACGTCGTGGCGGTAGAAAACGGTGCACGCGGCCCTGAAATCATCGTGTCGCGAAGTCATCCGAATTTCGTACGACGTTTGTTTGAATTGGAAGTAAGCGAGATCGCAGACGGCACCGTCGAGATTCGTGGTATCGCGCGCGAAGCGGGCTATCGCACCAAAATCGCGGTATGGAGCGCGAATGAAAAAGTCGACCCAGTCGGCGCATGCGTCGGTATGCGTGGCTCTCGCGTGAAAAATATCGTTCGTGAGCTCAACAACGAAAAAGTGGATATCATCCGCTGGAGCTCAGATCCCAAGGAATACATTCTGGAAGCGCTGAAGCCGGCGAAAGTCAAAAACCTGGTTTTCGATACGGAAAAAAAGAACGTCCAAATTTCGGTGGACGAAGATCAGCTTTCGCTTGCTATCGGGAAAAAAGGACAAAACGCACGACTGACTTCGCGACTCACTGGTTGGGAAATTAACATTGGCAAGGACACATCGGCGACCACCGTTGTCGAACAAAAGGTGGCTCAAGCCGCACAAACGCTCGCCAGCGCGCTTCCCGTCACTGAACAACAGGCGCTTGCGCTGGTGAAATCGGGCTTTACTAATCTGGAAGGATTGCGCGACGCAGATGTGCAGGATTTGGTGGATATTCTCGCGGTAGAAGAAACGAAGGCACGCGAGATCTACGATGCAGTGCACCGGCACGAAGTGGTACATTAACATGGCTCCGTTCAAGGACGCTTGAGCCATGAGGAAAATTTTAAACAGACAAGAATGGCAACAAAGTCGAGCAGCAAAACTGCAACGCGGAAGCCAGCCCCGAAAGCTTTTGGGGCCGGACGCAAGACGACTGCTCCTCAGAAGCCGGCAGACGTAGCGGCAAAAACTAAAGCAGGAAAAAAAACGCCTCAGACAGCGGCGACGGAGCCGACGTCATCCGGGAAGCAGCGCCCCAGCCAGCCGCCAAAGACTGACGCATCAACGCAGGCGACTCCACATCAGGAGATCGTTTCGTTAATTGATCGAAAAGGGCCGGCAAAAAAAATCCAGGACGGCGAGGCGAAACCGAAGCGCACTGTTCTACCTCCGATCTCGCGTATTCGCGCATCACTTGAGGCAAGTTCCAAGCCGCCGCCGGCGCAAGTACCTGTTCCAGAACCGCCACCTGAACCGGTCCAGCCAGCGCCTGTTGAAGAATCTTTGCCTCCTTCTGATGCGGAAACCGGGCCGCAGCAGAAGGTCCTTCTGATCAAGCCTCCGATCGTCGTCAAAAATTTCGCCACGGAACTGGGGTTAAAACCGCATCAGCTAATCGCCGAGCTGATGACACACAATATTTTCGCCAATATCAATCAGACGATCGAGCCCGATCTCGCGGTGAAAATTGCTGAAAAGCACGGGTTCATTCTGGAAAAAGAGCGGCGCGAAAAAGGCGCGGGCGTTCACAAGGTGGAACAACCAGTAGTGGCGCCGCCGCCACCGGTGATTCAAAAAGAAGAGGAACTCAAACCTCGCGCGCCAATTATCACTTTCATGGGTCACGTCGACCACGGTAAAACCAGTTTGTTAGACGCGATTCGAAAAACACGGGTCGCGGCTGGCGAAGCCGGCGGGATTACGCAGCACATTGGTGCCTACAGTGTCGATCACAACGGGCACAAGATTACTTTCATCGATACACCGGGGCACGCGGCGTTCACTGCGATGCGAGCGCGCGGCGCCAATGTGACCGACATTGTTGTGCTGGTAGTTGCAGCAGATGACGGCATCATGCCGCAAACCGCCGAAGCGATTAATCACGCCAAGGCTGCGCCGCATGTGAAAATCATGGTGGCCATTAACAAAATGGATCTGCCCGGCGCGAACCTCGATCGCGTCAAAAAACAACTGCAAGAGCACGGTCTTACCCCGGAAGATTGGGGAGGCGAAACCATCGTTTGTCCGGTGTCGGCAACCAAGGGAACCGGAATCGATCAGCTGCTTGAGATGATGTCGCTTCAGGCGGAGGTGATGGAATTGAAGGCTTCGCCGACTGCGAGGCCGCGTGGCACGGTAATCGAAGCACAAGTGGAAGCCGGCCGGGGCCCCACTGCCACGGTCATTGTTCAAATGGGCACACTGAAAATCGGGGACCCATTTATCTGCGGTAATTACAGCGGGAAAGTAAAATCGCTGCTCGACGACCGAGGCAAACCGGTGAAGCAAGCGGGACCTTCGACACCAGTGAAAGTTTTGGGATTCACCGGCCTGCCGAATGCGGGGGATGAATTTCTTGTCATGGAATCGGAGCGCGCCACCAAGCAACTCAGTGACGAGCGACTCGAAACAAAACGAACCAACAAGCTGTTCGTTCCGCAACGCGCCACACTGGAGAGCCTGCTCGAATCCGCCGGAGGCAAGAAGGTGCTGCGGCTGGTTTTGAAAGCCGATACGCAAGGTTCGGTAGAAGCGATTGTGAACGCGTTAAAACAAATCGAGACCAAAAAAGTCGACCTGGAAATGATTCACTCTGCGGTCGGACCGATTTCGGAATCCGATATTCTGCTCGCCAGTGCGTCCGAAGCAGTTGTCGTGGGCTTTAACGTGAAAGTGGAAAGCATGGCAGTTCCCGCTGCCAAACGTGAAGGGGTACAGATCAAGCTTTATAGCATCATCTATGAACTGCTTGATCAAATGAAGGATGCCATGGCCGGTCTGCTGGAACCGGAGTTGCGCGAAACGGTGATTGGACACGCGGAGGTGAAACAGGTTTTCCAATTGAGCAGAGGCATCGTCGCTGGTTGCCTCGTAACCGATGGCCGGATTGCGCGCACAGCACGGGCTCGCATTCTTCGGAGGCGCCAACCGGTTTACGACGGCGGAATTTCGACGCTCCGGCGTTTCCAGGATGACGTAAAAGAAGTCCGCTCGGGTCTGGAATGCGGAATAAAGCTGGGAGATTTTAGCGAATATCAGGTAGGCGATGTGATTGAGTGCTATCAGCTCGAACAGATCGCGCAGAAGTTGTGACGTAGTCATTCCGGGCGAAGTCGAGAATCGCGTGGCAAAACCTAAAGGTAGCTTCACCGGATCCTTCGACTCCTCTCGCGTATGCGGATCCGCTCAGGATGACAACTTACGATTCAATGCTTTAACGCTTCAACGATTCAACGAACATGAAACATCGGCAATTACGGGTAAACGAATTGGTGAAACGCGAGCTCAGCGGTATCATAGCGCGCGAAATCAATTTCGAGGGAGCGCTGGTCAGCGTTAACGCTGTTGATGTTTCCCCTGATCTCAAGAGCGCGCACGTTTTTGTGAGTACTCTCGGCGCGACGAATGGCGAAATCGTGATCGACAAGCTCGAGGCGCATCGAACCGCATTGCAAGCAGAACTCTCCCGGCACGTCGTGTTGAAATACACGCCGCATCTTATTTTTCATCACGACGAGTCCATAAAGCGCGGCGCGCGCGTTCTTGAAATCATGGACGACCTCCCCAAACCCGACGGCCAAAAAGAGTGAGTAACGCCACGTTCGAAGAAATCGGTCGCGTTCTTCGCGAACATCAGGAGTTCGTTGTGCTTGGTCATGTTCGCCCTGACGGCGATGCGCTCGGCAGCCAGCTCGCGCTCGGCTTGTCGCTTCAAAAACTTGGTAAGAACGTCCGTATCTGGAACGAAGAAGGCATGCTGGAAAAATATTCGTTTCTGCCACGCGCGGAACTGCTGACGAAGCCGCCTGCAACGGCCGAAGACGTCGATGTGGCCATCGCGCTCGACACCGCCATTCAAAACCGGTTAGGCACGACACTGGCCGCAGTTGGCTCGGCGAAAATCTGGATAAACATCGACCATCACGTCACGAATCCGCGCTACGGCGACTTGGTGATCATCGATGAAAGCGCGCCTGCAACGGGAGAAATCATTTTCAGGCTGATCAAGAGCCAGGCTCTGCCCTTCGACAACGATATCGCAGAGAATCTTTTCGCTGCGATCTCAACCGATACCGGGTCGTTCCAATATCCAAAAACCAGCGCGCGTACATTTGAGATCGCGGCAGACTTGGTGCGCGAGGGAGATCTCGACGTGGGAAAAATCAGCCAGCAACTGTACGAGAACTATCCTCGACGCCGCCTCGAACTTTTGCGGGAACTGCTGCGAACGATGCGCTTTAGTGAATGCGGCCGAATCGCGACCTTTGGCCTCAGCTTAAAGACAGCAGCAGAACTTGGTGTCATTCCCGAAGACAACGAAGGATTGATCGACCATCTCCGCGCGGTTCACGGCGTTATCGTCGCTGTGTTCTTCGAAGAACTTTCCGAGGGAAAGGTGCGGGTCAGCATGCGCTCGAAAGACGAACGCGTGGACGTATGTGCGATCTGCCAGAAATTTGGCGGAGGCGGTCATACGCTCGCTGCCGGTGCCCGCGTGCGCGGAACATTGGCAGAGGTCGAAGAGCGCGTCGTGAAAGAAGTCAGTGACAAACTTGAACTCTATCAACGCTCGTCATCCTGAGCGGATCCCGCATACGCGGGAGGAGTCGAAGGATCCCGCGAAACCACTTCAGCGATTTTGCCACTGGATTCTCGACTTCGCTCGGAATGACAGAAACTTGTAATCATGTCCCCATACCCAACGATTGACGGCGTTTTACTCGTGGATAAAGCGGAAGGAATGACGTCGCACGACGTTGTCGCGGTGGCGCGCCGACAACTTGGAACGAAAAAAATCGGCCATTGCGGCACTCTGGATCCGATCGCGACAGGTCTCCTTCTGCTCACCATCAATCGCGGAACGAAGGTTCAGGATTTGCTCATGAGCGAGGACAAAGAATACGCAGGCACCTTCGTACTCGGCATCAGTACTGACACACAGGATCGTGAAGGTGAAATCATCCAGAAACGTCCAGTGCCTCCATTGGATGAAGATCAAATCCGGGCTGCTTTCGATAAATTCCGCGGCGACTTTTATCAATTGCCGCCAATGGTTTCGGCCAAAAAACACGGTGGGGTGCCGTTGTATAAACTGGCGCGAGAAGGAAAAGTAGTGGAGCGCGAACCGCGCCTTGTTCACGTTTATCGCTACACGATCGACCGGATCGAATTACCGGAAATCGATTTCAGCGTGTTGTGCAGCAAAGGCTTTTATGTCCGCACCTATGCTCATGATATCGGCGAAGTTCTCGGTTGTGGCGCGCATTTGAAATCACTTCGGCGGACGAAATCCGGCCGCTTCGACGTCCAAAACGCGATCACTGTCGACGAGATCAAGAACGCAACCCGTGAGGACCTTTTCAAACGGATGCTGAGTTTGCCAGAAGTCTCCAGGATGCGCGGGGCGTGAACAAGTGATGAAGCTTGAATGACAGAGAAATGATAAAGTCCGCATCACACAGTCATCATCCTGAGCGAAGCCGAAGGATCCCGCGGAATTACCGCGAAGTGTTCGCCACGGGGTCGCTCGACTTCTCTCGGGATGACAGATGTTTCAGTTCGAATGGGTTATTCGAATTGCAGTCCTTATTCGTCATTCGGATCTCGTCATTGTTCTAATGCAAGTCCTCCGTTCGATTCCGGCCCTCTCGGAATTACCCGGTCCGCTGTTTCTCGCCATCGGCGTGTTCGACGGGGTCCATCTCGGACACCAAGCCGTCATTTCGACTTCGGCGACACATGCTCGAGCGGTAAACGGAACACCGGTCGTGCTCACCTTCGATCCGCACCCGGAAAAGATATTGCGGCCTGACAAAGCACCGCATTTGCTTACCGCCACGACACACAAGATTGCTCTGATTCGCACGCTTGGTGTGCGGCATCTGCTGATCATTTCGTTCGATAAAGCTTTTGCGGCTACCGAACCCGAAGATTTCGTGCAGCAACTGGTTCAGCATTCGACCCCCCTGAGTGAAATCTGCGTGGGGCACGAATGGTCGTTCGGACGGAATCGGCGCGGCAATCTTCAGCTGCTCAAAAAAATGGGTGCTCAGTTCGATTTTAACGTTGTGGGGATTCAACCGGTCACTGTGAATGGTGAAATTGTAAGCAGCACAACGATTCGCCGCGCTGTCGAATCTGGCGATCTAAAAAAAGCAGCAACCATGTTGGGCCGCGAGTACACGATTGTGGGAACCGTTGTGCCCGGCGACGCTTTGGGAAAAAAAATCGGGTTCCCGACGGCAAACCTGAGCGCACACAGCGAGCAATTCCCGCCCAATGGTGTTTACTTCGCTGAAGCAAAAGTAGATGGCGCCATTTATCCCGGCGTGGTGAACCTTGGTCATCGGCCCACGATCAGCAGCGGAAGTTCCGAGCGCATTCTTGAAGTTTACCTGCTCGATTTCAATCGCGACATTTACGGCAAAGACCTCGAGCTGCGCTTCATCCGGTATCTTAGACCGGAGAAAAAATTTGAGAATGTCGATGCACTCGTTAGGCAGATTGAGTTCGACGTGCAACAGGCGCGCGAATTGGCCGCGCTATGATTCAACTCGGCCTTCAAAAATCCAGCCGGGTCAGATCGCGTATTTCAGGGGTCTTGCGGATGGCAAAGATGACAGCGAACGCACCAACAACCAGGCCGCAACCAAACGCGAACACCAGCAACAGCCAGATCGGGAAGTCAGCCATCTGGATCACGCCCTGGCGAACTAAGCTGCCGCCACCCGAAAGGAAGTAGGCCATTGCCGTTCCGATCAACGCGAGACCGAGAACGATCATTGCACGCAGCCATTGCGGCTCACGCCGGGTTACAGGCAGGCTGGCTAGTACGCGCGCGGTGAATCCGTCATCATCGATATAGGGCCCCGCTTCACGCAGTTGCCGGTCCAGCCACTCCTCCTGTTCTAATTCGTTCATACTTGAGTCAATATTTCAAGCGGCCTTGCGCCAGTATAGCATTCTCATTCCGAGCAAAGCGAAGAATCTCTGATTGATTCTTCCAACCAGGAAAGCCCGAATAATCTGAGATGTTTGAAAGCCTGGCCTCATCCTTCGGATTTCGTTGGAGCGCTTCGCTCAACATGACAATCAAGATCATAATCAATTCGGCCCCCACGCCGCCAATGTGCGTTTTAATTTTTCGCGGCCGCGAAGGACATTCGTTTTCACAGTTCCAAGCGGGATTTCCAACACGCGCGAGGCTTCATCATGCGACAGGCCATTCTGGCAGCAAAGTACAACTGCGGTGCGCTCATGTAACGGAAGCAAACTCAGTGCGTGCATAAGGTCGTGTCTCAAACCGGGATCAACAGTCTGCGGATCTTGTTCTGCCTGCCATTGGTCTTCATCCACGCCCACCAACTCCTTGCGGCGGCGCGCATCCTCACGAAAACAATTGTACGCGATTCGATAGAGCCATGTTGAAAAACGCGCTTCACCACGAAAGCTGCGGATGTTCTTGTAAGCCCGGAGAAATGCTTCCTGTGCCAGGTCATCGGCCAGCGCGACATCCGTGCGTGTGAGCTGGCGCAGCAGGCCGCGCACGCTCGATTGATGCCGACGCACAAGTTCGCCGAAGGCGTGCTGATCGTCATCGGCGAGGACTCGCGCAACGAGGTCCGCATCAGTAAGCTCCACGGCCGCAATATTACGGTGCCGGGGGCGGAGGCGGAACGTCCTTTTTGTTTTCTAATTTCCATATCAGTAAATAGCCAAGCCCGATCAGAAACGGAATGAGCCCGAACGACCAGGCGCCCCCTTCCCAATCGTTGACCGCGCCGAGCCAAACAATGAGACCAACGCCGATCATGGTCCACACAACTCCGCGGCGCACATCCGACCGTTGACGTCCAGCACGCCTGGCTGGTGCAAGCAATTCCGCGGGAACGGGCTGGCCCTTTTCCACCAGCATACGAATCGTGCGCTGCCGGCTACGGCTTACTAACAGAGCGAAGAACCCTATCAAGATCACGATCAAAACAGGCGCGCCGAATATCGACATGAAGACAATTCCAACGAGTGGAATCACCTCGGAAGGAATATCCTTACTGCTGCCTTCGCCATCTTTATCCTCCGTATCGATAATGATGCCATGTTTATGACCGAGCTTTTTCTCCAGCTTTCGGTGAATTCTATCGGCGATATCGGATGAAGCTGAACTCGACGTTGCACTCGGCGCTGGCGTCGACACTGAAGTCGCTAACGAGGTTGCTGCCGTTGCGGCTGTCGCTGCCGTTGCGGCTGTCGCTGC
>JAICUQ010000171.1 GCA_025935755.1 Chthoniobacterales bacterium | reverse complement strand
GGCGACAGCGACGACCCGCTTCAGGCGCCACCGAGCTTCACGACCTGGATGCGACTCGGTGCATGGGCAGTAGAACTATACGAACCGGAACTACTTTCCGGTGCAGACGCCCGGACCACCATCAATTATGCCGGGAAACCGCGCTCAGTGCTCAACCTCTGCTCCTACAATTACCTGGGTCTGGCAAATCATCCTGAGGTGCTTGCTGCCGCACATGAAGCGCTGCGCACACATGGTATGGGCGCCTGCGGTTCGCCCATGCTTTCGGGCATGACCGATCTCCATCGCGAACTCGAACACCGGGTCGCGAAATTCCTCAACCGCGAAGACGCGATGTTGTTCAACAGCGGATTTGGCGGCGCGCTGGGTACGATTTCGGGGTTGTTGCGCAAGAGCGACGTCGCGATTTTGGACAATCGTTCTCATTTGAGCCTTCGTGACGGCGCGATTTTGTCGCGATGTCGCACGGAAAAATTCGAGCACAATGATGCCGCTTCACTCGACGCAGCATTGAGCCGGCAAAAGGGCCGGCGTCAGCTCGTGGTGGTCGAAGGCATTTATTCGATGGACGGCGATTTCGGAAATCTGGAGGAAATGATTGATGTGGCGGACGCGCATGGCGCGAGCGTTTTCGTCGACGAAGCACATTCGATGCTCGGCTGCGGCCAGCATGGCCGGGGAGCTGCCGAACACTTTAATGTCGAGGACCGCTTCCCACTTGTGTACGGGACGTTCTCAAAAGCGTTCGGAGCATTGGGCGGCTTCGTCGCCGGGTCCAAGGAGACGCTGCAGTACCTTCGTTTTTACGCGCACCCGTACGTCTATTCGTGTGCGCTGCCGCCGGTCGTGATCGCCGCAATTCTCAGAGCGCTGGAGCTCGGTACGACGCAGCCGGAATTGCGTACAAAACTTTGGGAAAATGCCGATTACTTCCATGCGCAACTCGATAAGCTTGGGTTCGACACGGGAGCATCGACAACGTACGTGATGCCCATTGTGATCGGGGATCGTGAGCTGATGTACAAGCTTGGGCACGAGTTGAGACGCCGCGGTCTTTGGGTCGCCCCGGTCGACTACCCTGCTGTCCCGCAAAATCGGATCTGCTTCCGCGCCTGTGTCACAGCTAAACACACTCGCGCGGATCTCGATGAGGCACTGAATATTCTCCAGGACACCCTCGTTCCGTCATTGCTGCAAAAACAAAGCGCCTGATGATGTCTCAGCAGGTCGAGACGCGCCACTCGCGGATTGCAGCCACGTATAAAGCGCGCGAAGTGGAAGGGGCTCTGGACATCTATTTTTACCGGCCGCTGGGATTTCGATTAGCGGAGTTTTTCGCGCAGCTGAAGGTCACCCCCGCAGGGGTGAGTCTGCTGGCCGGCATCTGCGGCGTGATGGCCGGTCATCTTTATTTTTATACTAACCTCGGCATAAACGTCGCAGGCATGATTCTTCATGTCTGCGCGAACGCGCTTGATAATGCGGACGGTCAGCTTGCGCGATTAACTCACCAGGCCAGCCGCAAAGGCCGTATTATCGACAGCGTTGCCGATCACTTGGGATTCGCAAGCGTTTACATCCATTTGACCCTTCGTTGTGCGTTTGGAGGCGCGTCGCCTGCGATCTGGTTTTTGGCCCTCGGCGCGGCGATCAGTCACGCTTTGCAGGGCGCTGCGGCAGACTATTACCGCACAGCATTTCTGTACTTTGCGAACGGAAAACGCGCTGAAATAGATACTTCCGCTGCACTGTGCTCTGACTTTCGAAAATTGAGCTGGAGACAGCAGGCATGGGACAAGCTTCTTCTGGCGCTGTATCTGAATTTCACTCTGCAGCAGGAAATGCTCGGGCCTGGTCTCAAACGGCTGCGGAATGCTGCGAACGCGGTGTTCGACGGCAAAATTCCCGGCTGGCTGGAACAGCGCTACCGGGATGTTGCCAGCCCGACGCTTAAATGGTGGCGTCTGTTAATGACAAATACGCGGATGCTGATTTTGTTTCTTGCGCTGTTCCTCGGCCAGCCGGTTTATTATTTCTGGTTCGAGCTCATCCCGCTGAACCTGTTGTTCATCTATCTCATCGCGCGTCAGGAAAAAATGGCGGAATCGCTGGAGCAGCTCGTAACGGCCTGGGAACGTTCGGCGTAAACCGTGCTGTCATGTTGAGCGGAGCGCTGCAACGAAATGCGAAGCATGAGGCCAGGCTTTCAAACATGTCTGGCCAATTTGGTGGGCGTTGGGTCAGAAGACACCGGGGATGGAAAGCCTGGCCTCGCGGACTTGGTCCGCTGCGTTGCAGCTTCGCTTCGCTCAGAATGACACTCTGGATTCAATTTAGTCTTTATCGTGGCTAATATCGAAGTCTCAGAGGTGACATCGCGCCGCGAACGCGACGCGTTCATCAAATTTCAGTGGCAAATTTATACGAATGATCAGGCTTGGGTACCGCCGCTGATCATCGAACGTAAAAAGTTTCTCGATCGCAAACAGCATCCGTTCTACAGACACGGCGACGCTGCGCTATTCCTCGCACGAAAGAACGGCAACATCGCCGGCCGGATCATGGCCAGCGATGATCCGAATTACAATTCTCTGCATCAAACGAATGTCGGCTGTTTTGGCATGTTTGAGTGCGTCGACGATAAAGACGTAGCTGCCGCGCTTTTCGACGCTGCGGCCAGTTGGCTTAGAAATAAAGGCCGCACTGAAATGATGGGACCGATCGATTACTCGACGAATTACGTGTGCGGCTTGCTGATTGACGGCTACCAGTTTCCGCCCACGATCCTCACCGCGCACAATCCGCCATATTACCGCCAATTGATCGAGAACTGTGGCTTCAGGAAAACGAAAGATTGGTACGCGTGGTGGTTCGCTGACCCTTCTAACGCCGCAGCGCGTTTACGACGGCTGGGGACGCGTTCGAAGAACCGGTGGCCGGTGATGATTCGTCCCGCAAATCTCAAAAATCTTCGAGACGAAAGCAGACGGCTTCGCGCGATCTTCAACCACGCTTGGGAAAAGAACTGGGGGTTTGTGCCGTTTACCGAAGCGGAAATTGCATTCATGACCGAGGAGCTGAAGCCGGTCATCGTTCCGGAGTTTGCCTGGATTGCAGAGATCGGCAGCGAACCGGCGGGGTTCATCTTGTGCTTGCCGGACATCAATGTGGTATTGCGCGATCTCAATGGTCGCCTGACTCGCTTTGGCCTGCCGATCGGCCTGATCAGATTGTTAACCTACAAGAATCGAGCCCAACAAGGCCGACTTATCGCGCTCGGCGTGGTTAAAAAATATCGACGTGCTGGGATCGCCGAGATGCTCGTCCTGCGAATCATCGAGGAAACGATGATCAAACGGGGGATGACTGGCGAAATGAGTATGACGCTCGAAGATAATCACATGATCAACCGCTTCCTCGAAGCGATCGGTGCGGAGCGTTACAAGACCTACCGCATCTACGGCAAATCAATCGCCTAGTGTCGATAGTAAGGTCTAGGGTTGCATTGAACGTTGGAACAACGTTGAGCCACTCTGTGGAAAAGCGCTCTTTCGACAGATCGTAACGTACCATTCCTCCTCATCGCGAATTAATCTGCAATCATAGTCAAACAGATTGCCTCGATCGAGCATTCCCCTCCACAAATACTGCAATTTGTAAGCAACGTATTCGCACTGCGCGTTTGACATGACAGAGTGGAAAGTGTCTGAAACCCCTAGCAAATTCATCCAGTACTCGACCTCGCCTGGATCTTTAGTTTGGCCCTTGACATCGCGGAACCTGCTTTCTGAGAACAACTCTTCGATTAATACGTAATCTTCACGGCGTCGAAGTTCAGGCGCTGCGAGTGTGGTAAGTGCAAGCACAAGCGAAGCCGTGTGCGCCTTGGTTTGTAATAACGAAGTAATGTACTGGGGGAGAGTCAGCGATTCTCCCGTACGATCCGTTTTCCAGGCGTCATAATCTGAAAGCAAAGTTCGCGGAATCATTTACTTCGACTGTACTGATGGCGCGTCCGTTGGAATTTCCTCCGGTTTGGCTGGCCGAACAATCTCGGTGGTGCTTTTCTTGCCGTCTGGCCCCGTATGGGTTGTTGTCTCTTTCACGTTAGGCCGTGCAATCCCGCCGTGATCCTTGCCTGAGCCTCGATATTGTTTCGACGTCCCATCTCCATTGTACGTCGTGTATTGCCCTTTAGCCCCCGGTCTTTCAATTATAGTGTGCGGTTTATCAGTTACCGGTGGCGGCTGCTTACTGCGAGCATCAAGTCTTCCTTGATCCGTCTTTGAGGGCGGCGCATGTGCCGTGCTGGAGTGATCAAAGTATTTCACGCCAGCGTAGATCAATGCCGCACCGAATGTGAGGCCAGCGGCTACATGCGCAGGCGGTGTGCCGAAACCGAAGCCCTCCTCTTCTCCGACCAACACCAGCGCTCCGGCAATGACCGCTCCTGCCTGAGCAGCATCGAGTCCCATCGGGTCTTCGAAATCAATCGGGTCATTCCCGCAATAGCGAAACAAGTTAAATTCCGCTTCTTCTGGATGCAACGCGAAGGACCAATCAGAGGGCGATGCGCCCAAGGAGATGCGGGGCACGAACAGCTTTGGGTCTTCGCTCATGAAGCGGCCGAGCGTCGGGTTGTAAGCTCTTGCCCGGTACTCGTAGAAATTAAAGGCTGCGTTGGTGGTCGACCTGTACGTGGCTGCGTACTCTCTTCCAGTGAACAGGAAACGGTTGTCGTAAATGGTGTTTGAGCGAGGGCCCCAGGTACCTGTGTAGACGGTCGGAGCGCCGAACGCATCGTAGCGGTAGCGCTCGATAACAGTGCCGCTGGTATCAGTCAGTTCGATGACACTGCCCTCATGGTTCTGTTGCGGGTAGTATGTATACGAATTCGTGTCGAATCCGATGGCGACACGCTTCACGATCTCGTCGATGCCTTTCCCATATACGTTGGTCCCAACAGACGTCCCGCTACCATCGTATTCCAGAATTGGCTTCTCTCCATCGTACACATAATAGGTTGTCGGGCCACCGGTCAACGTGCGTTGAACGCAACGCCCCAGCGCGTCATACACCATTGTATATCCGGTACTCGCAATGGTGGCCGAGCTTAAACGTTCATCGTTAATGTACGCATACGCGACACTGTTGAAGGCACTGATCTCATGCTCCAGTCCGTTAGTGATGCTGCCTCCAGTTATGCTTGTGTACTGGTTGATCGAGTTCGCCAATCTCACCCAACGATTTGGTACCCCCTCGCAGCGGGCCGCGCCAGTCCCTCCGCATGCAATGACCCTTATCTTTCCCTTCCGTTGCATTCAGTTAATCTCAGCTGGGATCGGCGGACCAAGTAACTCGAGATCCGTGATGTCTGTTATTTCCTTGTCGGCAAGACGGTCCCACCCAAAGCCTTTCGGGCTGCCTTCCTCAGGAGAGACATACACATAATGGAACGTTCCTGTGACGCGAACATACCCATCGTAGGTCTGACTTTTTACGCTATCCAAAAAACCCTTTGGGACCGCAGACTTCCGATTGAAGTCGCCCATTAAAATCCAGTTCTCAACGGAGCTCGCGTGGACGCGCGAATCTCTTGCCGCTTGGACGCTCGCCCAAAGGTCTCGGCAATGAGCGCAAGAAGTGACGAGGTAGGCGCGAACGGCAATGTGTTTGCCGTTGTATTTGTCAGGGTGGTTCACAAGCTCGTCAAACGAGACGTCGAGAGGCAAGCGCCCGGCCGTGACGGCAGCCGCTGTCGCTAGGAACACCACGAACAAGAGCCTCGTTAGTTTAGTCTTCATATTCTAAAACGACTCAAGCACGCCGTCCTTTGCGGAGGACATCGGGTTTGCAGTAACGTGGGGCCGATAAATATACTTGGCGCCCGTTGGACTACGGACTCCCACCGGAATTCGGAAGTGATTACCGTGCAAGAAATCGTGCCCACTTGGTTGCTCGTTACCCGTTCGATGGCCTGGCGGGAAGTTGTGACCGTGCATATCGCCAGCGATGCTCAGGCCCGATCCCTTCGGAGGCGTTGGCGGAGACCCCATTTGGCTGCCCTGAAATGGGGTTGCTCCTGTCGTTGCGTACGTTGACGGCGTTAACCTTCCGGGGCTAAGAATGGGGTCTGATCTTCACTTTACACATTTGCGCTTTAATTCAGCGAGCTCGAACTTCAGCGCTCTATTCCGGTCCTTTTCTCGTGTGCGTCGAATCATTTGCGCCATCGCTGTGTATCCCACTCCGCCAAAAAAGTCACCTACTTCTCGCAAACTCATTCCGCAACAATCCCACACCAGCACCATCGCTACCGCTCTGGCTTCATTGCCTCTGGTTGTTCGGCTTAACAGTTCCTCTCTGCAGCAGCCATAAGCCTTTGCGACGCAATCTAGGGTCGACTTTGCTTCAGGGCGACTTCGCAGTTGTCGCAGAGATGGCACTTCCCGATGCGCTGGTGGCCCTTTACTTTGCAGATGGTCCTTCAGCCGCTGAAGAAAATGTTCTCGCCCTAGCGCCGTCTGCCATTTTACCGCTTCCAGTGGATTCTCGATCTCTCGCAAAAGTCCCTCTTCCACGAAACGCCGATACCGCAGTCGGCGATCCTTGGGCCGGCCGCCGATTTCACCCAGCACTCGCTCCTGAGTCACCCACGGTTCCGCTTTGGCTAATCCGCTGTAGCCACGATAACTGCTCCAACGCCACGCCCGCAGCCGCTTGCGGCGCTCCACCGGGTCGCCCCGCCCGAGTAATTTCCCCCGAACTGGATTCAGGTGCACGTAGCGGCTCAAGCTTAACAAGTAATCTTCAGCGTCCACCACGATACTCTTATACCTGCCTTGAAAGAGATGTCCCACCTGGCGATGTCGCCGATTGAAATACACCGTGTAGGCCGTGCTCAGCCAATGCATCCAACGTCCCAGGTTCGCCCCACGGGTCTCTGCGATTAAATGATAATGATTGCCCATTAACACATAGCCGTGCACCGCCACGTCATAGCGTTCCAGCGATTCAATCAGCAACTGCACAAACCGGGCGCAATCCTTCTCATCAGCGAAAATCCTCTGCCTGGCGTTGCCACGGCCAGTTAAATGATACAGCGCTCCTTCAAACTCCACCCGCAAAGGCCTGGCCATGGCGCGCCAACCGTCTCACCGCACAGATCAATGTCAAATGTGAAGATC
>JAICUQ010000140.1 GCA_025935755.1 Chthoniobacterales bacterium | reverse complement strand
GAAGGCGAATATGTTTTCCGCAGCCAGGCCGTCGCACATTATCTGCGCAGCGCGATAATGTTGAAACCGCGGTAGCGATAGAGGAAGGTCCACCAGTTTGCGGTCCGGCGTATTCGAGAAGAAGTGCACAACGCGCCGCGGCTCTTTGAACGAGAGGCTCCGCAGGAACAAATCGTTGATCAAACTAAAGATCGCGGTGTTCGCGCCGATGGCCAGCGCGAGGGTAACTACTGCAATAATGGTGAACCCTGGCGTCTTAGCCAGCGTCCGGAACGCGTATTTGAAGTCAGCGATCATAAGGATTTATCGAGGATTTGATGGATGTGAGTCATCATTCGGCACGAAGGGCAATAACAGGATCAACGCGCGCAGCTCTGCGCGCCGGTAGCCAGCACGCGATCATTACCGCGATGCCGAGCACGATCGCCGCGCAAATGCACGCGATCAGATTCGGTGCCGGCATTTCAGCCCACTGATTCCGGACCAGGCGCACCACCCCGTAAGTGGCGAGCGCGCCGGCAGTGAAGCCTAACGAGAGCAACATTGCGCCTTGCCGCGCCACAAGCTGAATGATCTGGCGCGCGGTGGCGCCAAGCGCGCTGCGGATGCCGAACTCGCGTTCGCGGCGTGCAACCTGGAGTGCGAGCAGGCCATACAAACCAATGGCAGCAAGAATAAGCCCCACGAGTCCGAACGATGAAACCAGAACGAAAATGAATCGCTCGGTCGTGCGCGAGCGCGCTGCGGCATCCTGAAGCGAGAGAAAGTTGTATGCGGCGAGATTCGCATTGGCGCGGGCAAGCGCGGCGCGGATCGTCGCTTCATTAACCGAGCGGCCATCGGTGTGCAGAACAAAGGTGATATCGTCGAGCGATGCCGTCGCGTGCACCAGCATCTGCACCATTGGCCGCGCGATCATGCCGAGCACTTCTCCGTCGCGCGGGTCGGCGATCGCTTTCATATCGCCGACGACGCCGACAATCGTAAACCAGGGGCGAGTTCCATCGAGCCGCCCCCAGCGAATGCGTTTCCCGATCGGCGAATCGTTTGGCCAAAAACGTTTCGCGATGCTTTGGCTGACAATGCAGACGAGCGGCGCGGCGGCAGTATCGCCGGCGTTGAAATCGCGGCCTTGCAAGATCGGCTGGCCAACGCTTTGAAAATAGCCGGGCACAGGCAGGCGCGAGTACGCGGTGTAAACGCCGCGCGGTTCCGGTGCCGGCTTTCCTTCGGCATTGAACAGCATCAATGTCCACGGTGCGTTCATCGGCGATGGCGACACCACGGTGGCGGATTTCACTCCGGGCACTGTCTGTAATTGCGCGAGTGAAGCTTCGAGCGCGTTCTGTTTCGCTGCGGCGGTGGGAAAGAATCGATCGGGAACGGTAACGTTGAAAGCGAGGCGGTCTTTAGTTTCGAAGCCCCATGGCTCCTCGATCAGCTTCCGAAAATATTGCGTCGCAGTGACGCTGGCTGTCAGCAGCGCAGCAGCGATCGCGAGCTCGATCACTACAAATGACCCGAGCAATCGGCGCGCACTGCTGTCAAGTGTTGCGCCGCGCGACGTGACGCTCATTGCGCCCCGCAAATCTGTGCGCGCTGCGCGCACCGCGGGCAGCAAACCAAAACCCAAACCGACCAGCGTCATTGCACCCGCAGCGAAAGCAAATACTGGAAGATCAAGTCGCGCAGCGTAATCGAATTCGCGCATCGCGCTGCCGGTCGCGTCCGCGCCTTCCGGGCTCAACGCGAAAAGCATTGGTGTGGTCCAGAATGCAATGAGTAGACCAAGCACGGTTCCCATCAAAGCCAGCAAAAGCGCCTGGACGAGTTGCTGCCTGACAATGCGTTGCCTGCTTGCCCCAAGCGCAGTGCGCAAAGCGAATTCCCCTTCTCGCTCGATCACACGCGCGAGAAGTAGACCAGCGAAGTTCGCCGCCGCGATCAACAGCGCACAGACCGCAGCCCCGACGATGACGAGAATTTTCGGCCGCAAATCCATCACAAAACTTTCCCGCAACGGAGGGATGTACGCGGCACGCACGTTTGCTGGATTCGGATCGTCGCGGTTGATCGTAGCGCACATGCGCTTAACAGCTTCTTCTGCTTTGGCAGGCGTGACGCCGGGACGCAGTCGCGCGACGCCGTAAAGATAATGATTGTTGATCGTCGCCGGATTATCGGGTTCAAGCGCTAGCGGCAGCCATAAACTGGCTCGATACGGATGGCGGAATGCTTTGGGCATCACACCGACGATCGTCCGTGGCGTTCCGTCGATCACGATCGTGCTGCCGAGCACGTCGCGCCGTGAATTGAGCGTGTTTCGCCAAAAGTCATCGCTGATGACGACGACAGTCGCTGCTTTGTCGGCCCCCTCTTCTCTTGTGAAGTTGCGGCCCTGCGACGGAGGCAATCCGAGAACAGCAAAAAAGTTGTAAGTGACGCTGGCGGCGGGGACAGTCTGCGCCGGCGAACCGGCCGTTACACTAACGACCGAGGCGCCGCCGGTCCCACCGGCAAGATCTTCGAAAATATCGCGCCCAAACTCGCGGAAGCGCGCGGTCGTGCGGTCGCTCAGATTCAACGTTGCCGAGTGCGCGCCATTTTCATCCAAGGTTTCGTAGATCCTAACGAGTCGTTCGGCATTCGGGAAAGGCAACGGGCGAAGGAGGACGCCTTCCACAACAGAAAAGATCGCCGTATTTGCACCAATCCCGAGCGCGAGAGTCAGGACAGCGACCAGAGTGAACCCCGGCGATTTGCGAAGCTGACGAAAAGCGAGTTTAAGATCGTTCATATCATTCGGCACGCAGCGCAATCATTGGATCGACACGTGAGGCCCGGCGGGCTGGAATCCAGGAAGCAAAGAGAGTTGCCGAAAAGAGAAGCGCGCCAACCCCGACATAAATTCTTGGATCGATTCCTTTAACTTCGAAAAGAACAGTCTGCAGTGCGCGTGACAATGCGAAGGCCGCGACAAGACCGATCGCCGATCCGATCAAAAGCAAATACATGCCGTGCGAAAGGATCAGCCCGCGAATTTGGGCCGGCCGCGCGCCAAGCGCGAGGCGAATACCGATTTCAGGGATGCGTTTGAGAGTGATATAGGCCAGCAGCCCGTAAAGACCGATAGTGGCCAGCACCAGCGCGAGCCCGGCAAAAATTGAAAATAGAAAACTCAACAAACGTTGAGCGCCCCACGTCTCGCGAAGGCGATCGCCCATCGGTCGGGAATCGAAAACGGCCAGCGAAGAGTCAATTGACGTAACAGCCTCATGAATCGACCGCGTGAGCGCCGGGGGAGCCATTGTCGATCTCACGAACACTGTAAGACCGGTTCGCTGGGCCTGGCCTAACGAACAGTAAATCACCGGCAAAGGAGCCATTTCATCGACCGCATGAAATCGCATCTGCGCGACCACGCCCACAATTTCGCTCATCACCCAACCTTCTTCGCTATTGCCCACGTCAACGCCCAGACGTTTACCAATTGGATCTTCGCCGGGAAAATATTGCTCGGCCATGGCCTGATCGATAATGATGACCCGCGGTGAATCCCTGGTGTCGCGCTCGTTAAACGTGCGACCGCGGAGCAACGGCACCTTGAGTGTGGAAAAGTAATCGCCAGCGACCACTTCGAGATCGCTATTCAACATGTCCGCAGGCTGCGGTCGCGGATTCTCTTCGCGCCAAAAACCAGTTTGCCACCCGCCCATGAGCGGCCCGTTCGAGCTGATGGCAACGTTTTGCACGCCGGGCAAACCGCGGACTTTCTCGAGCAGCGCCTTCGCGAAGACATCGATTTTCTCGCGATTATTGTATTGTCGCCACGGTAATTCAAAGCGCGCAGTGAAAAGCCCACGCGGCTCGTAGCCTAACGAAAGGGATTGCAACCGCGAAAAACTTTTCACAACCAGGCCGGCTGCGACCAGCAAGGTGAGCGTGAGCGCAATTTCGCTGATGACCAGCCAATCCCGCGCGCGTCTGGCTGCCGGCGGATCGCCGCTTCCAGCAGATCCCACCTTCAATGCGAGCTGCATGTTCGCACGCGACGCCTGCCACGCGGGCCATAGTCCGAAAAGCACAGTCGTCAGGGATGCGATCAAAAACGTGAAACCCAAAACCGGCAGATCGAATGAAATTTGCTGGAACCGGGACACGCCCGCTGGACTAAGCGCTATCAAAGCATTCCGCACCCACACCGCAAACAAAAACCCAAGTGCCCCTCCGAGGAGCGCGATTACGAAACTCTCAAGCAACAGCTTCTTGATGATCCGCCCGCGAGTCGCGCCGACTGCCGCGTGAATGGCGAATTCTTTCATGCGGGCCGACCCCCGCGCGGCAAACAGATTGGCCAGGTTCGCGCACGCGATCAAAAGCACCAGGCCCACTGCTACGAGCAGCATTGCCAGATTTGTTCGGTATTTGCCTACGAGATTTTCAATTAACGGCGTAACGACAGCCGTTTCCTGTCTGTTCGTGTCGGGATAAGCTTTCTCCAAACGCGCGGCGATTCCTTTCATTTCGGTGCGCGCTTGTTCGACAGTCACGCCCGGCTTGAGTTTTCCCCAGACAAAAATCATCGGGTGGACGAACCGTTGCATCCAAACCGGATTGTTGCTTCTTCGCATGAACGACAACCAGAGGTCGCTGTCCTGTGGAGATGTAACCTCCGGCGGCATCACTCCAATGACGGTGTAATTCTGATCGTGCAGCGTGATAGAGCGTCCGAGCACACCGGGATCGGCATTAAAGACGCGACGCCATAAATGGTCGCTTATCACCACGACCGGTGACGCGCCCACCTTATCTTCATCCTCGCTAAATGTTCGGCCGATCTCCGGTAGTAATCCGACAATGTTGAAAAAATTCCGCGTCACTGAGGCGCACGAAACGCGTTCCGGATCACGACCGGGAATGCCGCTGAGATTTCGCGATTCTTTGTGTGTAGCCGCGAGATGCTCAAAAACGGTATTATCATTTCGCCAATCCAGATAGTCGGGCAGCGCGACTGAATAATCCTGCCCCGGTGCGGAAGATTCGTTCAGAACCATGATCCGATCGGCATGCGGATAAGGAAGCGGCCGAAGCAACACCGCGTTGACGATGCTAAATATGGCGGTGTTTGCGCCGATGCCGAGCGCAAGCGTCAAAACAGCGACCAGAGTGAAACCGGGCGATTTGCGAAGCTGACGAAAAGCGAATTTAAGGTCGTTCATATGGTTAGGGTTTTCATTCGGCACGAAGGGCAGTAACAGGATCAACACGCGCCGCGCGGCGGGCCGGGAGCCAGCAAGCGAGAAACGCAACGGCGGCGATAATCGTCGCGATCGACGCGAAAGTGATCGGATCCCACGCGGCGATGCCGTAAAGCAGGCTGCTCAGAAAATGCGTTGCCATGAATGCACCCAGCAACCCGATCGCCATGCTGATTGCGACCAGCAGCATCGCCTCGCCAACAACCAACCGGAAAATGTTCGATTGCGCGGCGCCTAATGCGATGCGAATCCCAATTTCGTTTGTGCGTTGCGAGACGGAATAAGCAAGCACGCCGTAAATCCCAATCGCCGTGAGAAGCAGCGCCGTTCCCGCAAAGATAGATAATAGCAAGGCATTGAAGCGCGGCTTGGCCAGCGTTCGCGACATGTATTCGTTGAAAACGCGAACCTGAGTGAGCGGCACATCGCGATCGAGCGAGGCAAGTTGGTCGCGGACCGCAGTAGTAAGTGCGGCGGGATTAGAGAGGCTCGTGCGCGCTACAATCCAAATGAAGTTAATCGGGATTTGCGTGGCCGGGACGTACATTTCCGGCGTGAAATCTTTCTGCAGCGAAAGATGTCTCACGTTCCCAACAACGCCGACAATCTCACGCATCTTGGGCTTTTCATCGCCAACGCTCCAACCGGGCTTGATGTGTTTGCCGACTGCATTTTGCCCCGGAAAAAATTTCTGAACGAAGCGCTCATTCACTATGACGACGGGAAGCGAGTCAAACTTGTCCGTTTCCTTGAAAACTCTGCCCTGCACGAGCGGGATGCCCATTGTCTCGAAATAATCCGACCCGGTGATGCGCATGGGAGCATCGTTCCGTTGTCCTTCCGGCAGCGGATGCTCTTCCATATCGAAGTCAGTGGTTATGTTACTTCCAGTCAGCGGCAGAGGCATAATAACGCTGGCGGAATTGACTCCTGGAATGCCTCGAACCTTCGGAAGTAATTGATCGAAAAATGCGTTCAGATTCGCTGGTCGCGGATAAGCTGCGTCCGGCAAATTGATGCGCGCGGTGAAAAGATTTTCGGTTTGTAGACCAGTCTGGACGCGACCAAGACGGGCGAATGTTTGAATCAATAAACCGGCGCAAACCAGCAGAATCAGGGCGAGCGCGATCTCGCCCATAACCAGTCCATTACGTAGACGATGCTTGTGTTCGCCTCCCGAGCCGACTCGCGCACCGGTTTTTAGTGCATTATTAAGATCGACACGTGACGCATGCCACGCAGGGACCAATCCGAAAACTACGCCGGTGGCCATGGAAACGAGCAGAGTGAAGGCCAGAACGGCACCATCAAGTTGGATCGCGCTGATGCGCGGAATATTTTGAGGCACGGTCACGATGAGCGCGTCGGTTCCCCACTTCGCCATAAAGAGACCGAGCAAGCCGCTGATCCCGGCAAGCAACAAACTTTCCGTGAGTAATTGACGAACGATTCGCCTTCGACTCGCACCCAGCGCCGCCCGCAACGCGATCTCTTTTCCACGCACGGACGCGCGAGCAAGCATCAGATTCGCAACGTTCGCATTGGCGATGAGCAATACGCAAACGACCGCACCGAAAAGGACGTAAAGCCCAGTGCGCACGTCCCCAATCATCTCATCACGAAGCGGGCCGACAGCGGCACCAAAGTTCGTGTTCGTGTCCGGGTATTGTTTTTCCAACGCAGCGGCGATCGTTCGCAGATCGGCGTCGGCCTGCGCCACGCTCACACCCGGTTTAAGTCGGCCAAATCCCAAAAGCAGGTGATTGCCGCGCTGTTCCGTGTTCGGTTTGGTTCCGTCCGCGTTCGCCGCGTCCTCGGCAATCGTGACGTACATTTCGACAACCGGCGTTTCGAAAGGAAATTGAAAACCGCGCGGCATGATTCCGATCACGGTGTAGGAATGGCCCTGGATGCGCAGTGTGCGGCCAATGGCGGCCTTATCGCCATTAAAGAGCCGCATCCATAAATTGTGAGTAAGAATAACCTTGAGACCGCCCGGCCCGCCTCCGGCTTGTTCATCCTCCCGCACAAACGCGCGGCCAATGGCTGGCTTCACGCCGAGGACGTCAAAGAATTCCGCGCTGACCTTTAGCGCCTGGACGTTTTGCGCGCCTTGTTCGTTAACGAGCGCGTAACTGCCACCGCGATAAACCGACATGTAATCGAAGGTTCGGTTTTGATTTCGGAGATCGAAGAAGTCCGGATACGAAAGCGAGTTGTACTGGTGGAATCTGTCGGGGTCCTTCCGATTTGTGCTGCCAACAGCAACAAGCCGATCGGGCGACGGAAACGGTAGTGGCTTTAACAACACCGCGTTGACTACGCTGAAGATTGCTGTGTTCGCTCCAATACCTAGTGCCAGGGTCAGGACCGCAACCAGAGTGAACCCGGGCGATTTGCGAAGTTGGCGGAAAGCGAGTTTGAAATCGTTCATATCATTCCGCGCGCAGTGCTTGAACCGGGTTAACGTGGGTGGCGCGCCGTGCTGGCAGCAAACACCCGAGCAAAGCGGTTATTGTGAGCAAGGTTGCTGCGGCCATTAGCAGCAGCGGGTTTTGCGCGGAAACCTGATACAGTTGCGCAGCCACCAGCCGGCCCAGCCCGAATGTTGCAACGATGCCGATCCCGAGTCCGCTCATGACGGGCGCCATTGCCTGCCTAACGATAAGTTTGAGGACATCGACCGTTTGCGCACCGAGAGCCATGCGCACACCGATTTCAGTCGTTCGTTGTGCCACACTGTACGCGACTGCGCCGTAGATGCCGATGCTCGCCAGCAGCAGTGCGACTCCGGCAAAGATACCGAGCAACCACGTCATTAGCCGGGTCTGACCAACGGCCTGCGCCATGATTGCATCCATCGATTGTGGCGGTGCGATGGCCAGACCGGGATCAACTTTCGCCAACGCTCCGCGCGCAAGCTTCGTTACTGCCTCCACACTGAGCCCGCTTCGCACATCAATGCTGAGGAGGTTGAAATTGTCCTGCGCCCATGGCCGATACAGCTCGACGTCATCAGGTTCGGCGACTTTACGCGAACGCACATCTCCCACCACGCCGACGATCTGCGATGGAATGCTCGCGCTCCCGATGGGCAATGTTTTGCCCAACGGATGTTCGTTACCGAAAACTTTCTTCGCGCCGGCCTCGCTGATGATAATGACGTTCTGCCGGTCGGGCGTGTCCTTTTGATCGAAGTCGCGGCCGGCCAGAAGCGGAATGCCCCATGTCTTGAAGTAGTCTGGCGCAACGCTTCCACGTGACGCGCCGATCGCCATACGCAGCGCGATCTCGCGGCGTCGACCGGTGAACCTAACGAGCGGCAAATTCGCCACATTGCTGCAGGCGATAAGCAAGACGAAGGCAACCGCAGCGACTAACGTGGCAAACGCCGACCGCAAATTTCCGGTGACATCTTCGGGCGACGTCTTCACCGTCATCACCGACGCGCTGTCGGCCTTGTCCGGAAAACGCGCGCGGTAGCTTTGCTCAAGCAGCGGCATCGCAGCGCGTGCCTGTTCGATTGTTACACCGGGTTTGAGATGTCCGACGACGCGAAGAAAACCCGAGCCTCGCATGATTCGCTCGTAAGAGAGCCCGGCGATCTGGAACGGCTTCGTCGTCCACACTTCCGCCGCGGGCCCGACCCACGAGAACGGCATGTTCGGCAACACGCCAACAATTGTGTGCGGCACCCCGTCGAGCGTAATGCTGCGGCCAATGATGTCAGGATCTCCACCCATTCTTTTCTGCCAGAAATTTTCCGTAACCACTGCCACATCTGCGCCTTCTTCTTCG
>JAICUQ010000170.1 GCA_025935755.1 Chthoniobacterales bacterium | reverse complement strand
TTGCGACGATGGCTCCCTGTGGGAACTGGGTCGGGGAGCAACGGGCGTGACGTATCTCGCGACCGACAGAGTTTTGCGTCGCAAGGTCGCGCTGAAAGTAGTCGAAGTGCCGGCGAACATGCGCGGGTTACACGAACTGCATCAACGTTTCTTACGGGAAGCGCGTTCCGCGGCTTCCCTCCGGCATACCAATGTAGCGGCCATTTATCAGTTCGGCGGTTCCCTGGATGATCGCCATCGATATTACGCAATGGAGTTAGTCGAAGGGGAAACACTTGAGGAACGCGTTCGCCGGTTAGGCCCTCTCGATGTCCCGACAACGATCGACATTGCCCAGCAAGTCACCGCCGCGTTGCAGGCCGCAGAAGAACGCGGCCTTGTGCATCGCGATCTAAAGCCCGGCAATCTGATGCTAGTGGAAGCGGCGCCATCGCCGCTTTCTTCTTCAAACGACGACACAACGAATGTGTCACGTCCACAAACAAAGAGCGCGGCGGGGGCTTCGCGTCCACGAAGAAAGAACGCGACGGGGGCCTCGCGTCTGCAGGTAAAGGTCATCGACTTCGGCCTTGCCAAGACGATCAACCAAGCGGAATCCGACATGGACCTGACGCACGGCGGGTTCGTTGGCACGCCACATTTTGCGAGTCCGGAACAATTTCAACGCACACCAGTCGATGTCCGTTCCGACATTTACTCGTTAGGCGCGACCCTCTGGTTTGCGTTAACCGGGAAAACGCCGTTTCCGGGCGGCAACGTGGAGGAAATTCACCTGGCACAACAAACGAATCCACTTCCAATAGAACAACTCAAAGTAGCTCGCGTCCCGGGCAGGTTCAGATTGCTGCTCCAGTCGATGCTTGCTAGCGAGCCGGCAGCACGCCCTGGACTACCAGCCCTCTCGTCCCACCTGCGACGCTGTTCGGCGCAGGGAACCGGTGTCCCTCGAATCGGCGTTGTGGTCGCGATGGTTAGCATCGTGGTTCTCTGCGCATCGGCATTTGTCGTTTTGCGTTCGCTGCGCATACCAGATTCAGTTTCGAATCCGGAGTTGTCAGAGAAAAGCATTGCGGTGCTGCCGTTCGAAAACGCCAGCCAGGATCCAAATGGGGAGTATCTGTCGGAAGGAATTTCTGAAGCGCTCATCAACAGTCTTTCTGAATTGCAACGATTGAGAGTAAGCGCGCGGTCGACCTCTTTTCAGTACAAGGGTAAAGATGTTGATCCACGGCAAGTCGGGCGCGACCTGCGAGTGGCCGCGATCCTCACCGGGCGGGTGCGACAATCACAAGATGCTCTGAGCATCCAGGTCGATTTGGTAGATGCCGCCACAGGCGCGCAGCTTTGGGGCCAGGAGTACCACCGCAGCATTTCCGACGTGATCGCAGTCAAACAAACAATCGCACAAGAGGTTACAGCAAAGCTGAAGTTGAAACTGACTGGCGACGAGCAACGCCGACTGGCGAAAGGCGATACCGCGAACACTGAGGCTTACCGATGTTATTTGCGGGGTCGTTATTTTTGGAACAAGCGGACTCCAGGCGGAATAAAACAAGCTATCGCCGAGTTCCAGCAGGCGATCGAGCGCGACCCGCATTTCGCTCTTGGCTATGTGGGCCTAGCGGATTGCTACACCGGGCTGACGTTTTACAGTTTTGCCGCGCCGCACGACGCCATGCCAAAGGCAAAGGAGTCCGCGCTGAAGGCACTCTCATTGGATAACACAGTCGCCGAAGCTCATGCATCGCTGGCACATGTTGTTATGAATTATGATTGGGACTGGGCGACGGCAGAGAAAGAGTTCAAGCGCAGCATCGAACTCAAACCCGATTACGCGACCGCTCATCAGTGGTATGCAATTCATTATCTAACGGCTACTAACCGGTTAGAAGACGCGATCCAGGAAATGAAGAGAGCGCTGGAACTCGAACCGGTGTCGCTCGTAATGAATACGTTTATGGGAGCGACGCTTTATTACTCGGGTCGGTACGATGACGCAATAGATCAATGCCGGAGGACGGTAGAAATGGATCCGACTTTCGCTGTCGCGCACTGGCACCTTGGACTCGCTTATGAGCAGAAGCAGGTTTTTGACAAGGCCATCGAAGAATTTAAAAAAGCGATCCCTTTGTCACAAAGCAGCCCGTTAATGATGGCTGCGCTTGGTCACGCGTATGCGAGGGCGAAGAAAACGGACGAGGCAAATAAGATCCTCAACGAATTAAACGACCTCTCAAAGCGCGAGTACGTTTCACCCCTGGGAACGGCGCAGATCTATGTAGCTCTGGGCGAGAACGAGAAGGCATTTGGATTGCTGGAAAAAGCCTACGCGGATCGCTCATTCCATTTGGTCAATCTGAACGTATCGCCACAGTTCAAAGAGTTGAGGTCAAGCCCTCGATTTCAAGACCTGGTGCGACGGATTGGCCTTGCCCGGTGAGCGCGCAGACAAGCAAATCCATCTCTCTTTATTCGGCGTTGGACGTTGAGCGTTGGGCGTTGGACGTTTGCTCACTCGATATGAGCTCGGAACCAAATTCCGCTTTGTTGATCGTTGCGCACGGCTCGACAATGAACCCCGACTCGAGCGCACCGACACTGGCACACGCGGCGGAGATTCGGCGGCGAAAAGCCTTTGCGGACGTGCAGTGCGCATTTTGGAAAGAAGAGCCCAGCTTGCGCGACGCGCTGTTTCTGTTCGATGCCGAATCGATCCATGAAGTTTACGTGGTGCCGAATTTCATCAGCGAAGGGTATTTCACGCAGATGGTCGTGCCGCGTGAGCTTGAGCTAAAAGGACGAACCACCAAGCGATCGAACGGACAGATCTGGAGATATTCTGAGCCGGTTGGAAATCATGCGCTGATGACGGATCTGCTGCTGAAGCGCGCCCACGACATCGCGCCTGACATAGCTCTGGCCGACACCAGCTTGCTGATCGTTGCCCACGGAACCGATTTGAATGAAAACAGCGCGGTCGCCGCGAAGCGCGAGGCGGAAAAAATCCGGGCGCTCGGAAAATACGCGGCTGTGCTCAATGTTTACATGGAAGAACCGCCGCTCGTGTCTGACTGGCGCGGATTAACCACAACTCCGAATGTAGTTGTGGTGCCATTCTTTATTTCTGATGGATTACACAGCTACGAAGACATTCCGCAATTGCTTGGCATTGCGTCTCGTCATCCTGAGCGAATCCCGCATACTCGGGAGGAGTCGAAGGATCCCGCGATGAAACTTTTAGATACCTCTACGGGATCCCTCGACTTCGTCGGCGATGACAAGTCTTCCGATAGCCGGGAAATCTTCCGACACAATCCGCACCACATGGACGGTCGCAGATTATTCTACGCTCCATCCATCGGGACCGATCCGGGTTTTGCCGACATCATCCTTGAGCAGGCTTTCTCTGCAAAAAGTTGAAATCCTGCTAGCGCTTGGCTTCTTATTCGCCAGATTGCTTTCCCGCGAATGACAGAAACCACGTGCAAAAAGCTCCAGGAGATCGGCGCGTTCGCGCTCGCCGGCGGATGCACCCGCAAACGAATGAAGGAAGTCGTGGAGATGATTCGCGCCGCACGGGATTACCGCTGGGTCGGCGTTTACAAAATCATCAAGGATGAATTCGTAATTCTGGCGGAAACAGGCAAGGAGCCGGCGACGTATCCACGGTTCCCAATTAGTCAGGGCTTATGCGGGGCTGCGCTGGAATCGGGCAAAGCCGTCATTGTGGGCGACGTGAGCAAGGATGTCCGCTATCTCCCGACTTTTCATACAACCCGTTCGGAGATCATCGTCCCAATGCGCAACGATCACCGGCACGTTCTCGGCATGCTCGATGCCGAGAGCGATAAATTGAATGCGTTCGACGACGAGGACCTGCAGTTTCTCGAGCGCGCAGGCGGCCTCATCGCTCATTGTTTGCATTAGACTGCAGGGAGTGACGGCTGCCAGCCGTCGTCAATCGACTGTCGCGCAGGCCATCGTTTCTTCGGTTCGCGTAAAGCGCGGTTTGGAGTGGGCGGCTTGACGCCTCTCTCAGCAGTCAATTTTGACGATCCTATTCGAACGGGCACGATTCCATTTCGATTCAAATGTAATATCGAAATCCATGGACAACGTATTGAGAAGCTCCCTGACGCCCCCGTTCTACTTCGGTCAGATCCTGGTCCAAAACGTAAACGGCGCCATGTTTGTCCTGTCGCATCGGGATGACCAGTCACTCCACCAGTTGCAACGGTTTCGAGATGCGGAAGACGCAGCGAAAATCGCGAGGTTCGATGACGCAGGAAATTATCGGCCCCTTAAAACGGCACCGAACTTACGACATGGCTGGCGGCTGGAGCTTGCCACGATCGAAGATCTGAGACGTGCGCTGAATTATTTTTATCCGGCGCGGCTGGCGGCCTTCGCTGCTTGGAAGAGCGGACATCTTGAAACGACGCCGTTGCGCAAGACACTCGAGCGTCAGTCAGGAATGTATCGCGTCGCCGCGAAAATTTCCGATCCACAGATCAACGCTCTCGTCGCGGATTTTTGCCGGTCTGACACCGGATGTCTGCGAACGATTCTGTGGAGACGTGATGGGAAAGGTGCAATCGCGTCGACAAAATTGCCGGGTGAGAAGTTTGATCCGGCGTGCGATCAGGCGACAGCTTCAATTCCGCCGGGGTCAACGTCCCCAGCTACAAGAGCAGATTCGTCTACAGTTCCGCTGCTTTGCCAGGAAGGGTGCAATCTTCTGGTCGCAGAGTGCCGCAAAGTCGTGAAGGGCGAGAATCCGACTTTGTAGCGGCGCTCCATGAGCGCCGGATGGTTTTTCAGCGATAGTTGACGGCGGTCACAGACCGCCGCTACAGCAAACACTGATGATCATTCGCTCGCCCATTGTTGTCACGATGGACGGATCACCTGTCAACAACGGCGCGGTCGTCGTGACCGAAGATCGAATAGTTGATGTCGGCCAGTTTGATCAGATTAGAGCGCGCAACAGCGGCGAGATTTTCGATTTGGGCGAACGAGCAATATTGCCTGGGCTGATCAACGCACATTGTCACCTCGATTACACCTGTTTGCGCGGAAAGATTCCGCCACAGAGATCTTTCACCGATTGGATCCGCGCGATCAACGCACAAAAGTCGGAGCTGTCGCCGGAAGACTATGTTGCATCGATTAAAGAGGGTTTCGCAGAAGCGAAAAGATTCGGCACAACTACGATCGCTGATTTGACCGCTTTCCCGGAATTGATCCCCGATATTCCGGTGCCGATTCGCACCTGGTGGTTTGCGGAACTGATCGACATTCGCGCACCGGAACACGCAAACGAAATTGTCGACTCTGCAATCGAATCGGTAAGATCATCCCCGGAGTTCGCGGCCTCCTCCCCGGTTTCAAAGCGGTTCCGTCGTCGCGGGATCGCCGCACTCCAAACCGCGTCGTGGGGACTCGCGCCGCACGCGTTGTTCACCGCGTCGAAAAATCTTTTTAAACGGTGCGAAGAAATTGCGGAACGCGAACACGTTCTTCTCACGACACATTTGGCCGAATCGCGCGAAGAAATGGAGATGTTCCGCGAGGGTTCGGGCCCGCTTTACGAATTTCTCGAGGGTATTGGACGTCCGATGGATGACTGTGGGAATAAGACGCCGTTGCAAGTTTTCGTCGGCGCGAGCGGGAGTCGCCCTCTGCCGTGGATCGTGGCGCATCTCAACGAATTGACCGAAGGGGATTTTGGTTTGCTGCAACAATTCAATCCAAAATTCCACATCGTGCACTGTCCCAGGAGCCACGACTATTTTGAGCATAGCCCGTTCGAATTGGACCGTGTTCGCTCGCTCGGTTTCAATGTTTGCCTCGGGACAGACAGCCTTGCGAGCAACGATACCCTGAGCTTGTTCGATGAGATGCGCGCGTTCCAAAAGCAATTCCCCACCGTTTCCGGAGAGGAGATTCTTAAAATGGTGACCGCAAATCCCGCGCGCGCATTGCACCAGGAAAATGCGCTGGGAAAAATCCGCAGCGGCGCGTTTGCCGATCTGATCGCAGTGCCCGTCAATGGCCCGGGATTGTTTGAAGAAATTGTCGCTTTTACGGGGGAGCCGTGGATGATGATGGCCGGTCGAGTTCAGTAAAACAATGGGCTTGGGCATCACCGGCAGCCTGGATCAACGGACAAACTCAATCCGGCACACGCCCCGGCGCGGCCAAATACGGTCCGTTCACGCGCGGCATTCTGTTTCTCCTGTTCCTTTTGTCGGAATTCTCCGGACTTGTGTATCAAGTCGTCTGGGTTCGGATGGCCTTCGCATCTTTCGGCGTCATCATCCAGGTGTTGTCGGTCGTTCTATCAATTTTCATGCTCGGATTGTCGTTAGGGGCATGGGCCGGCGGCCGGTCGGTTGCTTTGATTGCTCGCAAAACCGGGTGCTCCGCCCTGTTGTTTTACTCTGGAATAGAAGTGCTGATCGGAATCGGGGCGTTTGTCGTGCCGGCATTGTTCTCGATCGCAGGTAGTCTGCTTTTGTCCGCCGGCGAAGCCGATTCCACGCGTTACCTTTTTCTGTCTGCGGTCGCGCTAGGGCTTTCCATTCTGCCGTGGTGCATTTTCATGGGAGCGACTTTCCCGTTCATGATGGCGTTCGTGCGGGAAAACGATCATCGCAACATGGACAACTTCAGTTTTCTTTACGTGGCGAACGTTCTCGGCGCGATGTCCGGCGCGTTGCTGAGTGTGTTTGTATTGGTGGAGTTGCTCGGTTTCCGTCACACACTTTGGGTAGCAGCAGCGAGCAATTTCACGGCCGCGGCGATCTCGGCATTCCTCGCATTGCGCAGTAGCAGTCATAATCGTGCGACAACGAACGCGAAAGACATCTCTCCAGCAGTGCGGCCAATTTCCCGGGCACAGCGCGATCGTCGCTTCTTTCTGTTACTACTGTTTTTGACAGGATTCACAGCCCTCGCAATGGAAGTCGTGTCGACGCGAGCATTCACACCTGTGTTGAAAACACAGGTCTATTCGTTTGCACTGATTCTCTTCGTATCTGGCGGCGACTTTTTGCGGATCGTGTCTTTACCGCCGCGATCTCCACACAAATTCGGTGCGTTCAGTTGCAGTTTTGCTGTCGATCGTTTCAGTGGCGGTGTTTCTTCCGATCATATTCAGCGATCTGCGGCTGTTCGTTAGGCCATCGGAGACGATGGCCAGGTGGGGCGGCGCAGTGGTGC
>JAICUQ010000098.1 GCA_025935755.1 Chthoniobacterales bacterium | reverse complement strand
GACAACGAAGACGGCGGAAGAATTTTTCCGGCTCAACGGCGCATGAGCGGAGGCATTGCTTTTCGAATTCCAGCCGCTCTCGCCCTACTTTCGTTAGGCGCATCCTGCACCACAGTCGATAACCGCCACCAGGTCATCATCAGCGTGCCGGAGCAGCGCATGGCGGTGCTGGAAGACGGCGCGCCGTTGGCGACTTATCCGGTGTCGACTTCCAAGTTCGGCCTGGGCGATTTGCCGGGCACGAGCTGGACGCCGTTAGGCAAACTCGAGATCGCGAAAAAGATCGGCGACGGCGCGCCTCCCGGGATGGCGTTTAAAGACCGCCGGCCGACCGGCGAGATCGTGCCGCCGGATGCGCCGGGGCGCGACATCATTGTGACCCGCATCCTCTGGCTGCGAGGAGAGGAAGCGCAAAATGCCCTCGCCTATTCGCGCTATATCTATATTCACGGCACGCCCGAGGAACGGAACATCGGATTGCCTGCAAGCTATGGCTGCATCCGGATGCGTTCCGCGGATGTGATTGAGCTCTTCAACACTGTCGGCCGGGGCGCGAAGGTAGAAATTGAAAATCTGCCACTCGAACAACTGGTCCCCGGATTGAAGCCGGTCGAGGATCGCTTTGTTTCAACCCATAACTTCGCTCCGACTCAAATTCGTTAGGCGCGATTAATCACTCGGACGTGCCTGGCTCCGGCGCGCCTCAGCGACCTATTTTGCTCTTTTAGCAGTTCGGCCGCAGACGCGGTTCGTTTATGCGTTTAGATGACCTGCCGACGAGAAAACTTCCAAGGGGGTCCGTTGCAATCGACTAAAGCCCGACTACGACGTCGTGGGATCTTGCGGAGGCGCGGTGTCTTTCCCGCGATTTGGCTTGGCCAAGATCGTTTCCGCTACTTCTTTAAGCTTGAGAACCGCCTGCTCGGAAAACAGCCCCACCAGCGCGGCAAGAGCTGCGAACCCGAAAGGACTCGTTTGTTTAAAGCCCGCTTGCGGCGAGAAGAACCCACCGCGAACGACGAGATAAAAAACCACCGCCAGCGCTGTTCCAGCAAATGGTTGAATCAGATACTTACCGAGCCAACTCCAAATGAGTTCCCGATTTCCTATATACCAATAAAAGGATCGAATGCCGTGGACCAAGCTACCCAGCGCCCCTGCCAGCATCACAATTAGGAGCAATCGAACTTCATCCGCGATCGTGAATCTCAGCCCGAATACGACCACTTCACTCGAATCGGGCGTCTTGGAAGTCTTTTGGATTTCGCCAATGTGATTGCCCGCGGGCGCTCCCGCTCCGCTTTTATCAGTCGGTAAACTCGTGGCGCGAGGGTTTGTTAGAGAGCCCAAACGTTCTTCCGGCGGCGGGCTCCCCGAAGGAGTTGGAGTCGGCCAGAGAAGTAGTAATGCATAGAGACACACGACAACTGCGCCCATCAGATACAATGCCAGGAGGGCAATCCCGAGGGGTCCGATGTACTTGTCTCCCGGGCCACTGGTCCGCTTTTCTGCTTCTGCTGGGTCGGGCGCTCCTTCAAAATCTCTAAGTGCGTCGGGCATATTTTACCTCCGGACAATCGACTTAAGAGTGGCGATCTTGTGCAACCGCGCGATGACACTCAAGAAAAAAACGCCGGACAATTCGGACTGATCGATTCTCTCCGATTGCTTCGCTCCGCTAAAAAAAGATCGACACCTCTGCAGGCGGATTAATATGTTGAAGCGACCTGCATCAAGGCGATTCTCATGATCGACCTTAAAGAAAAAATTTGGGATATCCTCCTCGAGCGAATCCTGGAGAAGAAGTGCACCCCATTTCTCGGCGCTGGTGCGTGCGCCGGCGCGCTTCCGCTGGGCGGTGAACTGGCGAACGACCTGGCCGACGCGCAAGGCTATCCTTTCGCGGATCGCAGCGATTTGCTGCGCGTGGCGCAGTTCATCGCCGTCAAGTCAGATCCGCGGCGTGCCAAAAGCATGGTTGTAGACCGGCTCAAGAAAGCCGGGCCCCCCAAGTTCACTAACCCGCCGGATTTCGCTGCACTGGATAATCCACACGGCCTCCTCGCGTCGCTGAAATTGCCGGCCTACCTGACGACGAACTACGACGATTTCATGTTTCGTGCGCTGCGAGCCGCGGAGCAAGATCCACGGCGAGAAGTGTGCCGCTGGCACTCGGGCCTTCGCAGGATTTCGTCCGTGTTCGAGACTGAGCCAACATACCGGCCAAACCCGGCTAACCCGCTCGTCTTCCATCTTCATGGCCATGAGAAAGAGCCTGATTCGCTCGTCCTGACGGAGGACGATTATCTGAAGTTCTTGATCAACTTCTCACGCGACCCCGCTTTGCTGCCATCTCCAGTTCGCGATGCCATATCGGCCTCGACCCTTCTCTTCCTCGGTTATCGCCTGGCGGACTGGAATTTTCGCGTTCTCTTCCAAATGCTGCGGCCGGATCCCGACTACATCAGCATTGCTGTTCTTCTTCCGCCTGGGCCTAACGAACCCTCAGCCGAGGAGGCACAGCAGTATCTTGATGATTACTACGGTGCGATGAATCTGAAAATGTTCTGGGGAACCGCGCAGGAATTTTCCTCGGAACTGCGGAGACGTTGGGCTGAATTTCAAGCTCGCACACCACAATGAACTCCGGCGGACAACGTCTCACGGATGGTGACTGGAAACTGCTCTTGGAGCGCATCCAGGGAAAGAATTGCACGCCGATCGTTGGGTCAGGCACGCTCACCGGCGGTCCGCCCGAGGGCGTCGGAGCGGATGAATGGAACTTTGAGTATCCGATTAGCGCCGCGCTCGCGCAGCAATGGGCGACGGAATTTGAATATCCGCTTGAGGATGGCACACACATCGAACGTGTGGCGCAGTTCATTAGTGTTGAAGGCGGCGCGATCTTGCCGAAGCAACGCATCGCGGACGGGCTAGCCAAAGCATCTCCACCCGATTTCACTCTCGAGAATGAAACGCATGGCGTGCTCGCGAAGCTTGAGCTTCCCATCTACATAACGAGCAATTTCGACGACTACCTGGCGCGAGCGTTACGCGCGGAAGGGAAAGAGGTCCGCGTTTCCATCTGCCGCTGGAACAAACATATTCCACAAGATGCCCCGGCCTACGATCCCGATCCAAAACGGAAAGAGCGCTTGGGCTTGGACTACTTTGAGTACGCAAAAGCGGAGGCTGGCGAGGAGCCCGGCACGCTGACTTATAATCCAGAAACGGACGCCCGTTACAAACCGACGCCGGCAAATCCCTTAGTTTATCATTTCCACGGGCACATGGCATGGCCCGCCTCGCTGGTTGTGACTGAAGATGATTATTTCGAATTCCTCCTGAACCTAGCAAAGACACCACCGCCATTCGTGTTACCGTGCATTGACCTGGCTTTGGCCGACCGTGAACTTCTCTTTCTCGGATACAAGCTAAGTGACTGGGATTTTCGTGTGCTCTTCCGACTGCTGATGGATTATCTCAAGGCCGAGAAATTCAAGCACATTGCAGTGCAACTCGGCCCGATGAGCGGAGCAGAAGCGGCCGACAGGATGAAGGCGGAAAACGCGGCGCGCTATTTGGGCACCTATCTCGACAAGCGCAACATAAAAGTCCACTTGGGCACATGCCAAGAGTTCGTCGCTGAGTTAAACCGGAGGCGCAGGCGAAGGTGAACACCCCATCCCCGCTGGAACCCTACGTTGGGCCTCGTCCCTTCGATCGCAAGGATTACGCGCGTTTCTTCGGCCGCTTCCGCGAAACCGATGATTTGCTTTCGCTCGTCCTGGCGCATCCGGTCGTGCTTCTCTATGCCGCGTCCGGCGCTGGGAAAAGTTCTCTTCTCAATGCCGGTCTCATTCCGCGGCTCGTCGAAGAAAAATTTCAGATTCTGGGACCCGCACGCGTGACTGGACCAATCCCGCCCGGGACAGATGAGATTACGAACATCTATCGCTTCCACGCGTTGAGCAAATTCAGTAGCGACTTATCTCCTGGCATCGCTGCGGCGTCGGAACTGGCATCACTTAGTCTGGCGGATTTCCTCCGGCGTTTCGATGAACGCGAGCCAGGTCGCTCCCGTGCTCTGCTCTTCGATCAGTTTGAAGAGTTCTTCTCCGTGAATGTCGCACAAAGTGAGCAGCGTAGCGCATTCATTGAAGAGTTGGCTCAATCTTTGAGTGCAGCGCCCCGCTTGAAAGTGGTTTTTGCGATGCGCGAAGAATACGTCACACAGTTCGAGCCTTTCGCCTACAGCTTGCCAGAGAAGCTGCGGACGAGGATGCGGCTGGAGCCACTACGCGCCCGTGCCGCGGTCGAGGCGATCCGCCAACCACTCGAAGCTCTCGATCTTTCTTTCGAAAAAGGCGCCAATGATCCGGCACAAGCACTCGTTAGGGAACTTCTCAAGATTTGCGTCGTGACAGGAGCGGGGCGGGCCCGGGAGGTTACTGGAGAATTTGTCGAGCCTCTTCAACTCCAAGTCGTGTGCCAAAACATGTGGCGCAATTTCCCGTCGGAAGTGAAGTCTTACGCTGAGGAGCGCCAGACGCTTCCTCCCGAAGCGAAACGCCCGGCCAAGATAATTAGCTCTGATCAAGTCCAGATAGGCGATGTGGATCTGGCACTCGCGCACCACTATGATCGCGCTATCACTGAGGCCGTTCAGGCCTCCGCGGCGAGTGAAGGTCAGCTCCGCCGCTGGTTTGAATCCAGTCTCATTACGGCGGGCGGTGTGCGGGGGATCGCATTGCGAGCGAGTGAGGAAACAGCCGCGGTACCTGAAACCGCGCGGGCCGTCTTCCTCGACCAACGTCTGGTCCGGCTGGAAACGCGCGGCGGATCAGCTTGGTACGAGCTGACGCACGACCGATTCATTGAACCGATCCAACGTTCCAATAGGCTGTGGTTTGAGCAGTGGGCGGTAAGCGAGGCGCTGCGTCGCAAGCTCGAAGCGAAGGCGGAAACCGCGGGCGCTTTGCTCGATGAAAGCGGAACGCGCGAAGCGGAGACTCTGCTCGCCTCACCAGAAGCGAGATTGCTGGGAATCTCGCCCGCAGTGGCGACTCTGGTAAGAGCGAGCCGCACCCATGTGGACGAAGATAACGCGCGCAAGGCGCGCGAGCTGGTAGATGCCCAGAAGTACGCGGAAGCGCAGTCAAAGGCAGCGCGTAAGGCGAGAAGGTTTGGCGCGATAGCCGGCTTCGCCGCGTTAGTCTCGGCCGGCCTTTGGTACTGGGCTTGGACCATGCAAAAGCAGGCCGACATTCAGGGATTGGCTTCCTACCTCACGGCCGAGGCATTGAAACATCAGAAGGACCAGCTCGATCTCTCACTTCTTTTGAGCATGGAAGCCTATCGCGTAGCGGGTACGATGCATCCGGCGACAAAGAAGTTGCAGTTAATGAAGAGTCGGTTGCTGGCGGATGCCAAGAGCAGCCTCCTCGCTGGTCTCGTCTCAAGTTCGCATCTGCTTCGATTTGCTCATGGTCATAGCGACGCGATCCGCAGCATCGTCTCGACTAAAGATGGAAAACTCACCATCACGGGCAGCGTAGATGGCACTTTGATCGGTTGGGACTCATCGGGCATCCCAGTAACCCAACCGTTGAAACAACATACCGGCGCAGTCTACGGGCTCGCACTTAGTCCGGATGGGCGAACGCTCGCTTCCGCATCTGACGACGGCACAATCCTTCTTTGGGATGTGGCAGCGCTGCAACGAAAGCCTGTGCGTCTCAACGTCGATGAGGGGCAAACTAACAATGGTGTATTCGGAGTCGATTTCAGCCCTGATGGAAGGTCGATCGTTTCCGCCAGCTCGAGCGGTGCGATCACACTTTGGGACGTGGCGGCTCGAAAGAGGATCGATTCCGCTCCAAGCGGCCATGGAACGACGGGGCACGCACGTGCGTATCGCGCGATCTTTAATCCTGCAGGGAACCAGATTGCTTCCTGCGGAGCGAATAACGTCGTCAAACTTTGGAAGATTGAGTCCGGGAAGCTGGTGCCGTTGAAGGAACTCGCCGGCTATTTGAGCCAAGATAAGGATAAGGAAAGCAGGTTTGTCGGTCATCCGGAAGGTCAGGAGATTTTCGATCTCGCCTTTAGTCACGACGGCTCGATCCTAGTCTCCGCCGGACAGGATGGGACGGTCGTTCGTTGGCGCCTGAAAGAGAGTAAACCTGTGGCTGAACCACTACACGACGAGAAATCTCAGACCGCGCATCGTCGGGGCGTGTATGGGGTCGCCTTTAGCTCGGATGGCAAGATAGTCGCCTCCGGAAGCGCAGATCAAACCATTCGCTTTTGGAATGCTGAGACTGGCGAAGCGATGAGCACCAGTTTTACAGGTTATGGCCAGACGATCTACTCTCTCGCATTCCGTCCGCAGGAAGGAACTCCTACCGGGATCTTACTGGCGGGCACCGGGACCGGAGCTCTTACGATGTGGGAGCCGATGCAGGAGCAATCCATTCTCTCCAGCCAATTGGGCTTTAACGATTGGGTGGACTCCGTGCGCTACAATGAGACCGGCAGGAAGATGGCGCTTTGTATCGGGAAAAAAATCTTCCTGATCGACCTGACGACCGCTGTTTCGGAGGAACTGAAAGGTCCTACCAAGCCGGTTCGATCTTTTGCTTTCAGCCGCGATGGTAACACGTGTGCGGCGGGGACCGAAGACGGAAAGCTTCTTCTTTGGAATAGCGCACATCCCGGTGAGCCCACGAGCTTGGATACGGGTTCTACCGAACCGATCTGGGCGGTTGCATATACTCCGGACAGTAAGATACTTTTCTCCTCGGGACCGAACGATCAAGTCCTGGTGTGGGATGTGGCCTCTCGCAAGCGGCTGCGTTCCCTTGAGCGAGCAGGAAGCAAGCGTGTTATCCGCCTTGCAGTTACTCCGGACGGAAAGGCTCTCGCGGTCGCCAGCCAGGATTGCCAGGTAGCGCTTTGGGATGTAGCCGCGTGGCGACTTCGTCCGAACCTCCTTCCACAGGAGGCGGTTTCAGCGGGTCTCGCGTTCAGCCCGGATGGCAAAACTCTCGCAGCTTCCGCGGGGAAGGAAATCATTCTTTGGGATGTAGCAACGGCGAAGCCGCTCGGTCCGCCGCTAAGGAAACATGACGAGATCGTCAACGCCGTGGCATTCAGTCCGAACGGAGAAATCCTTGCTTCGGGAAGCGAAGACAAGAGTATCATTTTGTGGAACGTGGCGACCCGGCAGCCGCTCGCGGTCGTGCCGTCGAGATACAGCACCTTTGTGCGCGATCTCGCTTTTAGCCCGGATGGCCGCACACTCGCCGCGGCGGGCTGGGACACGACTCTTTGGGATGTGAACTTCGACTCCTGGAAATGTCGTGCCGCGGAAATGGCAGGTCGCAATCTCACACGCGAAGAGTGGTCCACCTATTTACCGGACGAAGCGTACATGCCGATCTTTCCGTGGGGCTTGACGTTGGAAGCGCATAAGCACGCTATCCGCGGTGAGACTGACGTAGCGCGCCGAGAGTACGCCGAGGCGGTCAGGACGGCAGCCAAGACAAAGGACATGCAGCTAAACAACGATATCGCGTGGTGGGGAACGCTCGATGGCTTTGCAGATGTCGTCCTCCCCGCATGCGACGTCGCCATCCGCGAGGCACCGCTTGGCGCCAAGCCAATGGCATTAGATACGCGCGGGTTAGGGCGGGCATGCACAGGCAAACTCCACGAAGCGGCGGATGATTTCGAGGAGTACATCCGCTGGGCGAAGGCATTTCATCCAGAGCTCGAAAAACTTCGCAAGAAACGTGAAACATGGGAGGCGGAGCTGCGCAAAGGACACACTCCGATTGATAAGAAGACGCTGGAAGCGCTGCGCCTCGAATAAAAGTCGACTAATCGTCCGTGCGCTGAAGCTCTCGCCTAACGAGAACGAAGTGGCGACTTCGTGTTAGTGCCGGAGGTCAAGCTGTTCACTTCAGCGCGCAGTGCCTTAAGCGCCGCGGAGTCGGCGTAACAACGGTCACGGCATCTGCCCGAGATGTTGCTGCACCAGCGGCTTGGAGAAGAGTTTCAGGTCGCCGTCGACCATGATCCGGACGAGTTCGTTGAAGCGCACCTTCGGTTCCCAATCGAGAATCTTTTTTGCCTTCGCCGGATTGCCGATGAGGAGATCGACTTCGGCCGGGCGCTCGTAGCGCGGGTCGTGCCGGAGGTAGTCGCGGTAATCGAGATTCACCTGCCCGAAAGCGGCCTCGCAAAACTCGCGGACGGTGTGGGTCTCGTTGGTGGCGAGAATAAAGTCGTCGCCGTCGTCCTGCTGTAACATCCGCCACATTCCCTCGACGAACTCAGGGGCGTAACCCCAGTCGCGTTTCGCGTCGAGGTTACCGAGGAAGAGTTCGTGCTGGAGGCCGTTTTTGATCGCGGCCACCGCACGGGTAATTTTGCGGGTGACGAAAGTCTCGCCGCGGCGCGGACTCTCGTGATTGAAGAGGATGCCGTTGCTCGCGCGGAAGCCGTAACTCTCGCGGTAATTCACCGTCGCCCAGTAGGCAAAAACTTTCGACACGCCGTAGGGACTGCGCGGCCAGAACGGTGTCTTCTCGGTCTGCGGCACTTCCTGCACCTTGCCGAACATCTCGCTCGACGATGCCTGATAGAAGCGCGGGCGAATGCCGGTCTCGCGCATCGCTTCGAGAATCCGAATCGTTCCCACGCCGCTCACGTCGGCGGTGTATTCGGGAATGTCGAAGCTCACCCGCACATGGCTCTGGGCTGCGAGGTGATAAACTTCATCGGGTTTGAGTTCGTAGAGCAGTTTGACCAGATTGACCGAGTCGGTGAGATCGCCGTAATGCAGAAACAAGCGCACGCCGTTGATGTGCGGATCGGCATAGAGGTGATCGATCCGGGCGGTGTTGAAGGTGCTGGCCCGGCGAATGATCCCGTGGACCTCGTAACCTTTCTCGAGAAGCAGGTCGGCGAGATAGCTGCCGTCCTGGCCGGTGATGCCGGTGATGAGCGCTTTCTTCACGTTGGTTTCCGTCTAGCCCATGGGCGCAACCTCGGCAAGCACGGCGCGTTGTGCCGCGATCAATTCGCAGATGCTCCTGCGTCCGAGAACGAGCATTTCATCGAGCTGCTGCTGCGAAAAAGTGGCCTCTTCACCCGAGCCTTGTAGCTCGACAAATTCGCCCTCCTCGGTCGCGACTAGGTTAAAATCGACCGTCACAAGCTTGTCTTCCTCATAATTGAGATCGACGACCGAGACGCCTTCGAGCACGCCCGTGCTGACCGCGCCGACCAGTTTTGCGACTGGTAACTCGCTCAGCTTTTTCTCTTCAACCAAACGCCGGCAGGCCAGTGCAACTGCGACGCTCGCGCCGGTGATCGCGGCAGTGCGCGTTCCGCCATCGGCCTGCAACACGTCGCAATCAATCCACATCGTGCGCGGCCCGAGCTTTTCGAGATCAACCACCGCACGCAGAGAGCGGCCGATCAATCGTTGAATTTCCGTGCTCCGGCCGTCGAGTTTGCCTTTTGAAATGTCGCGCGGTTTTCGGGTTTGGGTGGAATACGGAAGCATCGAATATTCGGCTGTAAGCCAGCCGCCGCTCACGCCCTGTTCTTTCATCCAGCGCGGAACCGTTTCCTCGACCATTACTCCGCAAATGACGCGCGTGTTGCCCATCGCGACGAGCACGGAAGCGGTCGCGTGCGGCGCAATACCGATTTCGAAATTGATCGGCCGAAGCTGGTCGGGAGCGCGGCCATCAGCGCGTTGCATCTGGCAATTGTAAGGCAGGCGCTGCGCCTGCCAACCTCGGAATTGGCGGTTGTCCGGTAGAGTGGGAATAGACGTTTGGGCAAGCGGCGTGCTTGCTCTGCAAACCTTCGCTCAGAACGAACGTATGGGCGCTACCCGTTGATGATCTCTCCGCCGTTCGGATGAAGAACCTGGCCCGTCATGTAAGAAGCATCGTCCGACGCGAGAAACACGTAACATGCCGCCATCTCGTCCGGCTGGCCGGGCCGCTTCAAGGGCACATCGCTGCCGAAGGTCTCGACTTGCTCCTCGGTAAAGGTCGAAGGGATCAGTGGGGTCCAGATCGGCCCGGGCGCGACCGCGTTGACCCGGATTTTCTTCTCAGTCAGCGCCTGCGAGAGCGAGCGGGTGAAAGCGACAATCGCCCCTTTGGTCGCGGAATAATCGAGCAGGTGCGCGCTTCCTCGGTACGCCGTCACGGATGTGGTGTTGATGATTGCGGCGCCTTTCTTCAAGTGTTTCAAGGCGGCTTTTGTGACGAAGAAGATCGAGAAAATGTTGGTGCGGAAGGTGCGCTCAAGTTGTTTCTCGCTGATTTTTTCAATGCTTTCCCGAGGGTGCTGCTCGGCCGCGTTATTCACGAGAATGCTGAGGCCTCCCAGTTCTTTCACTGTCTGCCCAACGGCGCGCCGGCAGAATTTTTCATCGCCGATATCGCCAGCGATGAGGATACATTTGCGGTCCTCGGCTTCGACCAGGCGTCGCGTCTCCTTCGCATCCCGGTGCTCGTTTCGGTAGACTACCGCGACGTCTGCCCCTTCCTTTGCGAAGAGCACTGCCACCCCACGGCCGATGCCGCTATCGCCGCCCGTAATCAGCGCCTTACGATCCGTCAGCTTGCCGCTCCCACGATACTCGCGCGCGCCCGATTCCGGCTGCGGTTGCATCTTGTATTGTCGGCCGGGCTGCTCTCTCTGGTGCTGCGGCGGCAGAGTTTTCTTTTGCGGCATGGCTTTATGCTTGCAATCGGGCTCCCGCCGCTCCCCAGATGGGTTTTGCCACTGAGCGCGCCAGGGACGGACAAATTTTTTGCGAAAAATCGCGTCCCGCGCTTGACCGTCCCGTTTCATCCGGTATTTTCGTCATCCCGCTGGACGCGGGACTTCACCAAACGAGAGTGCGGCGAAGTGTGTTCTCGCAACTTTTGGGACTGCAAATTGAACTCAATTTTGTCCCGGCATGAGATTCGGAAACGAAGATTATGGTCGGCGCCAGAGTTGAGTTTTTTGACGCCCGGAGGCTGCGCGGGACTGCTGGTTCTTTGAAATCTACATACAGGGTAGTAAATACAACTTTTTAGAGCTGAGTCTGAAATCACAGGACGGGTGTAAAGCCTGTCCGATTGCAAGGCGGGCGCATTGCCTGCCCTGCGGAGAGTTTCAGTTATCGAATTTCCGGTCCGGCCTTGTGCCGCGACCTGGAACAGATTGATCAAGCTACAAAGAGCGCATCATGGATGCCTTGGTGCCAATAGGCGATGAAGGACGTGGCTAACTGCGATAAGCCTCGGAGAGCGGTAAACACGCTTTGACCCGGGGATTTCCGAATGGGATAACCTGAGTGGGATAATACCTGCTCGAGTTCCTGTGAATACATAGCAGGAACATCGCGACACCCGGTGAAGTGAAACATCTCAGTAACCGGAGGAAAAGAAAGCGAATGCGATTCCGTCAGTAGTGGCGAGCGAAAGCGGAAGAGGCTAAACCACCAGCTTGCTGGTGGGGTTGTAGGAGCCCGACGTGGTAGTGCGGCGGTTAGGTGAAGCTTCTGGAAAGCTGCGCCAAAGAGGGTGAAAGACCCGTAACCGAAAACCAAGGCACGCCTAGGGATTTCCTGAGTAATACGATGCACGTGAAACTTCGTATGAATCCACGCCGACCACGGCGTAAGCCTAAATACTAATTGGCGACCGATAGTGAACAAGTACCGCGAGGGAAAGGTGAAAAGAACCGCTGTGAGCGGAGTGAAATAGTACCTGAAATGATGTGCTTACAAGGTGTCAAAGCCGGGCCTTCTCTGCTGGCAGAGAAAGCCGGTTGAACCGTTGAAGGGCTAAAGCGTTGAAGAGGATGCAAGCGAGCTGTCGCTTCAACGATTCAACCATTTAACGCTTCAACGGCGGGCCACCAGAGATGGCCCGGTGATGGCGTGCCTTTTGCTTAATGAGTCTGCGAGTTACTATCAGTGGCGAGCCTAAGTCCTTCTGGGATGGAGGCGAAGCGAAAGCGAGTCCGAAATGGGCGAACCTAGTCGCTGGTAGTAGACCCGAAGCGGAGGTGATCTACCCATGAGCAGGCTGAAGGTTGCTTAACCGCAACTGAAGGGCCGAACCCGTGAAGGTTGAAAACTTCTGGGATGACTTGTGGGTAGGAGCGAAAGACTAATCAAACCCCGTGATAGCTGGTTCTCCCCGAAATAGCTTGAGGGCTAGCCTCGTGTGCTGACCTGCGGAGGTAGAGCACTGGATGAACTAGGGCCCATACCAGGGTACCGAACTCAATCAAACTCCGAATACCGCAGGGCGTAACACGGGAGTCAGTGCGTGAGGGATAAGCTTCACGCGCGAGAGGCAAACATGCCAGACCAGCAGCTAAGGTGCCCAAATACCGTTCAGTGGAAAGGATGTGAGGTTGCTTAGACAGTGAGGATGTTGGCTTAGAGGCAGCCATCATTTAAACAGTGCGTAATAGCTGACTCATCGAGCGATCTCGCGCCGATAATGATTGGCGATAAACGGTATACCGAAGCTCTGGACTTCAATGGAATTCGTTCCGTTGGATTGGTAGGGGAGCGTTCTTAAAGCATCGAAGCGCAAGGGTAACCGAGCGTGGAGCTTTAAGAAGTGAGGATGCAGACATGAGTAGCGATAAGACAGGTTAAATTCCTGTCCGCCGTAAACCCAAGGTTTCCTGGGGAAGGTTCGTCCTCCCAGGGTTAGTCGGGACCTAAGTCGAGGCCGAAGGGCGTAGACGATGGACAGCAGGTTTAATATTCCTGCACCGGCTGTGGTTAAGTTCGGAAGTGACGTTTCAGTGGAAATGGGTCGCCGATTGAAAGTGGCGGTCTGCCCGCAAGGGCAAGGACGTAGAGGCTTCGGCTGAAGCGGATCCATTAAAGCAGGAACCGAGAAAACCTTCCGGGTGTTCCCACGGTTGCCCGTACCGGAATCCGACACAGGTGGGTGGGCATAAATGTGCCAAGGCGCGTGAGTGAAACCTCGTTAAGGAACTCGGCAATCTAGCCCCGTAACTTCGGAAGAAGGGGTGCCCGCTGCATTTTGCGCAGCAAAATGCAACGATGTTTGATGTAAGATGTTTGATTTGAAATCACTGCGCGCGAAGCGCGCCTTGAACGAAATCATGCTTCGAACATCAAACCTCGAACATTGCATTTTGAGCGCTGCTCAAAATGCAGCGGGTCGCAGTGAAATGGGTCAACCGACTGTTTACCAAAAACACAGCACTCTGCCAAGTCGTGAAGACGACGTATAGGGTGTGACACGTGACCAATGCGGAAAGATTACGGTAAGATGTTAGTCCCGCGAAAGCGAGACGAGGCATTGAACCCAAGTCCCCGTGAATGTCGGCCGTAACTATAACGGTCCTAAGGTAGCGAAATTCCTTGTCGGGTAAGTTCCGACCTGCACGAATCGTGTAACGAGTTGACCGCTGTCTCAACGAGGAGCTCAGCGAAGTTGTAATGGCGGTGAAGATGCCGCCTACCCGCAG
>JAICUQ010000186.1 GCA_025935755.1 Chthoniobacterales bacterium | reverse complement strand
CGACACGAAATCGTTTGCAGTCGCGCACTGAATTTTGGATGATCGCTGCGCATGACGCAACCAGCTCTCGATTTTGTCATCGCAGCGCTGGAAAAGATTCGGGAAAGCAATGGTCGCTGGCCGCGCGCATCGAGAACTACCCTCGCCCTGTTGCAAACAGTTCCCGCCGCGGTGCCGCCGGGCGTAACGGCAGAGTCCCAGAAACGAGACAAGGCAGATTTACTGGCCGCGGTTCGCGAGCGCGTTAACGCCTGCACGCAGTGTGCACATCTCGCCTGTTCACGAACGCAGACCGTGTTCGGCGTTGGGAATCCGGACGCCGATTTGATGTTCATCGGCGAAGCGCCCGGCGCAGACGAGGATCAGCAGGGTGAGCCATTCGTCGGACGCGCCGGCCAATTACTGACAAAAATCCTCTCGGCAATGAATTTCGCGCGCCAGGACGTTTACATTGCAAATATCCTGAAGTGCCGCCCGGACATGCCGGCAGGCAGTTTCGGAAATCGGCCGCCGACGCCCGCAGAAATGCAAACGTGTCGCCCTTTTCTTATCGAACAGATCGACATCATTAAGCCAAATGTGTTGGTGGCCCTCGGCGCCGTCGCCGTCGAAGGTTTACTCGGGACCCGGGGAACGATGCGAGATTTGCGCGGCCGCTGGCATACGTACAACGGCATCCCGCTCATGATCACGTATCACCCCGCGTATTTGCTCCGAAACCAGGCTCCTTCCGAAAAACGCAAAGTATGGGAAGACATGCTCCAGGTTATGGAGCGCCTCGAGAGACCCATCAGCGAACGGCAGCGGAATTATTTCCTGTAGGCGGCTCGCTCTGCAAAGCCCCTGTCCTTGACCGTGTTGTTATAAGGCACGCCTAACGGTTCGCCCGGCCGAACATCGATTCCATTTTCCGGCGCGATGCCATCGTCAATGCCAGCGACAAAATCATCGCGCGCACTTCCCGCCGCGGGACTTTCACCGTGCGCCGTAAGGCTTCCTGGCCGGCTTCAACCAAAAGTGCCAGCGTTCGCGCGCCGATGAGAGCGGGCAGCACCGTCGCGGCGCGCACCCGACGGCTTTTAATCGCGCGCGAATATTCCATCCCTGACGCAAGACCGGTTTTCGCCTTCTCCAACCATGTTCGATAGATCGGCTGGAACCGCTCCGATTCAGAGAGGATCTGTGATGGAGTCAGATGGAGCACGCTCAATTCATGTTCGGGGAAATAACATCTCCCGGCTTGTAGATCTGAGCCGGCGTCGCGCAGCACATTAACCAGTTGAAGAGCCATGCCGTAACGTTTTCCCAACGCAAGCATCTCATCTTCAGTCCGACTGGCGAACTGGCGGATGTGCCGGAAACAGAGCCGGGTCCAAAACTCGCCGACACAACCAGCCACAAGATACGTGTAGTCATCGAGGTCTGCAGCTGTACCAAGCGCCCGGATTTCCTGTGGATTGTCGAAGCGTTCCAGGTCGAGCATCTGACCACGGGTAATTTTTCCGAGCACAACGCGAACGTCGTCACGATCCGCATGTTCCATTGCTTCCAAAGAAACCAGGTGATCGGGTAATGATTCGAGAAGCCTTTGTTCGCTCTTGTTGTCTTGAAGCGAAACAAAAGACGCCACCAACTTAATAACGACATCACGCGAAGCTGTGCCTTGGACGCCATCGGACAGCAGCCTCAAAGTTTCCATTCGCACTTCGGTGGGAGTGTTTGCTGTGTCAGCAACCGTGTCGGTTGTTCGAGCGAGGAGATATGCCAGCGCGATCGGATCGCGCAACGACGCCGGTAGAAATCGGATCGACAGGTAAAAGGAGCGCGAGACCGAGCGCAAAATTTCAGCGTCCAATGTTCCTTACCTCTATTCGATTGGTAGCCGAATTACCAAGTCCGAGCTGGCTGGCAACATCTATGTAGGCTGCCACTGGGGCGACAGGACGGAGAGTCTCGCGCTTCCGCCATTCTTCCAGCTTTTTCAATGCGACGGCGTCCAGAGCGACGGGGTCTTTGCTCGCATACAACGTCGCATTGTGCACTGCGTAATTCGGTTGAGGCTGCGGGCCACCGGCATATTGCGCGATGAGGCCATCCATCAAGTTGAACACAACCTTCTTGGCAATCAGGGGATTAGCATAAATTTCGGCGAGACTTCCCGCACCGAATCGCGAGCCCTGGGCGAACCTTCGCCAGTTGTCGATGTTCGGAATAGTCATGTTGTAAATGCAACCGGCGATCCCATTCGTTTCACTCACACTCATCACCGGGACGTTAATGATTTTGTCCACCTCGCTGGAAATGATTTTCGCAAAATGACTCACGTTGCTCGTAGCGTCGGCCTCGGCGAGAAGAGGCATCTTCCCTATGTCGCCAACGAATTCATAATCGCCCCACACCAGTTTTCCGACTATAGGCGCAGTTAGGATTGCCTTGGGATCGTAACCATCATGCGGCGGGATCGCTTTTACCTGATAGCCATCAACTCCCTTCCGATATCCGGCATCTTTAATTCCACCGACAGAACGGTCCCAGACGATAATGCTACTACGGGAATGACCCGCCGCCGCCAGGCCATCCACAATCGCGTTCACCACATCATGGTGCGTTGTGAACAGGTCCCCGCCCGCTGCCGAAATCTTGATACCGACGCGGTCACTCGGAGAAACCAGCGATCCCCATGCTTTAGCTACATCAGGCTGGCCCGTTGCAGCTATAACCAGTCGATTCACCATTTCACGAACCACACGCGGGTTGGTCTTGTATTGTTTGATAGCATCAGGATTGCGGATCGCATACACGATGGATGGTGTCGGCGCCGGTTGCGGACCTTGCGCACGCCCGGATGCGATGGCACAAAACAAAACGAGAGCTACCTTTCGAAGCTTTGTCATGTCGAGCGGCGTCGGGACATCCCGCAACCTTACGTGAAAGCGATGCAACGGGATTCGTCGACTCCGCTCGGAATGACAACAGAACTGACGATTTTATGAGTAACGGCGTGAATCACAACCGTTCAGAAATGAAAACGGATCCTGCAGCGTGTTTCTGTCAAACGCCACGTTCCCCAACACCGTCTGACAGAGACACCCTGCGATTTTTGCGGGAAATGGTTCAGAACGTTCGCCATATCTACGTTCATATCCCCTTTTGCGCGCGCATCTGCCCTTATTGCGCCTTTTACAAGGACCTAATTGATCGCTCGCAAACCTCGCGATTTTGCGAGGCCATCCTGCGGGAATTGACCGGGCATGACAGTGGGCGTCGTATTCGTCCGTCGACAATTTACTTCGGTGGCGGTACGCCTACGGCGCTTAACATTGTGCAATTGGAATTGTTGCTCCGCGGCTTTCGCGAAACCCTCGATTTATCGCAACTATTCGAATGGACGACTGAAGCGAATCCGGGAAGCGTCTCGGCGCGCAAGGCAGAGGTCCTGGAAAAATTGGGCGTCGACAGGATCAGTCTCGGAGTGCAGTCGTGGGACGACGAACTGTTGAACTTGTTAGGACGCGAGCACAACGCGCAGCAGGCCACCGAATCGTTCCGAATTTTGCGCGGCGCCGGTTTCGGAAACATCAATGTCGATCTGATGTTCGGTTTACCGGGTCAAACCCTTGATCAATGGCGGTCGGATCTCGATAGAACGATCGCGTTGCAACCGGAACATGTTTCCACTTACTGCCTTACCTATGAAGAGGACACCGAATTCTTTCTTCGCCACGCGCGCGGTGAATTCCGGCAGGATTCCGATGCGGATGCAGAGTTTTTCGAGATGACCATGGTGACGCTGGAAGGCGCTGGTTACCGGCATTATGAAATCTCGAATTACGCGCGTCCTGGTTTCGAATCTGTTCATAACCGCGCGTACTGGCTGGGTGAAGACTATCTGGGCCTTGGACCGAGCGCGGTGTCGACTATTGGCATGCAGCGGTGGCAAAACGTCTGCGACTATCGCAACTACGTCGATCGAATATTTGCCGCACAACCAGCCTGCGGCACGAAGGAAACTCTGACACACAGAATGAAGCGGACCGAAAGACTTGCGCTCGGACTGCGGACCCGGGATGGAATTCCTTCTTCGGAGCTGAAAGATTTCGCGCAACAAATCGATGACCTGTCCGCGCTTCAGCTGCTCCGAAATGACAACGGAAATTTCGTGCTGACTCGCAGAGGCAAGGCACTCGCCGATTCTGTTGCCGAACTCCTTCTTTAACGCGAAAAGCAGGTACGGCCTAACGAAGGACAATCCTGCACGGTTCGCGCGAGAGAAATTGCCTTGTCAACGTCGCTGGTTTTTTCCAAACTGGGAATCGCTAAACGGATCTGAATCAGGCGGAGCGCTTTCCCCGCTAGGTTCTTCGTCTCTTCCGGACCCGCCACTCCAAAGTCGTACAGCGGGGAATGGAAAGGAAGAGTCATGCTTCTGACAAATCATCCCAAAAGAGTAATTCCATCATTTTTTAAAGTCGTGTTCTTGCTGGTCTCCTTCGCGACTGCACCTCTCATCCGGGCGATTGTTCCGGCGCCGGACGGGGGCTATCCCGGTTTCAATACGGCGGAAGGACAAAACGCGCTCTTCAATCTCACTACCGGCGTGGGGAATACAGCAGTTGGATGGTTTTCACTCTGGGGCGACACGGACGGCAGCTACAATACTGCTGTCGGGGCGGGAACGCTCCTTTTCAACGCTGGAACGCAAAACACTGCCATTGGTACGGCTGCTCTTTTAAACAACACGACCGGCATCTTCAACACGGCTACTGGAACAACCGCACTTGCCAACAATACCGAAGGTGTGGAAAACACGGCCGTCGGTTCTAACGCACTCTTTAGCAACGTCATCGGCGTTAGCAATACCGCTGTGGGACATCATGCCCTTTTCAGCAACAACGGAGACCCCTCCTTCGGCGAGGGATCCTACAACTGTGCATTTGGGGCATTTGCGCTCGCTGACAATTCCACTGGCCACTACAACAGTGTCTTCGGTACGTTTGCACTTCAATTCAATACCACAGGCGAAGGCAATACTGCGATCGGCTATCGTGCCCTTCGAAGCAACACGACCGCTCACTTCAACACAGCGAATGGTTTTCAGGCACTCATCAACAATACCACCGGTAGCCAAAACACTGCCACCGGAGCGTCCACTCTCGTGAGCAACACGACTGGCAGTTTCAACACCGCGACTGGGTCGTCTGCCCTCAATGATAACACAACTGGCGGTCGAAACACCGCTACCGGTGAGCTTTCGCTGGCTAGCAACACCACCGGGGACGACAACACGGCCACGGGCGAGGCAGCGTTATCTGATAACATTGATGGTTCCGCCAATACGGCGATCGGTCAGGCAGCGCTCAGTAGCAATACGAGTGGTTTCAGTAACACCGCCGTCGGCGTATCGACGCTGTTCAGCAATACACTCGGGAATGTGAACACAGCCATTGGCATGGAAGCGCTGAGGAATAATATCGATGGCGAAGACAATACAGCGACTGGGTATCGGGCGCTTTTAGCCAATAGTAGCGGGGACAACAATACTGCTGTCGGTCTCCTTGCACTCTCGGCCAACACCAGCGGCGCGTTCAACACTGCCCTGGGCAGAGGAGCCGGTCTTAACGTGAGTACCGCCAACAACGTTATTGCCATTGGAACCAGTGCGCAGAACGTGAGCAACAGCTGCTATATCGGACAGATCTATTCGAATGTTCAGCCACAAGTGGGCACCGACCCTGACCTGGTCACCATAAACAGCGACGGGAGACTTGGCCGCGCGAACGTCTCTTCCCGCCGGTACAAACACCACATCCAACCGATGCAGACAGCGAGCGAAGCGATTTATCATCTTAATCCGGTCAGCTTCCGTTATCACAAGCAGTACGATGCAACGCAGACAAT
>JAICUQ010000226.1 GCA_025935755.1 Chthoniobacterales bacterium | reverse complement strand
GGGTGTGTTTTGAGTCGCAATTTCGCGCGCCACCACGGGAATCTCAAACGAACCAGGGACCCGATGGAGTAAAGTCATAACATTCGGCGCAAGCGCCCGCAGCTCCTTCAAAACGTGATCTACAAGTCCATCCACGTACTGCGCGTTGAACCGGCTCGCAACGATGTGGAACGTGCGATTCGTTTTCGCAATTTCCGGCGCGGACGGCGAGGCTTTCGACATCTAAAAATGACGAACGACGAATAATCCGCTTTTGCCATGCTTCGGCGTGGCAATCGGACGATTGATGTCGAACAAACGGCAGAATGATGAACGGTCATCCTGAGCGAACTCGAAGGATCCCGCAGAGTTACCCGGCGGCATTGCAACAGGATGGAAAGTCCGGCATCGGTCACTTGGTCCGCTGCGTTGCAGTCTCCACTGCGCTTCCTTCCGCTCGCGATGTCTCCGACCTGACTTGGAGTGGTGCACGTTTATTCCGATATTCGACGACTCGAGTTTCGTCATTTACAACAAGTGCCCGAGCTTCGTTTTTTTCGTTTCCAAATATTTCTCGTTGTGCGGATTGGCTTCGGTCCGAATCGGCACCTGCTCGATCATTTCCAAACCGTAGCCTTCCAACCCGACAACTTTCTTCGGATTATTTGTGAGGAACCGGAACTTTCGCACGCCCAGATCGAAAAGAATTTGTGCGCCGAGCCCGTAATCGCGCAGGTCACTCGCGTAGCCGAGTTTTGCATTCGCTTCTACGGTATCGAGTCCTTCCTCCTGCAACTTGTATGCGTGGATTTTTGCCGCTAACCCGATGCCGCGTCCCTCTTGTCGCATATAAACCAGGACACCGTTGCCTTCCTCCGCGATTTGTCGCAGCGCAGCGTGCAACTGATTTCCGCAATCGCACCGGCGCGACGCGAAAACGTCGCCGGTGAGACATTGGCTGTGCACGCGGACCAAGGCCGGCTTGTTCTTGTCGATCGTGCCCTTGACCAGTGCCAGATGATGTTGCCCATCCACCTTCGAGTGATATAAATGCAAATCGAAATCGCCATACTCGGTAGGCATTTTTACGATTTGCTCCAGCTCTACGAGTTTTTCGCTCTTGCGTCGATAGGCAATCAAACTCTGGATCGTGCAAATACGCAGTCCGTGTTTGTTGCGGAACTCCATCAGTTCCGGAAGACGCGCCATGGTACCGTCGTCGTGCAAAATTTCGCACAAGACGCCTGCCGCCTGGAGTCCTGCTAATCTTGCCAGATCCACAGCCGCCTCGGTGTGACCCGCGCGTCGCAGCACTCCGCCGTCTTTCGCGCGCAGCGGAAATATGTGCCCCGGTTGGTTCAAATCTTCCGGCGCCGATTTCGGATTTGCGATAGCCAGTATTGTTGTCGCGCGATCATAAGCACTGATGCCGGTGGTCACGCCTCGTGCTGCGTCCACGGAAACAGTGAAGTCGGTATTATGTTTCTCCCGGTTTTGCGCCACCATGCGCTGCAAGCCGAGCTGGTCGGCTCGCTCATTCGGAATCGGCACGCAGATCAAGCCCCGGCCGTGGGTTGCCATGAAATTAACCGCTTCGGGTGTCACTTTCTCGGCCGCCATGACCAAGTCGCCTTCGTTCTCTCGATCGGCGTCATCGGTCACGATCACCATGCGCCCTTTCGCGATGTCGCTGAGTACATCGTCAATCGCGTCGAACTGAAACGTTTCGGTCGCTCTCAAGATCATCGAAGAATTATACCATTACCTGCTGCGGATAGTGCCAGCAACTCCTACCTCTGCCCGTGCTCCTGCTCGTGCTCGTGATCGGAATCGTCTGGCCCCCTTTGCCGAGCATGACTCAATTTGCTGCGTTGTAGCCACGGCGCTCTGTCGCCGTGTTTTCTCGATTCGTTATCGCCTCGACTGAGCGAGGCGGCTACATCCCGCAGTACGGCTCAAACCCAATGACTGCGTTGTAGCCACGGCGCCCTGTCGCCGTGTTTTCTCGATTCGTTATCGCGTCGACTGAGCGAGGCGGCTACATCCCGCAGTACGGCTCAAACCCAATGACTGCGTTGTAGCCACCGCGCTCTGTCGCCGTGTTTCTCGATTCGTTATCGCGTCGACTGAGCGAGGCGGCTACATCCCGCAGGGCCTGCTCAAACCCAATGACAGATAACCCATACTATTGTCAGCCTGACACCCGGTGGCCGTCTTGCCTGCCGGCTATTTTCTGTCTAGAGACTACCATGACGTTGAAGAAATCCGATAAAATCTTCGTCGCAGGCGATCGCGGAATGGTTGGGAGCGCGCTCGTTCGCCGACTTGAAGCACAGGATTTCACTAATCTGCTCACCCGCGATCGATCGCAGCTCGATCTTAGCGATGAATCTGCGGTAGCGAACTTTTTTGATGAGGCAAGACCTGACATCGTGATTCTCGCCGCGGCGAAGGTCGGCGGGATTAAAGCTAATAATGATTTCCCCGTTGAGTTTCTTCTGAACAATTTGCGCATCCAGAACAACGTCATTTGCTCCGCACACAAAACTGGCGTGCGAAAGCTGCTTTTCCTCGGCAGCTCCTGCCTTTATCCGAAGCTGGCGCCGCAGCCGATTCCCGAAAACGCGCTGCTCACCGGCCCGCTGGAGCCGACGAATGAAGCGTACGCAATCGCCAAGATAGCCGGCATCAAACTTTGTCAGGCGTACGCGCGCGAGTACGATGCAAAGTTCGTCTCGGTTATGCCAACAAATCTGTACGGCCCTAACGACAATTTCGATTTGGAGAGCTCACACGTGCTGGCGGCGCTTTTGCGTAAGGCACACGAAGCGAAAACTCGAGGTGACAAGACGCTGGAGGTGTGGGGGACCGGGGAAGCGCGGCGCGAATTCCTGCACGTGGACGATCTTGCGGCGGCCTGTCTTCTGTTGCTGGAGAAATATAATTCGCCAGAAATTATCAACATCGGCTGCGGAGAAGACATAACCATCCGCGAACTGGCCGAGTTGATCAGCGATGTGGTCGGCTTTAACGGCGAATTGGTTTGGGATAAAACGAAACCGGATGGTACCCCGCGAAAGCTGTTGGACGTCACTCGAATTCGCGCGCTCGGCTGGCGGCCCGCCATCCCGTTGCGCCAAGGCATCGCCCAAACTTACCAGTGGTTTCTCGCCAACGATGGAATCCGTTAGGCACCGCCCGCGTGCGCCGCGGGCTCAACGAGCGACGGCCTGGGTAGCGCTGCGTTGGCATGTGAAAGCGTTCGACCATTGACCCGCGAAAGCTTTCAGGGTTGACTGCAATCAGGGACCGATGAAAAAGCTGCGCGTTGGCGTTGTTGGTGTTGGGCATATCGGAAGCAATCATGCACGGTTGTACGGGGAAATTCCGTCTGCTGAGTTCACCGCGGTATACGACGTCGAGCCGGTCAGGACCCGCACCATTGCGAGCAAGTTCGGGGCGGCACCGGCCAAATCGCTCGATGATTTCAGCGACATGATTGACGCCGCTTCCGTCGCAACACCTACCAATACTCACTACGATGTCGCCCGCACTTTGCTCGCCAAAGGCAAACATGTACTCATTGAGAAACCGATCACCGACAACACGACGCATGCTACCGAGCTCGCCGAAATGGCGGCGCGCAGTGGACTTATCCTTCAGGTTGGCCATGTCGAGCGATTCAATCCGGTGCTAGGCGCCCTCGAAAAACATCTGACGCATCCGCGGTTTATCGAAGCGCATCGGCTCTCGCCCTACACGGAACGCAGCGCAGATATCGGCGTTGTGCTCGATTTAATGATTCACGATCTCGAAGTGATTTTGCATTTCGTCCGGTCGCCTCTTTGGAGCATCGACGCGGTCGGCGTGCCGGTGCTCAGCCAAAGCGAGGACATTGCAAACGCACGACTCCATTTTGAAGACGGTTGTGTTGCAAATGTGACCGCCAGTCGCATCAGCCCCGAGCGGATGCGCAAGATCCGAATCTTCCAGGAAGACGCCTATCTTTCACTCGATTATCAAAATCAAAGCGGCGAGATCT
>JAICUQ010000074.1 GCA_025935755.1 Chthoniobacterales bacterium | reverse complement strand
TGGCGAACTCCCCGTTGGAAACAATCACTTCGCAGACTGGAGTTCCATTGCCGAAGAGCTATCTGCAAGGGTGTATCGATGTTGTGCGCGGGGATACAGCGAAAGCACAGACCGAGTTCAAAGCTTCGCGGCCGGCGATTGAAAAACTTGTTACTGAGAGTCCGCTGAGCGGAACACGTCGCGCACAGCTTGGGTTTCTTTACGCGTTGCTCGGTCGAAAGGAGGATGCGCTGCGCGAAGCCAAACGCGCCATGGAGCTTGTGCCCATCACGCGCGACGTCATCGAGGGCGCCGTGGTCGAAGCGTTCTATGCCTTGACTTGCGCCCGAGTCGGGAACACGGACGAGGCGATCAGCACCATTCAACGTCTGCTCACCACGCCATTCGCCGTCGATTATGACGACGCAAGCGTTACGCTCTCAGATCTGCGGACGCGCTGGGAGTGGGATCCGTTGCGGAACGATCCGCGTTTTCAAAAAATTCTCGCGTCACCTGAGCCAAAGACAGTTTATAAATGATAAAGAGTCACCGAGCTGCGGCCCTCAATTGCAGGGCGTCTATGTCAGACGCCTATCATCATGATGGCGTTTCATAGAAACGCCCTACAATTCTCGATCGGATTCGGCTGTTTTGGACGAACAGGAACAATGTACGGAATGCCTTCGGGGCTACAGCGGCAACGCGTTGCTTTTTAATCGACAAAAAGCGAGCGCGCTTTTTTGAACACTTCATCGAACTTTTCGGCGGTCACTTTTCCAACTGAACGAGCAATGATGTGCTGCTCGACCGTGAAAAGCCGCTGCGGACGAATGAAGCAGGGCTGAGTAAATCCGCCGCGTTCATAATCGCTTTTATCCAGCGGGACAGCGTAAGCATCGGAGTGAGCGCGGCTGGTGATCTGACACAGAATTAAATCGGCACCTGGAAGATCGGCGATCACCAATGCAGGCCGGCCCTTTGCGGAGGCATCGTTCCGCGGAAATGGAATGACAACGATTTCGCCAGCTACAGGTTTGACCATGCCGCACCCTCCTCCGGTAAGTTCCAGTCGCGCCCGAGCACGCATTCGCTCAGCTCCGCGCCGTTAAAAGGCTCGTCGACCTCTTCATCGAATAGATCATGCTCGTTCATGAAATGATCATCTCATTTACCACGAAGGACCCGAACTACACGCAGAATTTTCTTGTTCTACACCTCGTGACCTCTGTGACTCGATTGCGTATTAGCTAAATTCGCACTGGCGAGGCGCTCGCGCTGCTTCGATTTGCGGCGACACCGTGCCCGCAGTGCTTCGCGACAGCGATGCAGGCGTGGCGCCGCCGTCACACCGAACAACTCCGGCTGATCGAAAAAAAGCTGCCGGGGATTTGTCGTCACCCGGCAGCTCATTTTAGTTGGTTAGATTCTATGGGTTAAGGCCGTCGCTTCAGGTTGGACATCGCCTCCGTGGTATCTGCCGCGCAGCCCGGACCTCACTTATTTAAGCAACTGTGGCTCGCTGTAGACGAAGTCGTCCATCATGACAATGTCATGGCGCCGATCGTCGTTCGCACCCGGCGCTACGTCGCCGGTTTTGATACGAACCGATGCAATGCGGGCATCATCGAAAACGATTCCAAAGAAGGAAAAGTTTCCATTGCCTGGCGATGCAGGAACGGAACTTGTGAATAGTAACCTGCCGTTAGCATCGAAGTACTCGATGAATGTGCTGGACGTGCGGTTGCTGACGCTGGGGCCGGGTCTGCCGTCTGGTTGGTCAACATCTGTGAACACTGCGCCGAAGGCTTTGACCGTCGCCGGGGCAAGACCGTTGGTACCAGGTATGGCGAAGGACGCCTCGGTGATGTTGCTTCCCACAGGAGTGAACAAGCGCGAATTACTGAACGCCCTAAAGATCTTACTGTAGGTTGGATTACCAAACAGCACCGCCAATCCGCCCTGAGGTCCGCCCGACGGAGGAGCCTGTGAAAGCCCCACGCCAGGTGTTTTGAACTGGCTGCCTCGGGTGTTCAAGAACGTGAGGAACGGATTTACTGGAGCCGTTGTATCAAGCACATTCGGGTTACCACCATCCCAGTTGATCTCGCGCCGGCCCTTTTGGATCGGTCCCGGGTTGTTGAGATTGTTATCTCCCAGGAGCGCCCGGAATGAGTCGAGTGCACCTTGAATGGAGCTGGCGTCTGGTCCCGCCGCCTGGACTACCACGGGCGGTTTATCATCCCTGCCCTGTGCCTGCGCGGTCCCGCTCATTGCAACGAGCATGGATATCAAGCCAAAGGCGGCAATGAGAGTCGAAGCAGCTGGCAGCTTCATCGCTGCATGGTTTTCTCTGCGGAGAGTAAACGGCTGCTTGATTGAGTTAGTTACTGATCGTTTAGTTTGCATGTGTTGTTTCATTCTAATGTTTTCGTTTTGTTTTGTTGTTCTCCGGCGTTTTGATTTGTGCCGGTTCATGAGCGAAAGCGGGGTGCCCACGACAAACCCGCCACGAATATGCAATTTTTTTTGCGCCTGGTAACGCTGCTACAATCCCATCCCGCGTCGTTAACGTTACCATGCGTGTTACTCTTTGTAGAAAGTAACAAAACTGTTACCGTGACCGTTAGTGGCCACACAGATCTGGCAGGTTCAACACTCATGGTAGGCGTAGACAACCGCTTGGCTCCCGCGTTGCACTGCAAAGGTAACGTCACTGTCACCTCCGCTCCGTTAGGTGGTAAGATCCGCCGTGACGGTATCGAATCGTGTTTGTGTATGTTCGGCGACGTAAAACTACGGGGCAGAAATATGCGCTGCGACGAAGTCACGGTGCCAAGTCTGCCGTCCGAATCGATAAACACGGCGGCACCATTGGATGCCGTTTCGCCGAAGATCTCGCCGATAAAGCAACTATGATCCACGTTCCGACCAGCGACGTTGGTGCGGATGACAATGACGTTGTCGGCTGTAGTGATACCGAAACCCGCATGCTGTATTGGTGATGCCAGTACTGTTGTTAGGCAGCGCATTGAAGCCTACGGCAGTATTACCACCTCCGGTGGTACTATTTATCAGCGCGTTGGCGCCGAATGCCGGGTGCCGGTGCTGTTGTTCAAAAGAGCGAAAGTTCCAGTGGCAGTATTTTCGATTCCATTGGTGTTACCCAAAAGCGCGCGCGCGCCGATTCCTGTGTTCTTGTCCGCGCTGTTAGTGATGAGGGTGCGCGGGCTCGCATACACTCTGAAAACGGGAAACTCGCCTGCCAATACGCTTGGCGCCCAGAAGTATCTCAAGGAAGCGGTACGCTTGGATCCCAAATTCGCCCTGGCTTGGGCGTTGCTTTCGTATGTTGATGCACTCGGGTATCTGACGCTCACACTTCAACCCACGGAAGCCCTGCGCAATGAAACCGGACAAGCCGCTGAAACCGCACTCGCGCTTCATCCTAATCTCGGCGAGGCGATACCGGCGAAGGGATATTAGTACTATGCTTGTTTGAAAGATTATGACGCTGCGGTCCGGTACTTCGGGCAGGCGCGTCAATTCCTGCCGAACAGCAGCCAGATTCCTGAATCGCTCGCTTACGTTGCGCGCCGGCGAGGTCAGTGGGAGCAGAGCGAATTGTATTTCAACGAAGCTGAGCGGCTCGATCCGCGGAATGCCTCCCTGCTTACACAGCACGCTCAATCTTACATGATAGTCCGTCGTTTCCCGGAAGCGCTGCGAAAGTTCGACCAGGTGCTCGATGTAATACCGGACGACGTGGACACCCTTGCGCAGCAGGCGGGTATTGGTCAAGCGCAAGGCGACCTGATGCGGGCTGGCGCGCTGCTCGCTCCACTGAATCCCCCAGCCGACGATACGGGCGCCCTCGAGAAACAGCTTTACCAGGCAATCCTGGAGCGTCGCCCCGCAGAAATGATTGCCCGGCTGAGCGAAATACTCGCGAACCCTGACCCGGCGTTAGGTTATAACAATGGCGAACTGCGCTTTCGGTTAGGCTGGGCACAACAGGTGGCGGGCGACCATACTTCTGCCCAGGAGAGCTGGCACCAGGCGCGCATCGAATTGGAAGTTTCTGAAGGAACAGCCTGATAACTAAGTTCTGATCGAAGATCTGGCGCTGGTCAATATAGACCCGGAGACAAAGCGACAGCGTTCGTTTTATCGGAACAAGCGATGAAAATCCTGCCGCTGGAGAAGGACGCGGTGGATGGTCCCGCGCCGATCAGGTATTCGCGCGGGTAGCAGCACAACTTGGAGAGCCGGACCGCGCCATCAGCGCATTACAAAGGCTGTTGTCGATACCGTCCGAGGGCGCGCTGGCATCGCGAGTGCCACTCACTCCCGCGTTACTCCGTCTCGATCCGATGTTCGATCCGCTCCGGCATGATCCACGGTTTCTAAAATTGCCACTGGAACATGTTACGCCTCGCTGAGTAACTTCGGTGCTCGATGACAACGCAAAAGGTTTCTTCATTCGCATTACTCGCACTTTGCTGCACGGTAATGTCCTCCATGCACGCGGAACAATCTCCGGCAGAACGGATCGCTGAAATTCAAGCTTCCTTGCGCGACAGCAAACTGGACGGCTGGCTCTTCTACGATTTCCGGCATAGCGATCCCCTCGCCTATCGAATTCTAAAGCTGGACGAGAAGATGCATGCATCACGCCGCTGGTTTTATTACGTGCCCGCTTCCGGCGAGCCGGTCAAAATCGTGCAGTCGATCGAGCAGTTTAAACTCGATTCGCTTCCAGGGAAAAAACTTGTGTTCCGAGGTTGGCGCGAATTGAACGACCGGCTGCGGGAAGTGCTGGCCCCGGTTGCAAAGGAATCGAAGCGTCAGGTGGCGATGCAATACTCGCCAATGAACGACATTCCATACATCTCGCGCGTTGACGCGGGAACGATCGAACTTGTTAGGTCATTCGGAGTTGAACCGGTCACAAGCGCGGAATTGGTGCAAAAATTCGAAGCGGTATTTTCTCCCGAGCAACATCAGATGCATGTCGAAGCCTCCGACAGAATGCATCGTATCATTCAACAGGCATTCGCGGAGATAGCGCGCCGGATTCGTGCCAACGAACCAACCACCGAGTGGGACATCGCGCAATTCATGCTCCGTCGCTACAAGGAAGAAGGAATGGAGCAGGAACCGATGATCGTGGCGGTCAACGCGAACACTGCCAATCCGCATTACATGCCGACAAAGGAAACGAAGTCGCCGATCAAACGGGGCGACTTCGTATTGATCGATGCGGCCACAACATTAACCAGGCCGGAAGCAGTCGCGACCGACCAAACGTGGACAGGTTACGTTGGCGAAACGGTTCCTGAAGAGTACACGCGCATCTTCAACATTGTGCGCGAAGCGCGCGATTCCGCAGTCGATTTCGTACGCAAGAATGTCCGCGCCGGTAAACCGATTCGGGGTGCGGAAGTCGATGACGTGTCGCGTGGTGTCATTACCCGCGCAGGATTTGCCGAACAATTCACACATCGCACAGGCCATTCGATCGGTGAAGAAACGCACGGTAATGGCGTGAACATCGATGATTTCGAAACGCGTGATTCGCGCCGAATCATTCCCGGAGTCTGTTTTTCAATCGAGCCGGGGATCTACCAGGAAGGAAAGTTCGGCGTCCGGTCAGAAATCAACGTTTATGTTTCGGACAAAGATATCGAAGTCACCGGGCAGCCGATTCAAACGGAGATCATCCCGATTTTGAAGAGCCCGTGATTTCGGGAGCGGTCGCCGCGGCGACCTGGTTTGAAAGCCTGGCCGTCGCTCAGTTTTACCCGAAGCCTGGTCGCCGCCGCGAGAGGCGGGCGTCCGTTGCAGCGGCATCGGCCGAAATGAAGTTTTTCTGCTGCACCGCTTTGGCCGAGGCGTTCTGTACCCGGTCCCGTCGACCGCGATCGCTTTCTGAATCGAGCGTCACCGGGGTCGACGCCAGCGGCTACAACTGCTTACCGCACGCGCCACGGCAAAACCGCTCGATGTTGTAGCCGCCAATACGCCTACCCGTGAGCAAAGTCGAACGGGCTCTCTCGGGGCGTTCACTGCGTTACGGTTTGTGCTGAACGGAAACCATCCAGCCGACACCGAATGGGTCTTCAAGCATTCCAAATTTGGGCGCCCAAAATGTCTTCGTAAGAGGCATTGTCACCTTGCCACCTTTGGCGAGCGCATTGAAGACACTCTCGGCTTTTTGCTCGTCCGGCACGACAATTGAAAGCGAGAAACCTTCGAAGCGAGGGTGGCCATCGCACCTGCCGTCTGATGCCATCAGGAGTGTGTCGCCGATCCTGAAGCTCGCATGCATCACTTTGTTTTCCATGCCAGGCTGCGCCATGCCTGCTTCAGGTGCGTCCTTGAAATGACTGAGCATCTCCAGCTCCGCTCCAAGAGCCTGGCGATAAAATTCCAGTGCCTCTTCGCACCGACCGTTAAAAAACAGATATGCTTGCACAGACATATTCGAGTTAGACATACGGATACGTTGGATTCCTCCTGCTGAACGTCAATGTGCAGTGTCGGCTCGATGCTGGGATGTCGTGGGATCTGCGCCTCACTCGGATTAGATCCTGTGAGCGTTACATGAAGATCTCGCGCAATTTCTTTTCTCGGAAGGCGAAAATTCGACCGATCTCTGGCTGGATAAACAACCGGTGGATCAAAAAATCGAAGAGCACAGCATAACAAACGTGATCATGCACGAGCGTTCCGCCGTTCTGCTCTTCGAATCGATGCTCGTGGATCCATAACCGGTACGGTCCACGGACCTGTTCGTCTACGAACCGCGCCGGTGGATCCCAGGCGGTGATCTGACTGCGCCAGCGCATCGGAAATCCATGAAGCCTCAGGCGATGATCCATCAGCATGCCTATGCGCATTTCGCCCGAGCTGTGCGTCACGGTTCGAAAATGCAGCGACGGCGGTGTAATCAAATCGAGATTCCGGGCATCGGAAAAAAACGCGAACACTTTCTCGCGTGAATGCGGTAGCCAAAGTTGCGACTGAAAATTCCGAACACGCATGCAGGCCGGTAGATCTCTGGAAAATCTGTTCCTGTTTCGGCAAAGTGCGAAAGCCGTGATCGCCGGCGGAAAGACCCGGAGCCTGAAACGGCAGGCGCCTGAACTTAAAACTCTCGCCTCTCGCCGGGCTTCATAAATTTTACGCGCGAATCGTTTCCGACTACGGCCCGAATATCAGCCTCGCTCGCAGATCCGGGGAATGCGCCGTAGTGCATTGGAATTACGACCTGCGGTTTAAAGTAACGATTGACGGCCAGCCAGGCCGCCCGGACATAGTCTCCGTGGCCCGGAGGGCCGCATCCCATCAAAATAATGTTGGGATGATAGAATTCCTGGATCAATGACATGTCGCCAAAAATCCAGGTGTCTCCTTCATCATACAGCGTTCGCCCATCGCTGAATTCCAAAACGTAACCAACCGGTCGCCCGCTCGGTTCGCTGCTGTGCATCGCAGGGACTACATGAATCTTCACATCGCCCGCAGTTATCTGATCGCCGACATTGATGGACTCCACCTGGTCCGGCGGCAAGCCGCCCTTGGTTACGAAAGTGTCGAGCATTATCACACTAACCAGTTTCGCCTTACTCAACTTTGCCAACTCCACAGCGTCGCCGAGATGGTCGCGGTGCGAATGCGTCACCAAAATATGACTCGGATGGTAACGAGACAAATCTTTGTATTCCGCCGGCGTCGCGGGATTTTTAGTCAGGAATGGGTCGATCAACAGCTGCGTTCCGCCGGGTGATACGATCTCGAAGGCTGCATGCCCAAGCCACCTGATTGAGATCGGTTTCTTTTCGTTAGGCAATGGCGTTTGGGTCCGCGCCGCCACAGTGCTTAGAAGAAAAATGCAGATCCAGAATCCTTTCATAGCAGGACGATTATTTGTCGGCGCGCGTGGACGCGGATTTGATATCGACCACGGGGGTTCCGTCGAACGCTTCGATCGGTCCGATCCTTAACCGCGTGCCCTCAACTGCGCGCACCGTCACCGGGTGAAGTCCCAGCGGGTTTGGTCGCGCGGGCGAGCGAGTGTAAAACACGCCGGTAAGCGGGCGGCTCTCGTCGCTGCGCGGATGTCCTTTGAGCACGTCGCGCCTGGCTTCGTGCAACCAGGTGATCAAGATCAGTTCATGCCCCACTTCCATCCCGAGCAACGCGTCCGCAAATTGCGGCTCAATCTCCAGCCACGCATCCGGTGCGCCTTCTGGCCCCTGCCGCGGCGCGTCCTGTCTTCCTTTCACAGTCGATCGGATGAAACCAATGGGCTTGAGCGTGTAAGACTTCATTCGGACAAACGTTGTCCGCGTTCTTCATGGCGCAACTGTGTTCGATGACGTTTATCCCAATTCAAATGTGGTGACTCCGAAGATCTCCGCGTCCGGAATTTGCGGGGCGGGTCCAAGTACCATGCGAGCACAGCCGAACACCTCGTCTTCTTTCTAAGACTGCGCATCATCAGGGAGAAATAGGTCCTGGCACAGCTCCAGCGCTTTGCTCGCACTGCCGCGGTATCAAACCTCTTCTTTATCGAGACAGGGAATTTTCCCGACGAGAAATTTCTCACGACAATGACGCTGTCATCGCTCAGACTCTCCTATACGTGATTCACGTATAGTAACAACTCCCGTCACGGAAGCTCAGGGATGCAGTCGGGACGAATGGCTGTCTCTTCGGCGGGCGTTACCAAAAAAGATCCAAGTTCGTTCGGCAAAATACCGCTGCAACGGACGCGAAGCGTGCGCCCAGGATTTCAAACCAGCTCGCCACGGCGACCGCTCTCCGGAATCTATTCGAGGAGCGTCTTGAGATTTTGAACACCTCGTCTTCTTCCTAAGACTGCGCACTATCAGCGGATTTGGCGGCCGAGGGGCCGTGGACATTACAGAACACACGAGATTGAATTGAACTTCGTGTTCGTGTATCTCGGGCGTTCGCATTTCGATCAATTCTCGCATGCAGCGTTTGCTCCGCATTCTCATCGCTCCGGAACTTTATTGGGTCCTGTTGTATGTCGGTGTCCGCTGGCTTGCGACGCGCAATGTGCCGCCGACCCCGGCGGGCAATAGCGCTCTCGAGTCGGCCGTCTGGCTCACGGCGATTGTTGGTGTGGCGTTGAGTTTTTTATTCCTGGCTGTCACTGGCGTGAATCGATGGATGTTGTTCGCACGGCTTGCAATCGCGGGGTTCATCGGCGTGCATGCGTGCGCGATCGTCGCGTGCGAAGCGATCAAGTACCCCGAGCCGGGCCGCGACTCGGGGTTGATGGTTTTGTGGTTTATGGCAGCGATGCTTGGCGGCGTGGCCTGGTGTATCTCTGCCGGACTCAGCTTGCTGATTTTGCGGATGAGATCACAGCCTTCTGTTCTCGTTAGTCCATGACCAACCTGCTCCACACGTTTGCGGAGTATCCTCTCCTCATCGGCATCACGTTGTATCTCGCCATCTCGCTAGCGTTGGCTCTTTTGTTAGGCATCCTGATGCGCCGCGCCGCCATGTCGCTCAAGCCTTTGATATTCTTCTTCGGCTTTCTCGGCATTATTGCGGTGCCGCAGATGTCAGTTCATTTACTCGACGCATTCGCTCATGCGCGCCAGAGCGGTGAGCAACCAGCCGAAGCAGCGGCAGTCACGACTGGGAGCATCGCGCCGAGTGCGTTGCAACCAGTATCGTGGGACATCGTGTTCGGACCGAATGCCGATCCGAGCTTGATCACGGATGCCAAACACGGTCTGGATTATATCGTCAGCGGCGCGAACGAAGCGAAAATTGCGTTCAACGCAGCCGGCGAATCAGCACTGGCCGCACGCTTCGCGAATGCGAAGGCGGCTGCTACGGCACTAAATCGTTACGGCTCATTTTTCCAATTTGCCCAGGTCACCGGGAGTGACGCAAGTGGATGGACCGCTCGCCGCTTCAACGGCCAGGGTGAATGGAATCATGTCCTTGCGGCTGGGAACGAGCTGTACGCCTGGAGCGGCAGCACCCGGGAAAGCGTCGAAGCCAATCGCATCCGCGCGCTTGGACCGCTGCAAACGCAGGTCAGTTCAAGCGGCGCCGGCGGTGCATCCGTCTCCGATCCGCCGTCCAAGGGGCAAGCCTCGACTCGTCTCTCCTCGGATTGGCGCGTAATGACGGCTTTTCTCGCCATCAATGTGTCACTCGCAGTGTTTTGGTTTTTCAAAGGATCGGCCTGGAGCGTGCGACAATCTGCGCAGTCGAACACACGGACAGAGCAGGCCGTATTCTTACGCGACCGTTTGCTGGCGCTGAATCAGCAACAGCAACCAGTGCAGATCATCGCTTTGCCTAACAACAGCAACACATTCGAAATCACCTGGCGCTATGGCGATGTGCAATGGTTAAATCTTATGCGCACGCACAAAATGCGCCGGACACACAAACTCGTGCTCGATTTAGACGAAGGCAGTCGCATGGCACGTGTACGTGAGTACTGGAGCGCATTCGACGCGTCAGCGGGCGCCGGGGACTTGCGCTTTCACTGGATCGCCGCACGGGGGATGCAATTTTTCGAGTTTGAACGTCGCCGCGTTTTTGGCGTGCAACTGGACGAGAGCGGCAAGACCACCGGTGAATTGTCGAAGGCTTACACGTTCAACTTGCAACAGTTGAAGCAACCGATCATCGAAGCTGTGACTGGCAGCGGTTGGACATGGCAACCGGTGATGTGGAACGCGCCTCGTAGTTTGCGGTGGCTGACGGAATAAGAACCTCCGTTGCGCAGATGTAAGTGGTCATTAAACACATCCGATGCGTCAGACTTTTTTCTGCGTGCCAATTGTACATACCAAACCGGTACGGCGTGCGACGCCCCCTCCAATGTGATGATTAAAGTTCGTTGCGGCAGGCCGCAACGAGCACGTTCGCCACGGCCAATCCGTCCTACGGCGGACTGGAAGCGTGCCGCGCCGGATTACGCTTTCGCGTAAATTTCCCCACCCTTTTCGGCAAATTCCTTCCTCTTCTCCTGCATTCCTGATTCGATTACTTCCGCATCCGTTAGTCCGTGCTCAGCTGCGTACTTCCGGACGTCCTCTGTGATCTTCATGGAGCAGAAATGGGGTCCGCACATGGAGCAGAAGTGTGCAGTCTTCGCGCCCTCGGCAGGAAGGGTTTCGTCGTGGAAATCCCGCGCAGTTTCAGGATCGAGTGAAAGATTAAACTGATCTTCCCAGCGAAATTCAAACCGAGCCTTGCTGATGGCGTTGTCGCGGTATTGCGCGCCGGGATGACCTTTAGCCAGATCGGCGGCGTGCGCGGCGATCTTGTAAGCGATCACACCGTCTTTGACATCCTTCTTGTTAGGCAAACCGAGGTGTTCTTTCGGCGTGACGTAGCAAAGCATCGCCGTTCCGTACCAACCGATCATGGCCGCACCGATTGCGCTGGTGATGTGATCGTAGCCGGGAGCGATGTCGGTAGTGAGCGGACCGAGGGTGTAGAAGGGCGCTTCATCACACCACTCGAGCTGCTTTTCCATGTTCTCCTTGATCATATGCATGGGGATGTGACCCGGGCCTTCGTTCATCACTTGCACATGTTGCGCCCAGGCCCGCCTCGTCAGCTCGCCCTGTGTGTAAAGTTCGGCGAACTGTGCTTCGTCATTCGCGTCGGCGATTGAGCCAGGCCGCAAACCATCACCAATGGAAAAGCTGATATCGTACGCAGCCATGATCTCGCATATCTCATCCCAATGCGTATAGAGAAAGCTTTCCTGATGATGCGCGAGACACCATTTGGCCATAATGGAACCGCCGCGTGAAACGATCCCGGTAGCACGCCGCGCGGTGAGCGGAATGAAGCGTAAAAGCACGCCCGCATGCACCGTAAAATAATCGACACCCTGCTCAGCCTGTTCAATTAACGTGTCGCGATAAATCTCCCAGGTCAGTTCCTCCGCGCGACCGCCAACTTTCTCGAGCGCCTGGTAAATCGGGACGGTTCCAATAGGCACAGGACTGTTGCGAATGATCCATTCGCGCGTGGCATGAATGTTCTTTCCCGTGCTCAAATCCATCACCGTGTCCGCGCCCCATTTTGTCGCCCAACGCATTTTCTCGACTTCTTCTTCGATCGACGAGGCCACCGCGCTATTGCCGATGTTCGCGTTGATCTTCACCAAAAAATTACGTCCGATGATCATCGGCTCGGATTCGGGATGATTAATGTTTGCTGGAATGATAGCGCGACCGCGTGCGATTTCGGCCCGAACAAATTCTGGCGTGATCTCGGCAGGAATGTTCGCGCCGAATGATTCACCGCGGTGGGCGAAGCGAAGGTGATTTCGTGAATCGTGATTCGTGAATTGTGCGTTCGAAGAACCGTTTTCCCCGATTCTCGATTCTCGATTCTCGATTTGACGGCCATTCTCCCGAATGGCGATGAATTCCATCTCCGGCGTGATGATTCCCTGACGCGCGTACCAAAGCTGCGTAATAGCACGCGATTTCGCGCGAAGAATTTTCCGGGGCGCGCCGAACGCCGAATTATCACTTTGCACGTCTCGGCCTTCTGAATTGGACGTTGAGAGTTGGAGCTTCGGCGTTGGGCGTTTTCTGCTCGAATGTGCAGCGTGCGCTTCGGATAACCAGCCATCATCTGCCGGCTTTATGGGTCGACCCACAACGGTCTCTACATCTCCGCGCTCGCGAATCCATTTTCCGCGCAACGGCGGAAGTCCTTGTGTGACGTCTCCGTGAAAATCCGGATCGCCCCATGGACCGCTGGTGTCGTACACGCGCACCGGTTCATTGATCTCCAGTTCACCATTGGTGGAGTTAGTAGGTGCGAGCGAGATTTCGCGGAACGGAACGCGAATGTCTTTGTGCAGTGTGCCCGCGACGTAAATCTTCGTGGAGTTTGGGAGCGACACCTCAGCCCCCTTCGATTCTTCGGATCCGTTGTTCGTATTCATAGGCGCCCAAAAATTTCCAGAGATTTGATTCGCTCGCTTCCCACTCGTTCAGCCTTCGGCCTTGCCGTCCGTCTCGCGTCTTCCCCAGCCGCTCGATTTTCGACTTCGCTCAGGATGACAAAAAACGGCACGTGAACGTCGGATTCAAAAATCATTGGTGTCCATTCGTGTCCATGGAAACTGGTCAGCCCCGTTTCTCTCGCTGTTACGCTCGCAGTTTTACCTTCTGTGTCGCTCATCCCAGTGGCTCCATTTGTGGTTCATACAACAAGCCGCACGGGGACAATCGTATCGCTGAAATCGCCAGCCCGCCTGCAACGCTTCCGCAGCATTGCGGGCAGGTCCGGCATCGGACCCTCGCTCCCTTCGGCGGCATTACCCGCATCAGGTTCAAGGGGTCTCGCAGTCCCGCCGTCGCGGTCCTGGACTCTCAGCCATGGCGGCTCCCCCGCACCGGTGAACAAAGTACAGTGACGCGGGACGAGTGACAAGTGATGAGATTATCCGCGAGAAAACTCACGGAATGATGGGAGCCGATTCAATAGACGTTTTTTTTGCTGGAGTTGACGTTTGCGGCTGCGACAAAAAAGCGGATCTACCGACGAGCTCCAGCAAGCTCGCATCAGCTTCTTTCACATTCGCCGCTGCTTCGTTGACATTCGCTTTTGCTTGTTTCGCGTTGCCAGCTGCTTGTTTTGCAGTCGCTCCTGCTTGCTTCGCATTCGCAGCTGCTTCTTTCACATTCGCCGCTGCCTGTTTCGAATTGCCTTCTGCATCGTTCACATTCCCTTCCTGAGCGGCAGTATCGATGGCCGGCGATTTCGCCTGGCGCCGATAATCGGCGACGAGCATTGGCGGCTGTTTCTTAATCGGCAGCGCCTGGTAGTTTTCGATCCCTACCCCAATGGCGCCGGCAAATTTCGCGCGCCAATCTTTGTTCGAGATCAATTTGCTTTCACCACGTTCGGTCAAAAACCCGCCCTCAATCAACACCGCAGGGACTTTCGTTAGGCGAAGCACTGCGAACCGGGCACGTTTGATACCACGATCGTACTCACGGAGTTGGCCGAGAAGCGAATGATAGATGCATGCCGAAAGCGCCATGCTTTGGGCATCCACCGAACTTCCGGGCTGCATGTAAACGGAGCTCGCAGTCACGGTGCCGTCCGCAGTTGATGGCGCGCCGCGGGGCGTGAAGGAAAAAATTTCGAATCCTGTTGCGTTCGGATCGTCGTTCGTCGCGTTAAAATGAATGCTGACAAAAATCGAATTGCGCGCCGAGTTGGCAATCTTCGCTCGCACTTCCAACGGCACGAAGTAATCGCCTTCGCGGGTCATGATCACCTTGAATCCTTTGGCCTGTAGAATCGGGCGGAGTTTTCGTGCGACATCCAAGGCGAAATCTTTTTCCGCCCCGTAGCGGCTCACCTGTCCTTTATCGTGACCGCCGTGGCCGGGATCGAGAACAACTGTCTGAACCTTCCCGACGTTCGCAACGCGGTGTGGCCGAACGAGGGGCTCGATCGTTTTCGCCACGTCAGTGCGCGAGACCAAAGTTTTTCCATTCTGTTCAAGCACCGGGAAGCACAACCAACTGCGAGCGCCATTGATCATGGCTTCACGGCTGCCGCTGACGAATTCCAGCGGCTGATTGGCTGTCTCGGTCTGGATCTTCGCTCCCGACGGGACGACTTCTGCCGGCAAACCGTAGAACTTGGAAATGTTGTCCACGGTCAGGTAATCGTGCCCGTTCACTTTGATCACCTCCCATCCGACGGCAGCGGCGGCGGTCGAGAAGCGAATGGTTACGGAAGCGAAGACGAATGAGAAAACGAACCAACGCTTCACCGGGAGGGGCATGCCTGCGCTATGGTATCAAAAACCGAGTTAATCTCAAGAACTCTGGCCTTCCGAGGCTTTATATAATTTCAAGGGCGACCCAGGTTGATACGGCGATCCGTTCTGTGGCGGACGTTTTTTTGGTTCAAACTCGCGATTGACTTACCTATTTTTCGCGCTAAACACCGGAAATGTTTTTTTCCGTTCGACGTCCCCTCGGCGGTTTATTCGCATTGATCGTCGCGTTGATTCTCGTACCGCTGTCAACGAACGCAGCACCGCACAACCATCAAAACGCGGGAAAAGAGCGCAAAAAATTTCCAAAATGTTGTGTCTGGCGCGTTACAAACGCCAGGGCGCCGTTCTATCTCGTGGGCTCGATTCACGCCTTGAGCAAAAAAGATTATCCGCTTCCGAAGCCGTATGACATTGCGCTGAAAAGCAGCGCGCGTTTCCTGTTCGAGTTCGATCCAACCCGGCACGAGGAATTTCAAAAGAAATTCGAAGCTGCGGCGAAATATCCAGCGGGACAAGACATTCGCTCAAAGATCAACCCGAAGTTGCTGGCGTGGCTGCGCAAAAACATGATTATGACCTTGCCCGACACTCACGAGGGTGAGCGGTTGGCAGGCTTCGACAGCCAGCTTTGTTACAAGCCCTGGTGGATCGCGCAGCATCTGGCTGCGCCGGCCTCGTACAGCAAGGCGTCGGCGTCGCACGGTTTGGATAATTATTTCGTGGATCACGCCATGGAGTCGGGAAAAGAGATCGCCGGATTGGAGTCGGTTAATGAACACGTTGCAGTGATGGGTGGGTTATCCGACCAGGAGGGTGAGTTTCTGCTGCAAGACGCCCTGGCTCAGCCCGGCAACAGCGATACGGAATCCGGCAGGATGTACAAAGCGTGGCGGAAAGGCGATACCAACGCACTCTGGGCAGGTGACACGCCGCTGCGATCGAAGGCGCCAAGGATTGCGGCGCGTTTCGTTGATGATCGCAATGTAAAATGGGTTCCGCGAATCGAGAAGGAACTCAAAACCGGCAAGCCCACTGCTGTTGTAGCAGGCGCGCTTCATTTCTCCGGACCCAACAGCGTGATCGCGCTGTTGCAAAAACACGGATACGTCATCGAGCAGCTGTAACGGCGCTCTATTGCACGGGTCTGCGTCCCGGCGCAGCCT
>JAICUQ010000143.1 GCA_025935755.1 Chthoniobacterales bacterium | reverse complement strand
TGATGCATTACGTCACCAACGAACTCCTCGCCGCCACGCTGGCGACGCTGACGATTTATCTCTCTCTGGGCCTTCTTCAGACCGACGCGCCGCGGGCACTGCAATTTGCCTTTGTAGGATTAGCTTTGGGGGCGTCGATGCTGACAAAGGCGACCGGCGTCATCCTGTTTCCTGTCGTGGTCATTGCGATTTGCGCCAGGTATGCGAGCACCAAGGCGCCATTTTCAATTTGGTTGCGCAGTATCGGCCTGCTAATCGCAACTTCTCTTGCAGTGTGCGGTTGGTATTACGCACGCATCTGGCTGACGTTCGGCACTCCATTGCTCAGCAATTGGGACGTGACCAGCGGTTTCGCGTGGTGGCAGGATCCCGGCTATCAAACCGCAGCCGATTTCATACGTTTCGGGCGTTCGTTGATAACTCCGCTGTTCAGCGGGTTTGCTGGATTCGCAGACGGCATGTATTCGACCTCATGGGGTGACGGTTTGTCGGGTGGGGCGTCGAGCGTGAATGTCGCCTGGAACCTGGGCCCGATGATTGCAGGTTATTTGTGGGCGGTCGTTCCAACAGCTTTGATTTTTCTCGGCGCCGTCATTGCGATCGTTCGGTTTGTTCGACGACCCTCGGCGGAGTTGTTCCTGTTGCTTGCGCTTTCTGCCGGGGTCGCCTTTGGCTTGAGTTTGATGAGGCTGAAGGTTCCTTCGTACGCGCAAGCCAAGGCATTTTACGGATTATCTCTTCTAACGCCGCTTTGTTTCTTCGGCGCGCTTGGGTGGAAAGTACTCACCAACAAGTGGAAACCTCTTGGATATATTATCGGTACAGTCTTAGTCGTTTGGGCGCTAAACAGCCTGGTGACGTTCTGCATTGTACCTTCGGTCTCACACTATTTATACGCAGTAAAGGTTCTCGGCCCGCAAGGTAAGATCGAGCAAGCAGCTAAGGAAGCCGCCAAGGCGGTGGAAGCCGATCCGTTCAACGCAGCGGCACACAGCTATCGCGCATTGAGCGTGAGCGCACTCGGTAACGACGCGGAAGCCGTGAAAGACGCCGAACGCGGAGTTGAGTTAGCGCCGAGTGATTCGATGGTTCACCTGAATCTCGCGATTGCAACGAAGCGTAACGACATGGAACGCGCTATCGCAGAAGCTCGACGCGCCATTGAGCTCGGGCCGGAAAATTTTTCAGCTTACGAAATGCTGATGACGTGTCTTCTGGAATCAGGACAGTACAACCACGCGGCCACGGTTGGGCCGGAATGGTTGGCGATTTCGCCGTTCGAGGTGACTGCTCATTCTTCTCTGGCGATGGCAGCGGCGCAGAGTGGTGATCTCGCTGCAGCCGCACGACAATTTGGTTATGTGATGATGCTGCGGCCGAGCGCGGAGGAACCGCATGCTCAACTCCACCAGATCGTGTTGTCGATGGCCAAAGCGCCTGATGGATTGCAACAGCTTCGTCAGCTTGCGGCAGATGCGCCTGACTCTCCGCGCATGCTGGACGAACTCGCGTGGTTGCTCGCGACGTTTCCTGATTCCAATGTGCGCGATGGTAATGAGGCTGTCCGTGTTGCCGAGCGCGCTTGCAATCTCACAAATCGGCGGGTCCCCGCTTTCCTTGCTACGCTAGCTGCAGCTTACGCCGAAGCTGGAGATTTTTCGCGGGCCGTTGCTTCCGCAGAAGAAGCGGTGAGCAAGGCGCGGTCCCTGAACGACACCGAAGTGATGAGATTAAGCGAAACCATTCTCGCGTCTGTTCGCGAAAATGCTCCCTACCGCAACCAGCCAGAGTAGTGGCGGGTCTTCCTCCGGCCCCATCACCTTCGGGCGACGTCGCTCGTGCGGGCACGCAGAGTCAATACGATGGGCAGCCCGGGATACGGTTCCGCGTCGCGGATGCGAGCTTCGAGGTACCGGCGATATGCTTCAGTCATCAATTGACGATCATTCACAAACAGGACGAATTCCGGAACATGGATGGGGGAGCTTTCGCGAGCTCTTCGCGACGTTTGCACGGAGGTCGCAATTTTTCGCGTCGCAGGAGCTCCGCCCTCCAGCGCAGGAGCTCCGCTGCCCTGCACGCCAGAAGCGGTAGTGTCGCCAGTTGTTTGCGCTGCATAAAATAATTTCAAACGTTTCCCTTTGACCAATGGAGGAGGATTCGCTTCAAAGGCCTGCCGCAATAAGCGATTGAAAACGCCTGTGCCGATCCGTTTCCGCGCCGCTTGCTGGATTTTTGCAATCGACGCAAACAGCCGATCGACATTTTCTCCACTCGACGCAGACGTGATTAACACCTGCGCGTAGCTGAGGAAAAAAATTCTCGAACGCGCATCTTCGATCAATTGCCTGACTGCCTGCTTTTCACCGCGTCCCGGCTTAACCAGATCCCATTTGTTGAGGACGATGATCGCTGGCTTTTGCGCCTTTTGAATTAACCCGGCGATTCGCTTGTCCTGCGCCGTGACGCCCGTGGTGAGATCGATGACTAGCACGCACAGATCGGCGCGGCGAACACTGCGCTCGGCACGCATCACGCTGAAAACCTCGGCAGAACTCGAAACTTTACCGCGCCGGCGAATTCCGGCGGTGTCGATAAAAACGAAGTTCAGGCCATTGCGTTCGTAAGCGATGTCGATGGAGTCCCGTGTTGTCCCGGGCAGTTCGCTGACGATGGCGCGCTCGCTGCGCACGATGGAGTTGACGAGAGAAGATTTACCAACGTTGGGCCGGCCAACGATGGCGATCGCGAGCGAATGTTTGATGGCTGGTGTTTCATGCTCGCCTGCCGCAAACTGTGGAGGTAACTGCTGCTCGATTAATTCAAGCAAGTCCGAGATCCCGCGATCGTGTTCGGCACTGACAGAAATTATCTTTTCAAAGCCTAACGAGTCAAACTCTGTCGCCAACGGCTCATGCTTTTCGTTATCGATCTTATTGACGACCAGCACGACTGGCTTGTTCGATTTTCGCAGCAGTCTCGCCAGTTCCGCGTCGACCGGTGACAAGCCTTCCCTTGCATCCAGGACGAAAAGGAGAAGATCGCTGCCGCGCAGCGCGTTTTCGGCAGCGTTCCGTACCTGCTGGGTCAGTTCGGATTCGCCCGCGCCGACAATGCCGCCCGTGTCCCACAACGTAAACGCCCGGTTCCCACGACTGCAGATCGCCGATAGCCGGTCTCGTGTAATGCCAGGTTGATCATGAACAATCGCGATTTTCCTGCCGACGAGGCGATTGAATAAAGCGGACTTGCCTACGTTTGGCCGCCCGACAATCGCGACGTTGGGCAATTGTGTCGTATCACTCATGGTGAACGCTGAACATCATACCTGAATCCGCCCTTTTCCATTGATCAAGGGGAGAGGATCAAGGTGAGGGGATTGAATTTCGCCGATGAAGGGAACGCTCACCCCCGGCTCTCCTCCTTGTGAAGGGAAAGCGATTGAAAGCGCGTGCAGCAGTTAGATGGCAGACCATTGATCCAATCTGCGCGTGCAATAGCGGTGCGGTACCTACGATTTGGCGGGATGTGCGTGGCCTTCGGCCTGCAGCTGACGGACCCCGTCTGCAACATAAAGGATGCCCGAAACGAGTGTGAACGCACCGGCCGCAAGCACAAGATAGAACAGAGGAATAATGAGTAACTGGAGCATCACCCATCCGATCGCGACCATTTGCAGAACTGTCGCCACTTTGCCTGTCCAGTGCGGCTTCACATGCACTTTTCCGTTGAGCAGATAGAGCACCAGCGTTCCCACCAAAAGAATTGCGTCGCGCGAGATTACAAGCACCGGGAACCACACCGGGAATTTTCCGGTATCGGCTTCCACTTCGCTCCAGTTCGTCAGGCTCAAGGTGATAATACCGCTCAACAACAATCCTTTGTCGGCGATGGGATCGAGAATGACCCCAAGTGTGCTGCGTTGATTGTATCTCCGCGCGACGTAACCATCCAGTCCGTCGCTTACCGCCGCCAGAATGAAAATCGCGATCGCTGTGAATCGCTGCCACTCGAGCGGCTGGCCGCGCTTGATACTTTCGCCGTAGTAAATGGCCATTGTGACGAACGCCGGAATCATCACGATGCGAACAACGGTGATCTTGTTGGCAGTAGTCATGGCTGCGCGACGGATAATTGTAGGGCGTTTCTGTGAAACGCCAACGCCTGATCGAAGCAGACGACCTACGAATTATTCGTCTCATTAACACCTCGCTTTAGCGAGGTGGCTGTCGGCGCGGCGATAACAGAACCGCTTCAGCGGTTTATCTCATTCGGCATCACGAACCGGTAAAGCGGGTCGCCATGCACACGCAAGATGCGTTGGCTCCGCGGGGATCCGCTCGCGACCGTGGTTACTTTGCACACCGCACCGCAGCACGGTGTTACTCACATCTGCTCTGCTATTGCCGCTGCGGTGTCCGGACGTTTACGCCGCGACAGCCGATTTATGGGGGCCTTCAGCAAATTCCTCGATCATTTTCCGGTTGAACGCCGGGATGTCGTCAGGTTTACGACTCGACACCAATCCATTATCAACAACGACTTCCTCATCGACCCAACGCGCGCCTGCATTGCGCATGTCGACCCGGATTGCAGGCCATGAGGTCATTTTCCTCCCGCGAACAAGGTCGGCGTTGATCAAAACCTGTGGGCCGTGACAGATGACGGCGACCGGTTTGCGCTCACGGAAAAAATGCCGGGCAAAATTGTGCGCCTTTTCATTGGTTCGCATCACATCAGGGTTGAAAAGACCTCCCGGAATCATCAACGCATCAAATTCCTCCGGACGCGCTTGCTCCAGAGTGAGATCGACATCGAACTGGTCCGCCTTATCCGCGTGGTTCATACCCTGCACCTTGCCGGGTTTCAGCGAAACGATTTTCGTTTCGGCTCCGGCTTCCTTGAGCGCTTCGCGCGGTCTTGTCATTTCCACTTGCTCAAAGCCATCCGCCACAAGGATAGCCACCTTCTTACCATCGAGTCTTCGTGCCATAAGATTCCCTTCTCTTGATGTTCCCTTTGTGCGGTCGCGAGTACCGACCGTACCTAAGCTACGAAGCGCACCCGGAAATCGGATGTAGGTGGGAGAAACTGATTAACGCTTGGCAGCGGATGCAGCCGGCATTTCAGTCACCGGGATTTTAAATTGTTCGATCTCTTTTTTGATCTCGTTTGCGAACGCTGCCGCACCTGCGCCGTTAACGACCCGGTGATCGAACGTCAACGAGAGGGTGATGACTTCAGCACTTTCATTCTTTGTTTTATTCGAGATCAATTCGCGGTGTGCGGTGCCAACGAACAATGTTCCCACCGAAGGAGGCACCACGATCGGCGACCCGGCTTTCACTTGAAACCCGCCGAGACTCGTGATCACTACTGGGGCATTCATGGCATCGACCCGACCACTGCGTGTAGCAGCGACTGTTTCGTTAAAAGCGCTAACGAATTCCGACCAGTTGCGTTGATTCGCCATGGTGATCACCGCGGTCGCGAGCCGATCGCTTTCCAACGCCACTGCAACACCCAGGTCGAAATTGTCGTTCTGCACGATTTGATCGTCTTCGAGAATCAATCGCCGAAACGCCGCATGCTTCTCCATCGCGCGCACCACTGCCCATGCAATCATCACCGAAGGCGAGGGACCCTGGTCGCGGTGCGCCTTTTTTGTTGTCTGGCGCGCCTCCCGAATTGCGTCCCAACGCGCATCGATTTGGAGATTAGCGGGAATAACCCGACTCAGTTTGCGTGTGATAGTCGGTGAAAGTGCAGGCTCGATAGCTGCAGCCGGGGGCGACTTGTCCGCCGTAGCCTCGGTGAAGCCGGATGACCCCGGTCTGTCTGCGTAGGGGACATTTGCTGCGCGGCCCCGGTCAACGCCCGCGGCTACAGGAGAAGCGGGTGATTCTTTTGCCGCTTTATCAAACTGTTCCGCAAACGCCGGCTCTGTCGTAACGATCGTGCCGAGTTCCTGGCCGATCTCCACCACATCGCCAACTTTGGTTTTCCATTCACCCATCACTCCGGCGAATGATGATTGAATCGGATAAACGGCTTTGTCGGTTTCAACCTCGCATAGTTCGTCATCGAGTTGAATCTGGTCTCCTGGATTTTTGATGAGCGACACAATTTTCGCATTTCGAATTCCTTCGCCCATGATTGGAACGGTGATGCTTTGGACATGTTGCTCAGTTGTCTCTGCTGCAGCCGGGGTGGTTGACCCCGGCGGAACAACCGCTGGTTTTTGAGGCAAAGCCGCGCGGTCGGCGGCCGCGGTTACAGTTCGTTCTTGTTTAGTTGCAATCGAACGCCTGATGGCTGTTACGATCCGCTCTACATCAGGCAATGCCGCGTATTCATAAATCGGATTGTACCCGATCACTACATTCGGTTTGCTGACGAGCACAGGGGGACTAACCAATTCATTCCAGAGTTCTGGAGTGCCGGTGACATGAGAGATGATCATCTGACCGACGCTACAATTTTCCGTGTCCTCCTGAATGACGACGAGCCGGCGTGTTTTGCGCACAGATTCTTCAACCGCTGCCGCATCCCATGGAACAATTGAACGCAAATCGATCAGTTCGACGCTGATTTCATCGCCGATTTTGTTCAGGGCTTCGAGCGACTTCTCGATGGTGTTGCCCCATGCCACCACTGTGACATCAGAGCCATTACGTACCTTGCGCGCTTCGCCCAGCGGAACTGCAGTGATTGGTTGCGTGTATTCATGCTCCGCCCATAGCAGATGCTTTGGAATGAGAAGAATCACCGGGTCCTCCGCGTGCATGGCGCTCCAGAGCAATCCCGCCGCGTCGGCTGGCGTGCTTGGAATCACAATGTTTAAACCAGGATAATGAGCGAGCGCCGATTCGTTTGCCTGGCTGTGCCATAAACTGCCACCGGGCAGGTATGCGCCATACGGGGCGTAAATCACCGCGGGACATTTCCAATTCCCAAAGGTTCGCCACCGGAGAGTGGATATGTTGGTCACCAGCTGATTGAAGCCGGGATAAATGAAATCAATGAATTGCAACTCAAACACGGGACGCTTGCCGTACGCAGCTAATCCGCATGCAACGCCGAGGATCGTGGATTCCGCGAGCGGTGAATTGAAAACCTGCTCCGGGAATTCAGATGAAAGCTTCTGCGTCAGCCGGAACACGCCGCCTTTGGGATCTTCGATGTCCTCGCCGAACATGATTCGCTGCGAATTTTCTTCCATCCCGGCACGCAGAGTCTTGTTTACCGTATCGCCAATTCGATATTTGCCCGGCGGAAGGATTTCCGCTTCAACTTTTGGCGGCGGTTTGGTGACATTGGCCAGGAGCTCGTTAGGCGAAGGGTCTTCAGCTTTCTCTGCATCGGAGTATTCGCGGCGAACTCGCTCCTTAATCTCGTTATCCAGGTTCGCGTAATCTGTTTCTGTGATGACGCCTTCCTTGATGAGTTGGTCTCGCCAACACGTCAAAGGGTCGCACTTCTCCAGGTTCTTCAATTCTTCGGCGTTGCGATAAAGCTTGTGATCGTCGGAACTGGTGTGACTCGACAGGCGTTCCATTTTGACCCAGAAAAAGAACGGTCCGCCGCCACCACGGATTTTCTCGAATGCTTCCGCTGTCGCATCGTAAACCTGCTGGACATCGTGTCCTTCGACGTGACGCCAATTGTCTTGCTCCAGAATATCCAGCGCGAGCGGATTCGTTTTCCGCGTGGGCATGCTGATGCCGTAAGCGTTATCCTCGACCAGAAAGAGCATGGGAAGTTTTTTTTCCCTGGCAAAACAGAGCGCTTCGAAGAAATCTCCCTGGCGCGTCGCTGCATCACCGATCGTCGTCACCACCACATTTTTCTTTCCATCGAGTTGCATACCCCAGGCGATGCCGCATGCCGGAAGAAGTTGCGAACCCGTTGGCGTGGGGACACTCCAAATGTGCAGGTCTGCGTCGCTGTAATGCGAGGGCATTTGCCGCCCGCCGCTGCCCGTGTTGCGCTTGGCGAAATATTCCAGGCCAAGTTGGCGAGTGGTCATGCCGCGTCCGAGCACAAGGCCGCGGTCGCGATAATACGAAACGATATAATCATCGGGTTCCATTTGGATGGAGACCGCCGCCAGTCCTTCGTGTCCCATCCCGGATACGTGAAAATGTCCTTTGCCCTGGCGAATCAGATTTTGTTCGCGCAAATCGGCGTGCCGGCTCTCAAGGATGATCCTTAACAGCTCCAGCTTATCCTCTTTGCTAAGGCCAGGCATACGGTTGATTTTACATCTCGGTTCTTCATCGACAATCGCGCGCACCTGCCTCGGATAAAAAAAGTTGATGCATTCGACAATAACAAAATTACAACCAGGCAGGGGACTGATCGAACGTTACCGCGATTTTCTCCCGATTTCTCCTGCGACGCCGATCATTTCGCTGGGCGAGGGGAACACAGCACTCATTTATTCTCCGCGATTGAGTGAACGCGTAGGCAGGGGATGCGATGTTTTCGTCAAAAGCGAAGGAGTTAATCCCACAGGGTCATTCAAAGACCGCGGAATGACGGTGGCGGTTTCCATGGCAATGGAGCGCGGCACAAAAGGGCTGATCTGCGCGTCGACTGGGAACACCTCAGCGTCAGCAGCTGCATACTCGGCGCGCGCGGGGATTCCATGCCTCGTGATTCTGCCTGCCGGAAAAATCGCGACGGGGAAATTGCTGCAGGCTTTTGCTTATGGCGCGAAAATCGTCGCAATTAACGGCAAT
>JAICUQ010000046.1 GCA_025935755.1 Chthoniobacterales bacterium | reverse complement strand
ATTCCGCGTTCATGCATTTGATGAAGCGGATGCAGAGAACCAATCTCGTATGGCGTTACCGGAAGTGAGATGTCGATGCTGGCGAGCGCCGCAGATTCTTTTTGTGCACGAAGTTTTTGTCCGTGTTGCTCGAGTGCCTCCGCAACGGCGCTCCGCGCCTGGTTGAGCAATTTACCGACGACGGGCCGTTCGTCTTTGCCGAGCGTTTTCATCCGGTCGCCCCATTCGGAGACGCTGCCGGTTTTGCCGAGATATTTTACACGGACGAGTTCGAGCGATTTCTCATCGCGCGCTGCTTCAATCTCGCGCAGCGCGTCATCGCGCAGTTGTTGGAGCGGGTGCATGGATTCCGTGAATCGTTTAATCGTTACATCGTTAAATCGGGAAATCGAATCCCGATTCACGATCTCGATTCACGAATCAAGCAGCCTTCTTTTTCGACTTGGTTTTATCTTTCAACGCGCTCTTCGCCTGGTCGAGGATCGACTTGAACGCGGCTTCGTCAGTGACGGCGAGATCAGCGAGGATTTTCCGGTCCAGGCCGATACCGGCTGCTTTCAATCCTTCCGCCAGCCGGCTGTAAGTCATGCCGTTCGCGCGTGCGGCGGCGTTGAGACGCTGGATCCAAAGATAACGAAATGTGCGCTTGCGGGTTTTGCGGTCGCGATAGGCCCAATACTGCGCCTTCATGACCGCGTCTTTGGCGTAACGAAATAATTTCGAGCGACGGCCGCGATAGCCTTTCGCCTTTTTCAGCATTCGTTTCCGGCGCGCACGGCTTGCCGGGGCATTTGTTGCTCTTGGCATGACTGTTTTGCCCCGATGTTTTCGGGGCTCCTCGTTCAGTGAGCTGTTGTTTTGTTATCGATCTTTCCAACCTCGCTCACTGATTAATCCCGCGGACGCAGGATAGGCGGAGAGATCGCGGGTCGGAAACTAAATGCTGAACGCAAAATGACAAACGATTTTCGTTTGGTTTTCGTCATTCGAGCAATCGAGATTCTTCCTTGGATTTTCGCCAAACGAGCCACGCAAGGATGCCCACAGCAGCGCCGCCTAAATGTGCGGCTGATGAGACGGAACTCATTCCCGCTTTCTGCTCAAGCGTTCCGATAATTTGGAACAAAAACCAAAGAACGAAAACGAACCAGGCAGGCAATCTAATCCAACGAAACCAGACCCATCCCCAGCGCATCAGAAAAGCGAGTCGCATTCGCGGAAAATTCAGTGCGTAAAACGTAATGGCGCCGGCGATCCCGCCGCTGGCGCCGATGCACGGTATTTGCGAGCGAGGATCGAGAGCGATATGCGCCAGGTCACCGATGAATGCTGCCAGTGCAATAAGCGTCAGGTAGCGCAGCGGACGCAGAAAATTTTCCACAGCATGTCCAAACGCCAGCAGAAAGTACAGGTTCCCGGTGAGATGAATGACACCTGCGTGGAGAAAGAAAGATGTGACGAACGTCAGCCCGTCCAGGCGAGTCGCCTGTGCTGGAATTAATCCGAAACGTTGAACAAGTTCCCGCAGATTTAGAAAGGCAAGCAGACTGGCGCAGATGATGACGGCTGAAAGCAGCCATGTTGCCCACGGTTTTCGCTGCTCTTCTGATTCATCGAACTCAACCGGCATTCCCAGGAATGCGGCGATCTGTTTCCACGATTCATCTGGCCCGGCGCTGTCAAAATCCGGACCCTCAGCTTGTTTGGATAATCGTTCGACTTCGGCCATGGCGAGCATCTCACGAGCTTTTTGCGGCAGTTCGGCAGCGACTGGCGTCGGTTCCGGTTGACGCGGGACGAGCGTGTCGACTTCATGAGCGTCGAACCAGACAAAATGGCAGCGCTGGCAGACATCGACATAAATTTCGGTTCCGTCGGATAGGGCAACGCCGATCATTGTTTGCCGGCATAATGGACAAGGGCAACCGGCACGTCCCTTGCCACGCATCGCATGCAGCCACAGCGGATTGATTGATTCGGGCGTGAAGCGTTTGCGCAGCAGCTCGATGGTCACGGCGCGGCCGCCGCAGACGTTGCAGCCGTAGAGAATGCCGCCGGAAGTACGCACTTCGTTTAGCGGCAGGTTGCATCGGGGACAGAGAAACTGGGAGCCATCAGGCATGTTGACCAGAAGTAGTGGGAAGTTTGATGAGAAGCGAAGATAAAAATGGCGCCGCCAGGTTTCATTCCGGACATCTCAGGAATCAGCTGCCATTCGGCATTGATCTGGTATAATCGCGCGGTGCGTTGGTTTGCTCGAGTCCGGTTATTGGTCCTGACGCTGATCTGTCTTTTTTGGACGGGTCTGATTGTTGTCGGGCACTTCTTCCCAACCGCGCCGTTTATATCGGTGCCCTGGCGCGGGGAACAGAGCTTCGAAGATTTGCTTCGGCGCGAGGGTCGCAAGACTACACCGCCGCCCGATTTCGTCTTCCTGGGGATTGATCAAAGCACGATGCAATTGCCGCCATTAACTCCGGAAGAACTCGCGGCCAGTCGTGGGCTGCAATTATTGAGCGAACGACCGTACCCCTGGTCACGTGAAGTCTGGGCGCTTTTGCTCGATCGACTCTTCGCAGCGGGTGCGCGCGTTGTGATGTTTGATTTGCTCTTTAATAAGCCTAACGATGGTGACGAGGCATTTCACACCGCGCTCGATCGGTACCGCGACAAAGTCGTCGTCAGCGGGAACTTCGACTTCCAAAACGGCGTTCAGGCTATTACGCCAAACGCTGCGCTCATTGCGCCGCCCCAATTCCAGGATGACCGCGTTGGTTTTGTGAATTTCTGGCCGGACGAAATTGACGGCAAAACTCGCGCTGCGACCTATCGCGTGACTAACCGCCAACTGGCCGGTTTGCCGCCGGAACCGGGTGACCAAGTTTACGATTCACTTGCGGCGCGTGCTCTCGCGAAAATCGGTCATGCCAATGATGTGCCGGACGATTTTCGCGGTCATATGATGCGTTTCACTGCGGCGGATGCATTCCAGCCGCGTCCGCTCTATGAGGTGTTTGATCCCAAGCTGTGGCAGACCAATTACGGGAGTGGTGCATTTTTCAAGGATAAGGTCGTATTAGTCGGACCCTCTGCGCAGGTCTGGCACGACGTGGTCGACACGCCCATGAGTCCTGCCACATCAGGCCCAACTCTCCACTTCCAGGCGATGGCTGCCGCGCTCGGTCACGAGTTCTTGCGGCCGACCCCGCGAAGATTCGAGATGATGCTCGTTTGCGCGGCAGGGCTGGTCGCGTGGTTGCTCGTGGCGTTTGTGCGCAAACCGCTGATTTGTCTGGGCGGACTTGTGGCCGTTACAGTCGGTTATCTTCTAACGGCACGATTGCTTTACGACAACACAGGGCTGCTGTTGCTCACCGTTCCTGTGTTGTCTGCGCTGGTCTTGAGCGGTTTGTTTTCCCTCGGGTTCGAATACTTCCTTGAGCGCCTGGAGAAAGTGCGCACGCGACGCACGCTGGAACGCTATGTGTCAAAAAATCTCGTCGCTGAAATTCTGGAAAACCCGGATAGCTACTACAGCTCGCTTCGTGGTATGCGTGTGCCGGTGACGATCCTGTTCTCAGACTTGATCGGTTTCACCACGTTGGCGGAGAAAGCGGATCCCGAAGCGCTGGTCGCGCAGCTCAATGAATATCTTTCACGGATGACTTCTGTGATTTTCAACAACGGTGGAACGCTCGACAAATTTATCGGCGACGCCATCATGGCGGTCTGGGGCAACGTGCGCAGCCTTGGCACCGCGCAGGATGCGAAGGCTTGCGCACGAGCGGCGTTGGGAATGCGCCGGGAATTGAGTCAACTCAATCAAACCTGGCGCGAACAAGGCCGGATGGGGCTAGGGATGGGTATCGGCGTCAACCACGGTGAGGTGATCGTCGGTAATATTGGTTCGCAAGAGCGAATGGATCCGACGGTGATCGGGGACGCCGTCAATTTGGCATCAAGGCTCGAAGCCCTGACGCGAACGTATGGCGTGGATATGCTGGTTGGCGCGTCGGTTGCCGAACTGGTGCGTGACGAAGTTTATTTGCGATCGGTCGCTCGCGTGCAGGTGAAAGGCAAAACCAAACCGGTCGATGTTTTCACATTCGTTGCTGGCCGAGAGGACGAAATTGATCCGGAGTTTCTGAAGTGGCTCGAAACATATGAGGAGGCGCTGGAGAAGTTTCGCATCCGCGATTTCACCGACGCCAAAATCCTTTTTTCACGTTTCCTGGAATTCTACCCGGACGATATGCTGGCCAAGATGTACCTGCAGCGCGCTCTGGAATACGAACAGGTCCCGCCTGACGAAGCGTGGGAAGCAGTGGAAGTCTTCAAAAAGAAATAGCGCCCACGATCTGTCATTCCGAGCGATGTCCGACCCCCCGTTAAATTATTGTCGTTTTCGCCGCGGCATTTGATTCGCTCACGTCCCGTTCGCTCAGCCTGCGGCCTTCCCGTCGATGTCGCAGGCTCCATTCTCGCTTCGCTCGGGATGACAGATCATTGCTAGCCAAATGCGCTGGCGCATCGTAGAAAACCCGCGTGAACGAAGCGCCCAGGAGTTTTCACCTGCTCGGAATTTGCGGAACAGCGATGGGCGCCGTTGCCGTCGCGCTGAAAGAGCGCGGTTTTAGGGTGACCGGCTCAGACGCGAATGTTTATCCGCCGATGTCGACTTTCCTTGAGGGGAAGGGGATCAGGCTCAGGGAAGGTTATCGCGCGGAAAACATCCCGGCTGATGCGGAAGTCGTGGTAATCGGCAATGCGATGACACGTGGCAACCCGGAAGTGGAAGCCGTGCTGAACCGAAAACTGCTTTATCTTTCATTGCCAGAGGTGCTCAGGAATTTTTTCCTGCGCGGCCGTCACAATCTTGTGGTCACCGGGACGCATGGTAAAACAACGACCACTGCGTTGCTCACCTGGATAATGGAAACCGCGGGACGCGATCCGGGTTATCTTATTGGCGGCATTCCGAAAAATTTTGGCGAAGGGGCGCGCCTCAACGATTCGAAGTATTTCGTACTGGAGGGCGACGAGTACGACACCGCATTTTTCGACAAACGCTCAAAGTTCGTTCATTACCTGCCTGAGCTGGTAATCGTGAACAACATTGAGTTCGATCACGCGGACATCTTCAACAATCTCGACGAGATCAAACTCAGCTTCCGGCGCTTGCTGAATATTGTTCCTCAAAACGGCATGATCGTGGTGAACGGCGATGATGCCAATTCCGTTGACGTGGTTAAAGATTGCCTGGCACAGATGGTGGAGGTCGGATTTTCAAAAAATTGCGCGCAGCGGATTCGCGATGTCTCTTATTCGGCCGATACCTCTCGATTCAAAGTAGGCGACGACGCGTTCGAAATTCCGCTTGTTGGCGAATTCAATGTTCACAATGCGGCAATGGCTGCGACCGCTGCGCGTTTTTATGACGTGCCGACGGCAACAATCGCCGAGGCATTCAACACCTTCTCCGGCATAGCGCGCCGCCTGGAACTTCGAGGCGAAGCCGGCGGCGTTAAGGTGATCGACGATTTCGGGCATCATCCCACTGCGATTGCGCAGACGTTGCAGGCATTGCGCCAGCGGTTTCGCGGTCAGCGCCTGTGGGTGGTGTTCGAGCCGCGCTCGAACACGACTCGGCGCGCGGTATTTCAGCAGCAACTCCCTGAAGCATTAAAAGGAGCAGATGGTGTTTTCATCTCGCAGGTGGCCCGGCTGGAACAAATTCCCGAAAATCAGCGGTTAAAACCGGAGCAGGTAGTTGCGGAGATCGCAAAGGCTGGGAAGCCCGCGTTCTATGAGCAAAACGCGAATGCGATTGTGGATCGAATCATCCCGCTGCTTCAGCCAAAAGACGTGGTGGTGGTGTTCAGCAATGGCGGTTTCGATAACATTCATGAGAAACTGCTCGCGCGCCTGCGGCAATTGTAGCGGCGGCCTGTGACCGCCGAAAACCACAGGCGACGTTTGCGGCGTCTCGATCGATGTCAGATTCTGGCGAACCATCTTCTGCACGAAAGTTTTCTTCGATTCGCCAGCCAACGGCCCGACCCCGGCGCCTGGGTCGGCACCTATGTTTTCATGCCTGATCACGTTCACGCTTTCGTCGCAATCGATGATACAAAACTAAATCTCTCGGCTTCGGGAAAATCGTTCAAAAATTCGATTTCAAAAACTTTGCGTCAAAACGGCGTGGCTCCGCCGGATCGGGAGAAAACGTTCTTCGATGATCTCCTTCGAAGTGAAGACTTCTACACGCAGAAGTGGCATTACGTTCGGGGACAATTTCGTACGAGCACGACCTGTACGCAGGTGGGAGATTGGCGGTTCCAGGGCGAGATCTTCCCGCTGGAATATCATTCTGAGTGAAGCCTCGCGGTCACAGATCGCCGCTACAGTTACGGTGCCGCGCTTGTTTGATCGTGAATGATTCGCCAGCCTTCCGGGAACCGTTTGAAGATAAGCGTAAATCGTCCATGCGGTTCATCGTTTGCGCGCTTTAGCTTCCAACGGCCGAGCACTGCCGCGGCTTCTGGCGAAAGCATGGTGACTTCCACGTCCGAAAAAGTCAGCGTTCCCATCTTCGCGTGATCGGAATATTTTTCCCGGTAGCGGTCGCGGACTGTTTCCCAACCGCGCGTGACTTCGTCTCCTGAGACAAACACCGTCGACGTCGATCGCGCATAACCATTCATGAACGCGTCTATGTCGCCGCGATTCCAGGCGTCCTGTTGCGCGGTGAGAACGGATTGAATTTCAGCTACTGAATTCGAAGGCTGTTCGGGCGCTGCGCAAACCAGAACAGCCAGCAGGATATTGCAGGTGATGAGAGTCGCGAGTCTGGTTTGCAATGACACCGATCTCTTATAAGCTAGCACTCCTTAACGCGTCCAGAGCTAGTACTGAAACGCTGTTCCACTGAGGGAAATACGTTGACGGGTCCGATAAATCCACTACGCTCCGCCATCCAGCAAAACAGGACTGTGCAACGGCTTTTCTGCATCGTGACGCTCGTGCTTGCCGGCGCGAGCATAGTTTCCGCGCAACGTGACTCACAGCGTCCCAAGCTGCCCGCGGTTAAGCCAGTAAGTCCGCCGACGCAGGAGGAAGCGTCTACTCCTCCACCGAACGCGCCGGCGACCGTGCGACTGCAATTTCCAAACAGCGACGTCGTCGACGTGTTACATCTCTACGAACAGCTCACCGGCAAGAAGCTGGTGATGGATAATTTCGTGCAGGGCAAAGTCAACATTTTCATCGCCAAAGACGTGTCTCGCGAAGAAGCGATCAAGATCATCGAGATGAGCATGGGGCTTAACGGGATTTCACTGGTGCCATCGGGCCGCGACATTGTTAGCGTCGTCGGGGCAGGCCAGAATCCGCGCAAAGCGCCGGTACCGATTATCTCGGATTTGGCTGACATCCCGGCGGGAAATCCGGTTATCAGCTTTTTGTTCCATTTGCAGTACGCCGATCCGCAGGAACTACAGCAAGTTTTGATGGCGTATTTCCAGGGGAGCTCGGGCACGATCAACATTTTGGCGCTGCCTAAATCCTCCAGCCTGCTTGTCACACAGAACGCGGACATCATTCGGCAACTTGCCGGAGTGATTGAGCAGGTAGACGTGGCCCCGGCGGAAGTGGTGAGCGAATTCATCAAACTTGATCGCGCCGATGCCAGCAAAGTCGTCGACATGCTGAAGGATATTTTTGAGAAGGGATCAGAGACGTCGGGGCAGCCTGGTGTGCGCGGCGTAAAGGTGCCCGGCGGTGTGCCGCAGCCAATGCCAGTCGGCGAGGCAGGGGGTGGCAGTCTCCTCTCTGAAGAAGCAGTGATTGTTGGGAAGATCAAACTTACACCCGACGTTCGCACGAACCGCATCCACGTCGTGACACGGCCCATCAACATGCCGTTCATCCGGCAATTGATCCATGAATTCGATGCCAATGTTGAGTTTGCAAAACCGGTGACCCGGTATCTGAAATACGTTTCTGCCGGCGACATTCTGCCGGTTCTGGTCCAGGCATTGACCGAACCGGGAACTGAACAAGGCGCTGGCGCGGGAGGAGCGGGAGGATTGCCGGGCATTGGTCCTTCGCCGGGAGCAGGTCAAACGCAACAAGGCCGCGGCGGAACGATGAATACTTCGTTGACGAGTCAGTACAGCGGCACCGGCACGTCCAGCGGTACAGGCAGTTCGCTCAATATTTCCGAGGAACTTTCGACTCAACCTGTGGACACCGTCCCGAAAGCGGTCACCATCGGAAACTCGAAGTTGATCGCGGATCAACGCGCCAACTCAATCATCATTCTTGGTAATCGCGAGGTGGTGACGAAGGTAGAGAAAATTCTCGACGAAATGGACGTCAAAGCGCCGCAGGTGTCGTTGAGCACAGTGATTGGTCAGTTGACGCTTGATAATAACGAGGAATTCGGCGTCGATTGGTTCGCAAAGTACAACAGGAGGTTCGTAGGCACCTCGCGTAACAATAGTGTGTTTTCGTCGGGTAGTGACCCGGGCATTCCTATTCCTGGTTCCTCCGCGGTCCCCGGCAGTAGCGTGGCGCCGATCGTTAACAGTGTTCTCGACCCGGCCAATCTGATCAACTTCAGCCAAATCATTCAAAATGTAAGCAACGGAACCAATATTTACGTGGCAGCCGGTAACGCTTTCGCGGCTATCGTGCACATGCTGGAGTCCACGAATCGATTCAGAGTTCTATCTCGACCAACCGTTTTCACCAGCAACAACAAAAAAGCGATCATCGCTTCCGGGCAGGAGGTTCCAGTTCCGGTCAGTACTCTAAGCAACGTGAATAATGGAGCGCTGCTTAACAATGTGGCTTCGGTATCATCGAGCATCGAGTACAAGAAGGTAGTGTTACAGCTTGAGGTGGTCCCGCTTATCAATTCCGAGAAGGAAGTCTCCCTCGATATCCTGCAAAAGATCGACAGCCTCGTTCCAAACGGAAGCGTAAACATCAGTGGGAATTTGGTTCCAACAATCGACACAAAATATATTCGAACGAACGTTGCTGCTCCGAACGGATCGACGATCATCCTCGGTGGCTTGATTCAAGACACAAAGCAGAAGAACTATCAGGGGTTCCCTTATCTCTCGCGCATTCCTCTCATCGGTGCTGCGTTTCGTTCCACCGCGGCTGGCAAGCATCGTCAAGAACTGATTATTCTGATGTGCCCGGAGGTCACCCTGACGAAGCTCGACCTTTACAGATTGCGCCAAAAATGGGAGAACAAGAACACACATTTTGGTCCGGAACTCGACCAGGCCGAGTGTCCAGACTGCCCCAGAGTGGAGACAGGCAAACAGATAAACTTGCCGCCGCCGGATCTTCCGGACGATAAAGAGATGCATTAAGCCTTTTCATTTATGAAACGAATAACACTCGTTCTGGTTGTCGGGTTAGGCGCGATGGTCGCACGGGGCGACGAGTTTGATATTGTCGATTATGGGATCTTCCGATCGGTCGATCCTCTGGCTCAAAGAGACGAATGGGGAACCACTCATCAAACACCGCACGTGATCGCAACTGATTTTGCTCCCAGGTATTCGTGGCGATGGATGTATTACTTCAAGGGCCGCGATCAACTTGTTTTGGATCCAGCTTATGTTGGAGCCCTGCAAACGACGTTGCGTCGCCTCGGCTACTATTGCGGACCAGTGGACGGCGTGTTCACAGCAGAAGTGAGCTACGCCATCGCGCGCCTGCAAAAGAATTACTCGATGCGCGTGACTGGTACCCTGACCACTCCCGTGCGGCGAGCGCTACACCTGCCTTAAGTCCCGTTGAATGAATGCAGCTCCGAGTCAGTCACTGATTAATTTGCTGCTCGAAAGCGGTGTGGCTTCGAGCGAAGAGGCAGCCGAGTTGGCGACTAACCTCAATGGAGGTTCGTGGGTAAGCCAGGTGCTCGATTCGGGCAAAGTGGACGAGCAACGTTTTCTCGGCGCAATCGGCAAGTTCTTCCGAGTGCCGATCGTCTCCATGGACGCGAAAAACATCGATCGATCTACTTTGTCGATTCTGCCGAGTCGTTTTGTTTTTCAACACCACATTCTGCCGATTGAGTCGAAAGAAAATTCGGTCGTGCTCGCGACCTATGATCTTTTCAATTCGATCGGTCGCCAGCTTGCAGGGCAACTGCTGAAGAAACCTGCCGAATGGGTGCTCGTGCCGCGCGCGCAACTCCTGCGCGCCATGAAAAGTCTGTATGGCGTCGGCGCGGAAACGTTCGACGAGATCTTAAAGACCAGAGGCTCGATGGACGTGTTGGAAGACACGGAGACCGCGATCGAGCTCAACGCCGACGATCCGGAAGCGTCGGTGGTCAAATTCGTTAACCAGATCATCCGTGAAGCGATCGCTGAGCGTGCCACTGACATTCACGTCGAACCGCTGGAAAATGATTTGCGTATTCGGTACCGGATTGACGGCATTTTGCATGAGGTCGCGGTGCCACCGCAGTTGCGCGTTTTGCAATCGGCAATCATCTCCCGGCTGAAGGTAATGTCGCACATGGACATTGCCGAGCGACGGCTTCCCCAGGACGGCAGGATGAATTTGCTCGCGGGCAACGTCGAGATCGATGTCCGCGTTTCCACGATCCCAACCGTGAACGGCGAATCAATCAGTTTACGTTTACTTAGCCGCGGCGAACAGCAGTTCAACTTCGAACGACTCGATCTAAGCGACAGGCAGGAGAAAATCATTCGCAACCTCCTTGCTCAACCAAACGGAATTATCCTTCTGACGGGTCCTACCGGCTGCGGCAAATCGACCTCCCTCTATTGCTTTCTCAGCAGCATCAATTCCGTTCAACGCCGGATCATTACGATTGAAGAACCGGTGGAATATCGGATTGCCGGTGTATCGCAAATCGATGTGAAACCAGAGATCGACCTGACATTTGCCAAGGGTTTGCGACACATCCTGCGACAAGATCCGAACGTGGTGATGGTCGGAGAGATTCGAGACATCGAGACGGCGGATATTGCGATTCGCGCCGCGATGACAGGTCACCTTGTGTTCAGCACGCTGCACACAAATGACGCCGTAGGCGGTATCACGCGTTTGCTCGACATGGACGTAGAGCCTTTTCTGCTTGCCTCCGTAGTGAAGTCGTTCATCGCTCAGAGACTGGTGCGCACGATTTGCCCGGATTGCGTCGAAGTTGTCGATTATCCACGCGATTATCTTGCCGAGATTGGCGTTCCGGTGAAAGAACTGGGCACCAAATTCCAGCGCGGGGCGGGATGCGATCAGTGTCGCCAGACGGGGTATCAGGGACGCGCCGCGATTTACGAAGTTTGTGTGATCACCGAACCGTTGCGCAAGCTGATCATGCGAAGGCGTGATGGCAGTGAATTGAAACAATGCGCCATTGCCGAAGGCATGGAGACTTTACGACAGGATGGCTGGCGACGCGTCGCGCAGGGCAAGACAACGATTGAAGAAGTTGTGCGCGTCACGCAGACCGACGAAGTGATGGCTGAAACTGCTGAAGAAGCGGAGCCGGTTGTGGCCGTTGGCGCGGCCGAGATACGCTAAGCGTCGCATCTTTGTCTTATTCGCCGCGCAATTCACGAATTGCTTTGGCGTAATCATCGGAACGAAAGATCGAGGTGCCGGCGACAAGGACGTTCGCGCCGTTTTCGATTGATATTCGGGCCGTTTGCGGATTGATACCGCCATCGACTTCGATATCGATCTTCTGCTCGCGAGACTCGTTCCATTTCGCTGCGCGCCTTACCTTTTCCATCTGATCATCGCGGAACGGTTGTCCTCCGAATCCTGGATGAACAGTCATGACGAGCAGCATATCGAATTGACCGAGAAACGGTTCGATCGATTCAATTGGAGTTTCGGGATTTAACGTGAGGCCAGCACGACACCCGCTCTCTCGAATTTTTCGCAAGGTTTCGAGGACATCGTGTTTCGCCTCCGGTTCCACGTGGACGGTGATCGAGTTTGCGCCGGCTTTGACAAAGCGCGGCAGATAGTGATCGGCATGCTCGATCATGAGATGTACATCCAAAGGCAAAGTTGTTTCCTTGCGCACGAGCCGTACAACCTCCGGTCCAAACGAAATGTTGTCGACGAAATGCCCGTCCATAATGTCGCAGTGAATCCAATCGGCGCCTGCGGCTTGGACGCGATGAAGTTCCGCAGCGAGCCGTGAGAAATCTGCCGCAAGAATCGACGGCGCGATGATAATCCTTCCCATGAAGTGAAGGGGTAATGGAGTAATCGATTTCTGGCAAGCCCACGGGCAACGCTCCAGCATGCCGATGGTGGGTTACGGCAATAGAATGCGCTTGACGCGGGCCTACGGCTTCTCATGTTACCGCGTTTCAGCCGGCCGAATCGCGCCGCGTAACGCGTTTCATTTGAGCTGACAGTGCTGCTAATAAATAATTCATGTTGAACGGATTTTTCGGCTGGCTATCCAGCGATATAGGGATCGACCTCGGCACAGCGAACACTCTCGTTTACGTAAAAGATCAGGGGATCGTTCTACGTGAGCCATCAGTGGTGGCGGTGCAGGCCGGCACGAATCGGGTCCTCGCTGTGGGTGACGAAGCCAAGCGCATGCTGGGCCGCACGCCGGCGAATATCGTTGCGGTGCGTCCGCTTAAGGACGGTGTGATCGCTGATTTTGAAGTTACCGAGGCGATGTTGCGGCATTTCATCACGAAAGTGCATAACCGCAAAGTGCGGGTGAAACCGCGCGTCGTCATCGCAGTGCCATCCGGCATTACGGAAGTGGAAAAGCGTGCGGTTCGTGAATCAGCCACTCATGCCGGTGCGCGCGAAGTTTATTTGATCGAGGAACCGATGGCGGCGGCGATTGGCGTCGGACTGCCAGTGCAGGATCCCGCCGGCAATATGATCATCGATATCGGGGGTGGAACGACAGAAGTGGCGATCATTTCGCTTTCCGGAATTGTGTTTAGTCGAAGCGTGCGCGTGGCTGGCGATGAGTTGGACGAAGCCATCGTTCAATATATGAAGCGCGCCTACAATTTGATGGTTGGCGAACGCACCGCCGAGGAAATCAAGATCAAGATCGGCTCGGCCTACCCGAGTGAGAAGGAAACTAGTGTGGAAGTTAAAGGGCGCGATTTGGTCGCCGGTTTGCCCAAGACGCTGATGATCACTTCGCAAGAAGTGCGCGAAGCTTTGCTTGAACCGATCTCGACGATTGTCGATTCGGTGCGCATCACCCTCGAGCGTTGTCCGCCCGAGCTTTCCGCCGACTTGGTCGATCGCGGTCTGGTGCTGGCGGGCGGTGGCGCGTTGTTGCGCGGCTTTGACAAGCTTTTGAGTGAGGAAACCGGGTTGCCTGTCCATGTAGCGGAAGATCCCCTCAGTGCAGTAGCAGAGGGTACAGGCAAATGCCTCAATGAACTTAAATTTTTGCGTCAGGTGGCCTCAGCAGATCGCCAATGGCGCTAACCATGGCGGAGACCGTAACGCGGAAAGCGGAACCCTCGTTAGCGGTCGGCCGGTGAATTGTCGAGTGGCCAAACGGCAATCGGCAGTCGGCGATCAGTAATCCAAATGAGCCGCACAAACATAATCGCGCTGCTGATTTTCGGCGCCATTCTAGGCTATTTCCTTAGCTTCGGTCCGGAAACAACGCAGAAGTTCAAGACCAGTGTATACCGGCTGCTCGCGCCGTTCTTAACGGGTGGGTCTGGAATCAAGAAACAGATCACCTCTGTGCGATCAGGTCTAAAATCTCTCGAAGAATTGGAGCGCGAGAACGCTGCCTTAAACGTCGAAAACCGAGAGCTGCGCGCGACGAACCAGGGTTTGCGCGACGTCGAGCACGAAGTGAACCGTTTGCGGCACGCCCTGAATTACCGTGAGCGGTCTGTGTTTAAGTTAGTCGCGGCGGAGGTGATCGCCCGCGATTCTTCGAGTTGGTGGCGAACGCTTACCATAAACCGTGGAAAAAAAGACGCGGTCGAAACCGACATGCCAGTCGTAACCGACGTTGGTTTGGTGGGAAAAACCACCACTGTAAGCGATACGATTTCGGTTGTTTTGCTGGTTTCGGATGAAAACTGCCGGGTCGCAGCCTCAGTAGAAGGTAGTCGCGAACAGGGGATTGTTTCCGGCGAGCGCGTTACTGGCGGGCTGACACCGCTTTTGGATCTGAATTTTCTGTCGAAGCAGGCTGATTTGAAGCCAGGTCAGAAGGTTTATACTTCGGGAGTCGGCGGCGTTTTTCCGTCGGGGTTGCTCATCGGAGCGGTGAAATCTTTTCGCGTGCGCGAGCTGGATGGTCAGGCGCAACTAACACCAGCGGTCGAACTTTCCCATCTGGAGGACGTCTTTGTAGTGACGGGGCGACGATGATCTTTTTCCTGGTTCTTCTCGGCCTCGTGCTGCTGGCACAGATTACCGAATTGCTTATCCCGGCGCTGCCGTGGCTATATAACGCCCACGTCTACATCGTGCCAGTCATTGTTTTCTACGGTGCGATGGCATTGCCCTTTCCCCTGATGCTCGCTCTCGCGTTGTTCGCCGGGGTGCTACTGGATGCGCTAACCGTCCAGGTGATCGGAGGTAAGGTTGAAATCTCGGCTGGATCATCCATACTCATCTACGGTGCGCTGGCGGGAATAATGCACGGCTTGCGACCGCTCTTTGCCCGCGGCCGCTGGGAAGTGCATTGTATCCTGAGTGGCGTTTTTACCTCGTTAATAGTTCTGGCCCAATACCTCATGATTACGTTTCGGCGCGGCTCTCTTGTTTTTACGCGTGAAATCTGGTGGCAGATTGGCGGACCCGGACTTATCGCGATGGCGATCGCTCCCATTTTCTTTTGGGGATTGCAGTGGCTTGCTCAGATCACCGCGTATTCATACGGTCCGCAAAGGGGACAAATCGAATGAGTAGGCGACGCTTTAGTTCCCGTCTGCGGATACAATTTCTCGGGGTGTTCATGTTGTTGGGCGTCGGCTCACTTGGAGTCCGACTCTGGTGGATACAAGTGGCGCACGGTCAGGAATGGACGGCGCAGATTCGCGGAAGCTCGCAGGCAACCGTGCGGATTCCGTCGGTGCGCGGCGAAATCAAAGACCGAAACGGTGTCACACTTGTCCAAAACCGCGCCAGCTACGAGGTGGATTTTTATCTGCCGGAAATGGTCAAGGGCTACCGCGAACGGTTCGGTTCACCGCCGACCAGTGAATATCGGGCGATCATCAGCGGAATGCCGAAAGACATGAAAGAGCCCGATATCATCAGGATTGTGAACAATGGGATTGTCCCCCGTTTGAACGAGCTGGATCTCGCGCGCGATTACAATGCCAGCAAGTTGCAGCGACATTTTCGCAACGATACTGAGGTTCCTTTCCAGTACATCAAGGATATCGATTTTCCTACCATGGCGAAGTTCGCCGAGCACGACGTCGGGCTGCCCGGTGTTGATTTGGCGATTAAGCCGGTCCGCTCGTACGTGTACGGCGCGCTCGGATCGCATATTCTTGGTTACGTCGGTGCGCCGGATGACATCGATAAGGAGGAAGCGAAGAAGTTCACGTTCTATCAGGCCGACGTCGAAGGAAAATCGAACATTGAAAAGTCGATGGACGAATACCTGCGGGGTAAACCCGGCGTGCGGTATCTGCGACGTAATGCTAAAGGTGCGATTGACGGGGTTTTGCGTGAAGATCCACCGCAACAGGGCGCGAACGTTTTCCTGACGATCGACGCGCGTATCCAGGCGATTACAGAGGAAGCACTGCGATCCGTTGGCCGTGGCGCTGCGGTGGTTGTCGATCCAAATAACGGCGAAATACTCGCCATGGCATCGGTGCCCTCGTTTGATCCAAATACATTTATCCCGAGCATCAAGGCCAAGGATTGGGCCGTGCTTCAGAAGGATGAAGCCAACCCGCTGATCAATCGTGCGGTGAGCGGGTTCCCACCTGGTTCAACGTTCAAGCTAATCACTTCGCTCGCTGGACTGCGCCGTGGTTTGGCCAAGCAGAGGTTCACCTGCAGCGGAGGTGTTCAGTACGGCGATCACTATTTTCAATGCTGGATAGCGGAGAAACATGGCTCGCATGGTTCACTCTCCTTGCCGGACGCCATCAAGGTGTCGTGTAATGCTTTCTTTTATCAGTACGGTAACGCGGCAGGCATCGAGTCGATCGATCGTGTCGGTGAGCTTCTTGGTTTAGGAAAACCTTCTGGACTGAACCTGACTGGCGAACAGCCAGGTGTGTTGCCTGGGCCAGACTGGATGAGGATTAACTATCCCCAGGAAAGATGGTCGCAAGCGTACACGGCGAACGTTTCCATCGGCCAGGGATACGATCTGGCCACGCCTCTGCAGATGGCGATGGCCTATGCAGCCCTCGCTAATCGCGGAACTTCTTATTACCCGCGTCTCGTGAAAAAGGTGCTCAATCAGGATGGCACACCGGTATTGGACGAGGACGGAAAGATCGCCGTTCCTGACCAGCCGAAAGTGCATGCCGATTTCCGCTCAGAGATTTCACCTGCCGACATCGAATTGGAACGACGTGGATTCTGGAACGTGGTGAATGCAGACGGTGGAACCGGCGGACGAGCCCGCATAAACGGTGTCCAGATGGCAGGAAAAACGGGTACCGCTCAGGCGAAATACAAAGGCAGAGAAGACACAATTTCGTGGTTTGTGTGCTGGGCGCCTTTCGACAATCCCAAATACACCGTTGCAGTGATGGTGCAGGGCGGGGAACACGGCGGCACGGTCGCGTGCCCAATCGCGGCGCGGATCATGGAACGTTCATTGGCGATGGACGAGGGAAAATTGGACGCCCAGGTCGCATGGCTTCCTCCTGCGCATAAGCCCAATCCGTTTCAAATGATCAAGGATGTGAGTTTCAAGGATTCGGGAATCAATGGTGGCGGTAATGACGACGAGAATGCCAACGGTTCGCAAGGCTCAGACGTACAGATGGCGAGCGCGGGCGGGGATCCCGACGTCGAGCCCGAAGCAGATTCTCAGGGGAAAGTAGCCCGACGAGCTTCAGCTCCGGTAGCTCGACCTATCCCGGTTGCGGCACCTCAGCCACGACGGAACTTTTTCGAACGACTTTTCGGAGTAAAGCGCCAGCCGGCACAGCCTCCACCGCCGCCGCCCAGCCGGAAGCAGCGCTCAACCACAAGATGAACCTTCGGTCACAACCCCTCCTGCAGCTCGCATCGACAGCTCGGCTGATGACCGATCAACCCCTCCATTTTTATGATAGACAAGGTGAGAAAGATTTTCGGTCTCCCTTCACGCAAGGCGGGCAACAAGCTCGTTCTCAGCGTGGAGAAACTCGAGACCCGTGTGGCTTTGCTCGAGGGCGGCCGCCTCGAGGAATACAGCGTTGAGCGCAAGAGCTCACGAAACATCGTAGGCAGCGTTTACAAGGGTAAGGTCAAAAACATCGAGATGGGCCTGAAGGCGATGTTTGTCGACATCGGCTTCGAAAAAAATGCGTTCCTTCATTTTTGGGACGCCATTCCTGCTGCACTCGACAGCGGAGTGGAAGAAATTGACAGACGCTCAAACAAGCGGCCCCGAAAACGAATCACGGTAAAAGACATACCGAGCATCTATCCGGTTGGCTCCGATGTCATCGTGCAGGTAACCAAAGGGCCGATCGGCACCAAGGGTCCGCGCGTCACAACGAATCTCAGTTTCGCCGGACGCTATTTGGTGCTGATGCCTTTCAGCGATCGAAGCGGTATCTCGCGAAAAATCGAAGAGCCAAAAGAACGCGAACGCCTACGAGATATTCTGCGGCAGCTGGAAATCCCGGAGGGAGTCGGCGTGATCATCCGCACAGTAGGCGAAGGTCAGCGCGCCAGATATTTCGTGCGCGATTTACGGGTTCTCCTGGATCAGTGGGCCAAAGTTGATCAAGCCATTCGCGATCAACCGGCACCATGCCGTCTGTTTGAAGAACCCGATCTGGTCGAGCGCACCGTCCGCGATTTTCTAACCGAAGAAATTAATGAAATCGTCTGCGACGATCGAGGGGCAACTGATCGGATGATGGATATGGTCGGTCAGATCTCCCGTCGCGCGAGAAACCGCGTTCGCCACTACGACGGTGCAACACCGATCTTCGAAACATATGGTGTCCAGAAACAGATTGATGACGCATTTCACAGGCAGGTTTGGCTCAAATGCGGCGGCTACATCGTGATCGATGAGACCGAAGCGCTGGTCGCCATCGATGTGAACACCGGGCGCAATAAAGGTGGACGCGACGTGGAAAAAACAATCTTGCAAACCAATCTCGAAGCAGCGGATGAGATAGCCCGGCAACTACGATTACGGAACATCGGGGGACTGATTATTGCCGACTTCATCGACATGAAGAGCCGCAGAGATCAGCAGGCCGTTTTCAATTTGATGAAGGAACGGCTCAAGCGCGACAAAGCGAGAACGCATGTGCTCCCTATTTCACAGCTCGGCCTCATGGAGATGACGCGGCAGAGAGCGCAGGAGAGCCTCAGCGACACGATTTACGAGAATTGTCCTTATTGCGGGGGACGGGGAGTCGTGAAAACGACGATGAGCACGAGTGTGGAGTTGCACAGGACACTCAATATCGTCATGCGCCGTTATCAGGATTCCATTCACGATATTCGGGTGATCCTGAATCCTGACGTTTTGAAGCGATTGAAAGAGGAGGACGAGGAACTGCTCGTAGAACTGGAACGCCGTTATGCCGGTAGGCTGATGTTTCGGGGCGATCCCACATTTCATCACGAGAAGTTTGTCATCACGGACGCGAATACCGGCGCAGAACTGAAGCCTTGAGGCCGACCGACCGGCACGCCTGAAAAAGCTTGCAATCCCAGCCTGCTCGGCTCAAAATCACGGCATCCAAACGTGGCACGAGAGTCACCGAACGTTCAGCGTTTGGAGGACTTAACCAAAAGGAGAAATAGATGAAAAAGCTGCTGTTGTGCTTTCTCGGGCCCGTTGTGCTCGCTTCGGCTGCTTTTGCCGGAGCTGAATATTCGGGGAAAGAGATGAAGCAGGTGGCGCCACCGCCTTGCCCTGAGTGGTACGCAGACAGGGAATTCAATATCTCGTTGTGGGGAACGTACGCTTTCACGGGCAACAACTGGGTAAATGACCGTTACATCGAGGCAGATCACGCGTGGGGTGGTGGCATCGATCTGAAATATTTCTTCATGCGTTACATTGGTGTAGGCATCGAGGGCTGGGCACTCGATGCACGGCAGGCGCGTCAAAACATTTTTGTCGACTTCAGCGACAATGAATTTCTGAGCAACATCCAGCACGAGAGCAACGTGATTGGTGGTGTGCTGGGCACTCTCACCCTGCGTTACCCGATCCCGTGCACACGCTTTGCGCCGTATATTTTTGGCGGAGCTGGTGGGATCTTTGGCGGCGGCCAGAAACAAGTTAATCAGCGCTTTGTCGAGCCCGGTGAAGGGTTCGATATTCTCGCCACAACAGGTCATACAGATAGCGAAACGCGGGCAATCGGTCAGGTCGGCGGCGGAATGGAAATCCGGCTAACTCCGCACATTGGCTGGGTTAGTGATTTCAGTTGGAATTTCGTGGATGGTCCGAAAAATAATTTCGGTATGGTCCGCACCGGCGTGAATTTCGCGTTCTAAACTGCTCACGAAACATTTGCCGGGGAGACGTCTGCAGTACTGACGCCGCTTATTCGACTCGCAAATTTGCGAAGCGCGTCATGCCTACGAAATTAGGATGATGTCGTTTATCGAGACTTTGGACAGCCTTGCTCTGAACAAATCGGAGTTGATCGAGCGCTTTGAGCGTCTGATTGCACCGAAATCCAATCAGCAACTGGAAGCAATGGCGCAAATTTCTCGCGGGCTCACGTTGCGAAACTTCGGGCGGACGATGCGGCTCTTTGCACCGCTCTATCTCTCGAACGAATGCATCAACAATTGTCAGTATTGCGGTTTCTCGAGAGATAATCCGATCCTGCGAGTCACACTCACGGTCGAGCAGGTTGTAGCTGAAGCGCGGCATCTTGCGCAGCAGGGATTTCGTCAAATTCTTCTTGTTGCAGGTGAGCACCCGAAGTTCGTCAGCGGCGGTTATCTTGCCGAGTGCGTGCGCGCGCTCGCGCCCGATTTTTCGTCCATTTCGATTGAGGTGGGTCCAATGGATAGGGAGGAGTACGTGCCAATTGTCGAAGCTGGCGCCGAAGGACTTGTCGTGTATCAGGAGACATACAATCGCGGTGTATATGCCGAGATGCATACCTCCGGGCCGAAGCGCGATTTCAATTACCGGCTCGAATGCGCTGGGCGCGCTTACGAGGCCGGTTTTCGCAGACTCGGCATCGGCGCACTCATCGGCCTGACCCGGTGGCAGGATGAAGCGGTCGCGTTGGCTGCACACTTGGAACATCTGTTCAAATATTGCTGGCAGGCGCAAATCACCGTAAGCGTGCCGCGTTTGCGTCCGGCGGCGGGTGGATTTCGCCCGATATTCACGATGAGCGATCAAGAACTTGTGCAATTGGTGTGCGCCTTGCGCATCACTTTTCCGCAGCTGGGGATCGTGCTCAGCACCCGCGAGCGGGCGCCGCTTCGGGACGCGCTCGCCTCGATCGGAGTAACCATGATGAGCGCCGGCAGTCATACCGAACCGGGTGGTTACACACGGCAGGGCCGCGAACATCTTCATCGCACGGTGCGTGGCCGCATCGTCGCCGCAGAGTATCAGGATGGCGAAGATGAACTCGCCACGGGTCAATTCGAAATCAGTGACGAACGTTCTCCCGCCGAAATCGCCGAAGTCCTTCGCGGTCGCGGAGTGGAGCCTGTTTGGAAAGACTGGGATCAGGCGTTGTCTGCAACAACGAATGGACACGAAAGAACAGGAATCAGGAAGTACGGAACAATGGCGTGACGAAGGTTGCGCGCGCAGCGCGGTTCGAAGCACGGTGGATTGCGCAGCTTTGACGCTTAAGCCTTTCAACAGTTTGACGTGCCGTAGCCATGACAATTTCAGTAAACGGCGAATCTGTTGACGCGCGAGAGGCGAAAACGATCTCGGAGCTGATCGATCGTTACGAATTGCCGCCGCAATCCATCGTGGTTGAACATAATGGTCTTGCCCTGCATCGTCACGAGTGGCCAGAAAGCCGACTTGCCGAAGGCGACCGCATCGAATTTATCCGCGTGGTTGCGGGTGGATAAGGACGATTGACTAGGCTTGCGCTGTGCTTTTCACCACGACGCGCATCCCGTCACTTTGAATTACCGTGACCGGTGTCTCCCGGGCGATGAATTCGCCTTCGGTGACGACGTCGACAACGTGTTCGGCGAAACGCGCTTTACCGCTGGGGCGCAACACTGTAATGGCTGTCCCCTGCATTCCAGGCGCTAACGACAGTGCGGTTGCAAAGTGTCGGGGCGCACCCGCCAAAGATGGTCCCGGCGGATTCGAATCGATCAATGCAAACCGACGGTAAAAACTTGTGCGCGGAAGGTAACGCGCAAGAAGCGCTATGACGATCAAGGCTCCCACGAGCGCGATAAACATGTTGAGCAGCGGCGCAGCGAGCATTTTGCCGGTCGGCAGAAACGGTTGCTGCGGATAATGATCGATCATCGCCCACAGCAACGACGCAATGATGAGAAACACTCCGACAACTCCGAAAATGATTGTGCTGTGCGCGAAGAAAAGTATTTCGATCAAGACCAGCAATATTCCGACAGTGAAAAGCGCAACGACTTCCCAGCCGGCAAGCCCCGCGAGGTAATGGCCAAGGAAGAAGAGGGCGAAACAGATTGCTGATATAACGCCGGGCCAGGTCGCACCAGGAATTTTGAATTCCAAATACGCTCCGAGAATTCCGCCAAGCAGTAGCAATGGCGCAAGTTCAGTGATCCAAAATGCGAGCTGCTCGAAACCAGTTGGCTCAATCCTGGTGATGTTTCCATTGAGCCCTGCTTTCTTCGTAAGGTCAGCAATCGAATCGACAACGCCGTCCGCGAGTAACGGCTTTCCGTTGATCTTTTCAGTGGCT
>JAICUQ010000077.1 GCA_025935755.1 Chthoniobacterales bacterium | reverse complement strand
GTGGCGCCCTGCTCCTTCGCTTTCATCACCCAGCGGAAACCGACGGGGTGCGCTTCGGCCATCGAGGAACCTTCGATCAAAATGCAATCTGCATTGGCCAGGTCTTGTTGCGCGGTCGTAGCTCCGCCCCGGCCAAAGGAGGTGCCCAGACCGGGCACCGTGCTGCTATGTCATATCCGCGCCTGGTTGGACACACAAACCATACCCAGGCCTCCGGTAAATAGCTTTTTGATGAGATAATTTTCCTCGTTATCGAGAGTCGCGCCGCCGAGATGACAGATCGCAGTTGTGTGATTGATCGAAATACCGCCCTGCTCATGCACAAACGTGCGTTTTCGCGATTCCCACACGCGCTCGGCCACCATGTCCATCGCCCGTTCGAGCGGAATCTCGGTCCATTCTTTCGAACGCGGCGCGCGATATTTCACTTTTGTCTCCCGCCGCGAATGCGTGAGCAATTGATATGACGCAGCGCCTTTCGGGCAAAGGTTTCCCTGGCTGATTGGCGATTCCGGGTCGCCTTCGATCGAAACGAGTTTGCCCTCCTTGTGGAAGATCAATTGACCGCATCCGACCCCGCAATACGGACAAATCGAGCGGGCAACGTCGGCATCATCAATGCGCGTGTGCATCGCAAGGGTCTTTTCCGACATCGCCTCAACGCCGGTCCCATCTTTCCGTTCCCGGATCTGGCGAAGAACCGGCCATTTCGAGAGCCACGCGAACATGCTCGACATCTCACTACATTTCGCGGCGGCAGACAATCCCGGTCTCAACAAAGTGTTCCGCCCCTTCAGTCGCTTTGAATGAGGTGACGCGCGAATTTAAAACCGGCGAGAGGCGGCTGGTTGTTCTCGACGTTTTTCGCAAGCGCGAGCACTTGAAAAGCGCGGCCTAGCATTTCCGGATGAAGCAGTGTTTTCAATTCGCGGTTCGCCTTTGGCGATTCAGCCAAAAGCAATTGCGGAAAGCGGCCGCTTTGGATCACCGAGAGGATTCCCGTTAGAAAATGGTGTTGATCGGTGAATCCGGCGATGCACAATCCGTTTGCTTTCGCCCGTTCGATAATGCTTTCCCAGTCGACGGACATCGTTAGATCGGCGTATCCAATTTGTTCGAATGGCGAATCCAGATTTCGATGTTGAGCACGGACTTGAACCTTTCCGTGAAAACCTTCTTCGGAGCGGCCGTAGTCGATCGCGATTATGTACCCGCGGTTAAGGTTTGCCGCGGTTTCGTCGATCCAGTCGAGCGCAGGTTGATTAAACGCGCCTCGATCCCTCGACGGCTGGGAAGCCGTCGTTCTCTGGGAACACTCAACGAAGACGAACTTGTCGCCTTCCAGACCCACTAGTTTTTCTCCGCCGTTGCTGACCAGGCGAACTGGCATGGCATCCAGCAGTTCGTTGGAGAAATGTACACCTGCAAATGGCTCCGGCGAATCTGGCCACTCAACCTTATCGCCAAACATCGCGAGCTTCCGACGTTGGTGCTCTTTCAAAATCGGAAATGGCTCGAGTATCCGATAGCGCAACGACTCGAAAAATTCCGGAAGGTGCTCTCGCAGGAATTCAAGAACATCCCGCGCGAACTGCCCGTCGTGCGCCCCTTGCTCCACGATGATGAAATCGTTCGTCTTACCAAGGCGCTTCCATATTTCGGCGAACTGCGCGGCTAACAAATGTCCAAACAGCGGCCCTACGCTGACATTCGTGAAGTAATCTCCTTTGCGCCCTATCTGGCATCGCCCTGAAGAATAGTAACCATGCTCGGGATGATAGAGTGCCTGTTGCATGAACCACTCGAATGAGTGCGGGCCGTCCTTCTCAATCCGATCGCGAATGATCTGCATCAACGCGGCATTTCCATCTGGCGTGTTCAACGCTCAACGCTCAACGCTCAACGCTCCACGCTCAACTGCGAGAGATGAGCCGTAATTGAGCGTTGGACGTTGGGCGTTGAGTGTTGAGCGTTTGCCGCCTACCTTGATCGAGCTAATTCGTTGCTGGTTGGTGAAACGATCGAATACCACATACTTGAGACCGCCGCCGGGCTTTCGCTTCCGGCGGCCATGGTATTTCAGGCCATGGTTTTATGTTCCCGTCGCCATTATCGCGGCAGTCGCGGTGTTTCTAACGGTCTTTCTTTCCAGCGTTGTCTTCGATCTACAAGCGCAGGCTAACTCGTTCGACCTCAATAAACTCGACCAAATGGAATCAGCCAGTGTGATTCTCGACCGGAATGGGAAAATCTTCGGCCAAATTTACGTCGAGAACCGCGAGACAGTTCCCTACGAGAAGTTGGCTCCCGATTTGATCAACGCCGTCATTTCTGTCGAGGACGCAAAATTTTACGAGCACCACGGTTACGATCTGCTGGGGATCATTCGAGCAGCGCTCAAAAATCTCACCGCCGGGCACGTGCGCCAGGGCGCGAGCACCATCACCCAACAGTTAGCGCGCAACAGTTTCTCCCTCAAAGAAAGAACATACCGCCGAAAACTGCTGGAGATTTTTTTGGCCAAACGAATCGAAGATAATTTCAGCAAACAGAAAATCCTCGAACTGTATCTGAACCGGATCTATTTCGGCGGCGGCATGTACGGAGCCGAAGCAGCGGCGCGCGGGTATTTTGGCAAGTCTGCGCGCGACATGACGCTGGCGGAGTGCGCGACACTTGCAGGTCTGATCAAAAGTCCAAATCGATTATCTCCCTGGTCTGACCGCACCAGCTCCCGTGAGACGCGAGACTTTGCGCTCGATCGGATGCGCGACAACGGATTCATCACCCATGAACAATGCGCTGCGGCGCGCGCTGAAAAAATCGCGGTCGGCAGCCGGCAAGCGGCTCAAGGCCAGACTTACGCGGTAGATTACATTCGTCAGCAAGTGATCGCCGCGGTGGGATGGGATCGCGCGATAAACGAAGGCTATCGCATTCACACGACGATCGACGTGGATCTGCAGCGCGCAGCGGAAGATTCTCTAAAGAAACATTTGGAAGAAGCCGAACACCATCCCGATTACCATCATCAGACCTACGCCGATTACGCGGCAACGTTTCGCAAGGCAAAAGCAAGCGGCAAAATGGCTGATCAGCCCGCGCCTGAGTACTTGCAGGGCGCCGCGATCGGTTTGGATAATGCGACGGGCGACATCCTTGTGCTCGTGGGCGGACGCGATTTCGAGCACAATCAGTTTAACCGCGCGTTGCAGGCGCGTCGTCCTGCGGGCACCGCAATGTTGCCGTTTGTTTACGCCACCGCTTTCGAACGGGGAATGTATCCCGGCACAGTGGTTGAAGATTCACCGCTCGATAATCGTGCGGTGATGATCGGCGGCACAACCGGAATCCTCGGTGAATGGGGACCCGAAGATGCGGACAATCAATACGAAGGTCGAATGACCGCCAGGCAAGCGCTCGTGAAATCGAAGGATGGCGCATCGGTCCGCATCGGAATGGATGCCGGGATCGAGCCGGTGCTGCAGCTTTGTTCTTCGGCGGGTATTCGTTCTCCACTTCGCCCCTATCCGGCGACATTTCTCGGCAGCAGCGAAATCACATTGGCCGAGCTTGCGATGGGATACACCATCTTCCCGAATGGCGGCTGGCGACCGAGCACACCACACATCCTGGAACGCATCGAAGAAAAGGACGGGACACTGGTGTGGAGTGGAAAACAGCAGAGCATTCGGAAAATCGTGACCAAACCCGAAACGGCGTACGAAGTGCATTCGTGCCTTGTCGATGCACTGAGGACCGGCACGGGAAAAACGGCGTATACAGAGTTTGGGCTCAAGAAATTTCCGGCGGCCGGAAAAACTGGAACGGCGTACGATTTCACAGACGCGCTGTTTGCTGGGTACGACTCCAATTTTACGTGCGCGGTGTGGGCTGGTTTTGACAAGCCGCAGAAGATTTATCGCGGTGCGTTTGGGCGAGAACTTGCCCTGCCGATCTGGGTCGACATTATGAATGCGGCCGCCCAGACTTATCCGCCGCAGGAGGTTAAAAAGCCGTCAACGCTGAAGCAGTTCGAGATCTGCTCGCGCTCCGGGCAACTGGCTACGGATAAATGCTATGACGCGGTGAAATCGGCCAATGGCGATGCGGTCCAACGCCGTACCACCTATATGGAGATTGCGACACAGGCCCAGGCGCCTATCGATCCCTGCAATATTCATGGTGAACCACGAGCCCGTATCGCTCGGGAGTTTGGCTCCAGCGAATTGCCACGTGCGGAGCTAGCAGTGAACCTGACGCAGGTCACACCGGTCGCGGTAAAAAGTCCCACCTTGATCGCTGACGACGACCCGTACGACTCAATCAAGGCAACAACCACACCGGATCCAATCCCGCAGCCGGCTACCCAAACCGCTGAAAATCAGAATGGGGATAACGGGTCGCCAACAAAAGAGGTGAACTCTGCGGGTAACACGGCAAGTGTAAATCCTCCGGATTCCCAGCCAACGCAATCTAGCCCGGAGATTCGAAAGGCCGTACCGGTGCAACAAATTCTCAAAGCAATTCCGGTCCAACCACAAGAACGTCAGCCATCGGAGATTCGACGCGCCATCCCGGTGAAACCGCTGGATCAGGAAGACACTCAACGAACACTATTGAGATCCGCCGCACAGCCGCCGCCGAGTGATACTAACGATTAGCGCACGCTCCCAAGTCCGCCTGTCATGTCGAGCGAAGTCGAGACATCCCGCGAAATTGCCTGATTGTTATGTCACGCGATTGAAAGCCTGGCCTCGGTCCGAAAAGATTCGGACCTCCGTTGCAGCCTCGACTGCGCTGGGGATGACCGTTATGAGATGATCGCTGGTAATTCTGTTACTGATGGCATCTCAAACTACACAGAACTTTCGCCTAACGGTTCTCAACCCGGGAGGACGCGATCGGGAACAGCAATTTCATGCCGTGCCCGCGCCCGGCGAAGGTCCGCATCCACCAATCAATTTCCATGCTTTCGCTGCGTGCACGTCCGGAGCGTTTCATCGGGATGTGGGCCGTGCTGTCGCTGAAAACACACCTGTGCTTTTACTTTTGCGCGGCGATTTCCGCGCGTCGGAGCGCGCATTGACTGTGCTAAAGCGTGAACGCCGCTTCGTCGCGGTTTCGTTGAAGGAGACCGGGCTGCATCAGATCGCACAACAATTGCGCGATCCCGGGAAATTATCGCGTTTCATGAAAATTGTCGCGCAAGCTGATGCTTGTATCGCCACGACACCAGAGGCTGCGGAGATTTATCAACGCGTCCGCTACAAACACGATCCAGCGGCTGTCACCTTTATACCGACCCCCTACCCGATCAAGGACCAACGATGGGATTTTTCCGTGCCGGCTACCGCGCAGTCGGGAATTTTCATCGGTACACGCGAATGGGATGTGCCATCACGAAACCATTTCGCAGCATTCCTGGTTGCGCGCCAATTGTCCGAAGCAACAGGCGAACCGCTCAGCGTCGTTAACCTTGATCGTTCCAAAGGGCGGCGATTGTTAGGCGAACTGAATTTTCCCGAAGGAAAACTCCGGCTGATCGAAAGATGGAAATCTTACCCGGATTATCTGCGCGAAGTTGCGCAGCACAAGATCGTATTGCAACTCGATCGCAGCCATGTGCCTGGGCAGGTCGCCGGCGACGCGCTTCTCTGTCGAATTCCCTGCGTGGGCGGCAACGGCGCAATCGAACGGATCGCGTTTTCCAAAACGTGCGGGGAATGCCGAACGATCGACGAGATCACCTCGATGGCAGTGGATCTCTTGAAAAATCGCGAGTCACGCGACGCGCTTGCCGTCGAATCGCAGGAACGCGCACGAGAATGGCTCTCTTTCGAAACGGCACGCTCGCAACTGGCGAAGTTTTTTGACGAGATACAAGGGACGACTCGCTAGCTGTCGAACCGTTCGCCCAGGATAAAAAGCTGTCATCTCAATCCGCGTTTTTCCGATGTGACACCAGACCATTTCGATCTGGACACGTCTATAAAAACCTCTGAATATTCGCGGCTTATGACAAAAAAGACCCCTACGTTTCTTATTACATTTTCACTCCTCTCCTTTGGACTGTTATCGACAACGAAAGCGGTCGTTCCGCCGCCGGACGGCGGCTATCCCGGCTTCAACACTGCGGAAGGAACCAAAGCCCTGCAGAACCTCACCACCGGCGTAGCCAACACGGCAGCGGGTTGGTATTCGCTCTTCACAAACAGTTTAGGCAGCTACAACACAGGTGTCGGTGCGGGAGCGCTCGCACTTAACGATGCAGACGAAAATACGGCGATTGGCGCTGGAGCGCTCTTGCTCAACACCACTGGCGTTGGCAACACCGCGAACGGCGCACTGGCACTCCTTAACAACACGACCGGCGACTCTAACACCGCCAACGGCTTTCAGGCACTTTCTGCAAATACCACCGGGAACGAAAACACCGCCGTGGGGTCCACGGCACTCTTTAATAACACCAGTAGCAGCAACACCGGCATTGGGTTCGCTGCTCTCAGGAGCAACACCGCCGGTTTCAGCAATACGGCGACCGGAGCCGGCGCACTCTTATTAAACACTACCGGCAACCGGAATACTGCATACGGCCTGCGGGCGCTCTGGACCAACAGCACCGGCGACGGCAACACGGGACTGGGCGTCGATGCCGGCCTCAATCTCAACGGAAGCGGCAATGTTTGTATCGGTGACGGCGTTGAGGGTGCTAGCGGCGTGAGCGACACTACCTGGATTCGCAACGTGTACGCTTCGGTTGCCACTGGGCGAGCAGTCTTCGTTAACTCAGATAACAAGATAGGCACGATGTCTTCCTCGCGCCGCTTCAAAGAGGAAATCAGACCTATGGATCAGGCCAGCGATGTCATCTTCGCGCTTAAGCCCGTCAGCTTCCGTTATAAAAAGGAAATCGATCGTTCTCATGCCCTCTCTTTTGGTTTAATCGCTGAGGAGGTGGCCGAGATCAGCCCGGAGTTGATCACCCGCGACACGGACGGAAGACCGCAAACCGTCCGCTATGAAGCAGTCAATGCGATGTTGCTAAATGAATTTCTCAAGGAGCACCACACCGTGCAGGAGCAGGGAGCAACGATCGCGGAATTGAAAAAGGAAATTGCAGCTCTTGTTGCAACGGTGAAGGAGCAGGCCGCGCAAATCCAAAAAGTGAATACGACGCTCGAAGAAAACGATTCCGCGCGAGTAACGGCTAACGAACTGTAACGGGGTAGCGAATGATTCTCGGGGGGTGAGTTACCTGTGCCGAAACCTACGCTCACCCGTGTGTTCCAATGTTCGCGGACCCCGGAACGTCCGGGTCATTGCCGCCCAGCCAAAAGCGGTGCGGGGCGCACCGCACTCCCCAAGCGCGAAACCGGCGTCGGATCGCAGCACGCGAGAAGGTCGCCTAACGAAGCACAGTCAGAAAATGATCTCGAACAGCTTTATGCCGTTCCATTTTCCGGGATAATTGGGATCGAACGCTGTGTTCTCCACCCAGATCCCGTACCGCGGCGGCGCCCATGGATTCAGCATTTGAAGCGGGTTACGACCAGGACCAAAGGCTTTCGGAAGTGCTCCCTCAACTCTCGTTCCTTGGAGCGGGACCGGTTTCTCAATCGGACGGATCGGTTTCTGCCGGCCAAGCGGTGCCCTGAATTCTTGGGCCGAAGCAGTCGCTACCACCGCAGCTACGGTTACGATCATCATCAATGTCTTCATATTTCCCTTTCGTTCGAGCCGTGCGCCAAACTACGACTTCAAATCTCAAAACCCAAATCCTAAAATCCCAGGGAAATCTCAAGCTAAATGTTTAAGTCTTTTCGAGGGGAATTCGGTTCGTAATTCCTCGTTCAGGCGTTTTCCTTGGAGTCGCGTAAACGCGGAACCACGAACGTTGAGAAACTCCCCTTTTTAAGTCTTTCACTTTGGTCATCGGAAACTCGAATTTGTCCAGAACGTCGAGCTTCGAATCTGGAGATTCCGCCTTGTTGAGGCGGTCATGCCTGCGCACAATATATCTTTCGATGGATTCTCTTGAAAAGGCTGCACGCGTTCTGGACCTAGAGATTTTTGAACTCCAGCGGCTCCGGAAACGGCTGGATGAAAATTTTTCCCGGGCTGTTGAGCTGATCAAGGAGGCGGTCGACGCACGAGGCAAAATTGTTGTCGTAGGTGTAGGAAAATCGGGGCACATTGGCGCGAAGATCGCCTCTACGCTCACCAGCACCGGGTCTCCCGCCGTAGTGCTGGATTCGTCTAACGCGCTTCATGGTGATCTCGGCGTGATCGCAGACGGCGACGTGGTGCTGGCGCTGAGCGCCAGCGGCGAGACGGACGAGTTGCTCCGGATCTTGCCGGCGATCGCGCGATTTCAAGTCAGGATCATTGCGATCTGCGGCGATCCAAAATCAACGCTGGCGCAAAACGCTAATGTTTATCTCGACGTGAACGTCGAGCAGGAAGCTTGTCCGCTGAATCTCGCGCCGACATCGAGCACGACAGTGATGCTGGCCCTCGGCGATGCATTGGCAATGGTGCTTCTGGAAGCACGCGGTTTTAAGAAGGAAGACTTCGCCAGGTTTCATCCGGGCGGCATGATCGGGCGCAGCATGTTGATGCGCGTTCACCAAGTGATGCGGCCCCGCGAAGCGATGGCGATTGTGGCGACCGACACACCGATCCGCGACGTGCTCAGGGCAATGACGGGCGTGCGCGCTGGCGCTGCCGTTGTGGTCGGCGAAGACAACCAGCTCCTCGGAGTATTCACCCACGGAGATTTCGTGCGGCATTTTCAATCCGATTCAAGGATTGGCGAACGGCTCGTGGCGGATTTAATGACGCTGAATCCGGTTACGGTTCACAAAGAAAAACTGGCAGTGGAAGTTCTGAACTTGCTTCAACAACATCGCATCGACGATCTGGTTGTGATCGATGACGACAATGTGCCAGTAGGCATCGTCGATTCGCAGGATTTAACGCGCTTAAAATTGCTCTGACTGTCATCATTCCGAGCGGCGTCGAGCTGCGGTACGTAAGGGTTGTTTCGCGGGATCATTCGACTCGAAAGCTTTCGGCGCTCAGGATGACGGTTGCGATATTTCCGAGTGCGTGTAAGCTCCGCGCTCTCACGGTTTAACCGTTCAACTTTTCAACGCTTCAACCTACTCATCCATGCCCGCCGCCAACGATTTACGCAAAGGAATGGCCATCAAATACAACGGCAATCCAGCCATTGTCCTTGAAGTTCATCATCGCACGCCGGGGAATTTGCGGGCCTTCGTGCAGGCGATCATCCGCTACATCAACACCGGCAAAAGCGCTGACGTCCGCTTTGGTTCCACCGATAAAGTCGAGCTGGTCGATATCGAGCGAAAACAGCTGGAATTCTCTTACAAGGATCACAACGGCTACCATTTCATGGATCCTGAGACGTACGACACAATTACGTTCGCAGAAAACCTGATCGGCGAGGCCAAGGACTATCTGGTGGAGAACCTTTCCGTTCAGGTCCTTTATGCGGAAGGCAAAGCCGTCGAGGTAGAATTGCCTGCATCTGTCAGTCTGAAGGTCGTTGAATCAGCAGAAGGCCTTCGGGGCGACACTGCCAGCAACGTCACGAAACCGGCAAAACTCGAAACTGGCAAGACCATCAACGTTCCGCTTTTCATCAAAGAAGGCGAATCGATCAAGATCGACACCCGCACCGGCGCCTACATGGGCCGCGCGTAGCGCGTTCGCCTCTCGGGAGCACAGGCTGCCAACCTGTTCATCTAGGCAGCTTGCCGAGCTGCTTCGCGCCATCTGAATCAATTTCGTTACATGTTTCCGGCAAGCTGCCGGAAATTAGAGGCCAGCGGCCTGTGCCCCGCAGAAATCGCAAATTTCGCTTTTCCAAAACCACCGCATTCTGCGTAATCTGCGGACGATTTGGCGACGAACCGCAGATCGAGAAAGAATGGCAGTACGCGCAATTCGAAACGCGGCCGGAAAGTTGTCCGCAGCGTTGCTCGTACGACGCCGAGGAGCTTTATCGCAGAACCGGAGCCGCTCACAGTGCCGACAAAATGGGTGAAATTCGTTTTCGGCATTTTTCTGCTGCCAATCTGCGGCGTTCTTACCCAGACATTTTTCACCTCGTTCGCACGCGCGACGGTGACGCAGCGGTTATGGACCGGAGAAGAGTTCTGGTTTTTCTCGTTAGGCGCGCTGCTTTGGTTGATTGCTTTCTTCGGGCTTCCGCGTCCGATTTTGATTTATGTGTTCGGGCACGAACTTACGCACGCGCTCTGGGTTTGGTTGATGGGCGGTCGCGTGAGCCGGTTTCGCGTGGGTTCGGATGGCGGACATGTGGTGACCACCAAGGCAAACTTCTGGATCGCGCTGGCGCCGTACTTTTTCCCAATCTACAGCATTTTGACCATCGCCATTTATGGCGCGCTCAGTCTTTTTCTAAACATGCAACCGTATGGGCGGCTGCTTTATGCTGTGATCGGGGTCACATGGGCTTTCCATTTCACGTTCACCTGCTGGATGATTCCCAAGAACCAGACGGATCTTACGGATCAGGGAACGTTCTTCTCCCTCACCGTCATCTACCTGATGAATCTGCTGCTGCTAAGCGTGATGCTGATTCTCGCCTCCCGACAAATCACGTTTGCAAGCTTCGGCACGGATCTGCTGGCAAATCTCGGAAATTTCCTGACATGGGTCGTCGATTCTTTCGGAAGATTGGCGCACCACGATTAGTTGGCGTTTCACAGAAACGCCCTGCTACAACCGCAAATTTTGTAGGGCGTCTGCCGCGGCGGACGCCTAACGCAAATTCGTAATCACCGCGAACGGAAGCAATAAGAAAACATCACGCAGTGCTGCTTGCCGCTTTTGATGACGAATTGATCGGCACGTGAAGAGATCATGCGCGTCCTTGAGTGAAACCGTCTCTGGTAACTGAATCGCCGTGTCTTGCCAAGCCTCACCAATCGGTGGAAAACCGACCCGCGATGAAAGGCGCGGAGCGATTACGATAATAAAATTATCGCCGAGGCGCCGAACGAAGCTGACGCAGGATTCTGCAAACGTTCCGCTCGTGTGAATCGGTAAGTATTCCCCGTGTTTGAAAAGATCCGCGTGTTCGCGACGAAATCGCAGCATGCAGTGTGTCAGAAACAGCTTGACCCGGCCATGCGCCCACGTCTGCATCAATTCTTTCGGAGTCGCGCTCGACAGCGATTTCAGCATCTCGCAGCGCAGTTCGTAGTCGACCGAACGTCGATTGTCAGGATCGACAAGGCTGTAGTCCAAAATTTCGGTTCCCTGGTAAATGTCCGGTACACCGGGGGATGCTAATTTCAGCAACGTTTGCGTGAGTGAATTGATTGCTCCGAGCCGGGCAATCTCTTTCGCTGCAGGGAGAAACAGCGGTAGGAACTTATTTCGCGGTGACGAATCCAAAATTCTCGCGACGAAATCATGCATCGCGGCGTCCCACTCTTCATTCGGCTGGATCCAGCTTGTATTGATCTTTGCTTCCTTCAGCGCCTTTGTCATGTAAGCCTGAATTCGTGCGATGTACTCAGGCGCCGGCACCGGCTCCGGCTCGCCATTCTCCTGTGTGGGCCAGGTGCCGAGAAGAGTTTGGTAAAGAAGATATTCCTCGTTCGCGTCCGGCGCTTCCAAATCATTCACCGTTCGTTTCCAACGGTGATTGGCGGTGCTCCAGCGCTGCAACGAACGCCGCCACAACTCCGGAATTTCGGAGATCGCCACCATTCGCGCACGAACGTCTTCGCTGCGTTTTGTATCGTGGGTCGAGGTGGCGAGCACCGTTGCGGGCCAGTCGCGCTGCCGATCAAGGTTCCGCTGGTGGAACGTTTCGACACGAAGTCCAAACTGTTGCGGATCGCCCCCCACTTCATTTAAAGCAGACAGCCGGTTGTAAATGTAAAAAAGAGTGTCTTCCAGTCCCTTCGCCATCACTGGCCCGGTTGTCTGCTGAAATTTGAGAACGAACTGTGCGTGCGCGGCGCGTCCCGCGCTATCGAGGTCTTGAGGCGACCGAAGCAGAAGTACATCGCGCAGGAAATTGAAAATCGATTCTTCCATGGCCGGATTGCGACGTTTGGCTGCAGCAATCGCGCGCTCCACGATTTGCCGGTCCTCTTCGCTTATAGGTCGGCCGGGCTCGACATAGGTTCGGTAAACCGGGAAGCATGCGATTGTCTCCCGTACCGTGCGCGACAGCGCTTCGAACGTAAAATCGCGATACCATCTGCTTCGCTCGGACAAACGATCGAGCAAATTTCCTAAAACGTCGACGTCATTGGCCAGGGCAAGCTTCATCACGAGAAGTTTTTTCGCGTAGAGCAAATGTCCGAAAGGGATGGTGTGCCCGATGAAACGGTGAAATGTTTTTGTGATCGCGGTTTCAGCGGAAGAGTCAACGAGCAACTGCGTGACCTGGTTTACGAAATCGTAGCCGGTCGTTCCATGTACCGGCCATTCTTTGCGCACTGTTTCGGAGCCGGTGAGAATTTTTTCTGCAAGCATATAGACGGCTCGACCGTCGCGAGGCAACCCGATCCCGAGTGCTTTCGCAGAACGCTGCTGAAGTTTAACGAAATATTCGCGCGGCAAGTACAAACCGTCAGGGTGGTCGATCCGGAGACCAGTGACTGCGCCTGTGCTCACCAATTCAAGAACCAGGCGGTGAATCGCGTCGAATACCTTTGGCAACTCCACTCGGATCGCAGCCAAATCGTTTACGTCAAAGAAGCGACGATAATTAATTTCCTCGGCAGCCACGCGCCAAAAGGCGAGACGATACGACTGTGCGTTCAGCAATTCGTCGAGCTTGTCGAAGCTCCGCGGATCACCGGGGTTCCCATTAATCTGCGCGAGCGCTTTTTCAATCGCCTGTTGTACTTGCGGCGCCTCCGCACAACGTCGCTCCAGTCTCCGTTTGATGATCTCCTTTTCCCTGGCGCGCTCTGTAATCCGTTTCGGATCGGTCTCGGTGCGTTTCGGCAAATATTCGAGCGCGGTTAAAATGCTTTGCAGTTCCGCATAGAAAACGTCGTCTTTGTATTCGGCCAGATTTTCTAACGCGACTTCGAGAATGTAGCGATAAGTGCCGGGAGCGATCGGCAGTCTGCGCTCGGCATAAAGCACATAAAAGGTTCCTTCTTCAAAGCCTACCTGCAATTCGCCGCGCTCCAGCACGCGTCCGTATTGATCACCTAGAATTGGCAGCAGAACTTTGTTGCGGAGATCAGTTTTCAGCGGTTGCCATTCGATATCGAAGTAACGGGCGTACTGTGAGCTGGGCCCGCTTTCCAACACGTCCATCCACCACGCATTGCGATCGTCGGCGATCCCCACATGGTTCGGAACAAAATCCAGCATCTGCCCCATGTCATAGGCCTGCAGTTGCGCAACCCACGCATCATAATCCGCCCGCGAACCGATCGCTGTGTTCAGCTTGTTATGATTGGTGATGTCGTAGCCGTGCAGACTCTCGGGACTGGCCTGAAAATAAGGCGAGGCATATACATCGCTCACGCCGAGTGCGTCCAGATAGGGCACGATTTCGCGTGCGTTCGCAAACGTGAAACGCCGATTGAATTGCAACCGGTAAGTGCAGGTAGGAATGCGTGGATGCTTAGTCGCCACGATGCAATTTCCTGTCATTCCGAGCGAAGTCGAGGCTGCAACGCAGTCCCAACGCTTTAGGGGCGAGGCCAGGCTTTCAATCCCGAAAGCTTTCGGGGCTCAGGATGACTGGTCCTTGATTATGCTGGTCACATTCTCTCGGGAACTTTGATGTCAAGAAGATCCAGACCGCGTCTGCAAAAACTCCGGCGCTCAATTTTTCCGAAAATTTTTCTGAAACTTTTTCGATCGGATCTGGAGAGAACGAGTGAAGACACAACTCTATCGACAACCAATAAACTTTATGAACAACAAATTCCTTTCGGGCGCAGTCTCATTCATTATCGCACTTATCGCCGGCAATAGCTCAGCGCAAGCAGTAACAGGCAGCGGCACAACCGGGAGAATTCCGGTCTGGACCGGACCGACCAGTCAGGGTAACTCGATCATTACCCAATCGGCCGGCAAAATCGGTATCGGCACCGCGGCTCCAGGTGGGGTGCTGGGGGTAGTAAGCACTACGGCCATGCCCTCCATTTATGGCATAGGGAACACCGGCATCGCTGTTCTCGGTATTAGCGACCAAAGCGTTGGTGTCGGCGGTTATAGTCCAAACAACGTCGGCGTCCTGGGAGTATCCGTCGACAGCCCCGGAGTTTACGGAACTGCGAGCGGCCGTGGTCAGGCGGTTTATGGTACTGCAAATACTGGCACTGCAGGCTACTTCCGCAGTGAGCAAGGGGACGGAGTCTTTGGAATTGCGAATGCCGCCGGTTACGGAGGCTACTTCTTTAGTGCCCAAGGCACCGCAGTCTACGGAAGCGCGAATGGCAACAGCGGTTACGCGGGCTTTTTGTTAAGCACCAATTATCGAGGCGGCTACATTAAATCGGGAAACAGCGGTTTGTATTCACTCTATGTCGATACGCAGCTCGGACCGTCGCAGGGTACATCCGGCCTCGATGTGAACGGTTCGATCCGTGCGGAAGGCAACCTCTATATTGCCGGCTCCAAAGCCGGCTATGTAGTGGATGAAATGCAAAACGCCGACACCGTAAACTTAGAGGCTGGCGATGTAGTCGTGATCGCCGAGGACAGCGGCGCACCAGTGCTCGGTGAGATTCCAGTCGCGCGGGTAAAACTGGCAGCGAGGCCTAACGACACCTCAGTGGTCGGCGTTGTGGACCAGGTAATGTACGTGCCCGACCAAGCTACTCGTGAGGCTTACGACGCACAGCAAAAGGCGGACCGCGATGCGGCATCCAGCGCCGAGAAGGGCGGTGGGACAAAGGACCGCCCGATGGCCGACATTGCAAATCGCATTACCGATGCAGACGGTACATTGCACGTTGATAACAACTCGTTTAGTGCGGGACCAGGCCGCTACTGCAGTGTTGTCACGCTGGGGGCCTATAAGGCAGTGAAGGCGGATGCCAGCTTCGGCGCTATTCGCGCAGGCGACTTGCTTACAACCAGCTCCCACGCCGGTTATGCGATGCGAGTAAATGATAAGGCTGCCGCGAGCGGCGCCATCATTGGCAAGGCACTGAGCAGCCTTGCTAGCGGCACTGGCAGCGTGACCGTG
>JAICUQ010000032.1 GCA_025935755.1 Chthoniobacterales bacterium | reverse complement strand
TAGGCCTTTTCTGTAGTACGTAAATGCGCCCGCTTCGATATTGTATCAATGTCACATTGGATGGGTGTTGCGATCATCGCGCGATGATCGCCGACGAAGACTTGCATCGTCACGCAATGGAGAACATCGCGCGGGCCGATGGCGTCATCTTTGGTCGTGTGACGTACGAAATGATGGAGGCAGCGTGGCGGCCTTGAAGTTAGTGAGCCGGCTTGAATTCGGCTCGGGCACAATGGAAATGCGGTATGAGCCGAGAAGATAGCGCAAATCAGTTACGATACGTTATCGATTATGGTTTGGTTATTTTTCGGTCCGTCAGCGAGCTTCGGCTGCGTGGGCGCACAAGCTCCTAACGAGCGGATTCGCGAAATTCGGTTTTCTATCGTTACATGCAGTTTGCGGAGAGTTTTCGATCCAGCGGATTGTGCTGGTGGAATCGCGGTTGACGCCTGGCAGTGTTGTCCGTCAAACTATCTCAATGGACTTAAAAATCGGTTCCAGGTTAAAACCTAAGCTTGTTATACCTGCGCGTGCTCAGTGGGTCGTAGCTTCGCTTTTAATCGGGTTTGTGCTGTTCTGGACAGCGCATACGTACGCGGCAGAGAACGATTCCGTTGGCAAAGCGTATACCACGCAGGCGACTGAGGTCGCTCGCAGAGTGGTGCTTGCAGAGCTGGTGAAGCATCCTGAACGAATTCATCAGATGTCTATGAAATGTACATTTCAAGTCGACAAACAAGGTCGCCCGCACAACGTGAAAGTTGTTTCGAGCACCCATAACCGATGGGCAGAAGATACCGCCCGCCGAGCGCTCGGCGATGCGAAGTTTCCGCCACTACCGAAAAGCCTCATCGAGCAATCCGGCTCGGATTTGGCTAACATCGAGTACCAGATCGATCTTAATGAGCCGCGCTGATTGGATCTAACGAGGGAACAAATAGGACGAACGAAATGTTGGAAGTTACATGCGCGATGTTTCAGGTTACCCCAATGCTCTGTCGAGGCTGATCGATTTCTCGCTGACAGTTTACGCGGACCCATGCGATTTATAGATTTATTTCTCAGTTGTAGCGCACCCCGGTATTTTATCCCTCTCATCTTTCATAGCCGCCAACAGCACGGCCCAATCGATGAACCCTTTCGTCCCAAAGAAATTCAAAGTCCCCTTAAAGCTCGAGACGCAGCACTTCCGTTTGCGAATGCTTACCGTTAACGACGTAGTGAAGGACTACGACGCGGTTATGACGAGTGTGCAACATCTGAAAAGCATTTGGCCGGGCGGCACGTGGCCTGAGGGCCTTACGCTGGAACAGGACCTCATCGACCTTGGCTGGCACCAGAAGGAATTTCAGAAGCGGACTTCTTTCGCCTACACAGTTGTGACACCGTCTGAATCGAAAGTGATTGGCTGCGTCTACATCAATCCCACGTCTAAGCGGGGTTATGACGCGGTTGCCTACTTATGGGCTCGGCAAAGTGAGTTGGCGGGCGGCTTGGAGTCGAGGTTGTTCTCTGCTTTGAGAGAGTGGCTGGCCAAGGAATGGCCGTTCAAGAAAGTCGCTTTTCCAGGTCGCGATATCGATTGGAAACAATGGGCCAAAACTCCGGACGAGAAACGCTGAACCACCTTCCAGCCTCACGGGGGACATCTAACCGGGCCACTGCACCAAGTTCGAGTTTCTTCGCGAGCGGTCTGGTCCCGTTGCTATAATTTCAACGTCATTGCTATAGCAAATCTAGTGGGGCTCGTAGCCTCGCCAAAGATTTCAGGCGGTGTTGTGTTCTTCGCGACGACGCGGTGGTTTAGCCCGTCATCGGCTCATCACGGTTTGTGGCGCCCGGTGAAATGTGCGATTCGGCAAATTTACATGACTCCGGCACGCTACGGTTTATTATTGTTTTCGTATTATGCCGGATCCATATGAGGGTTCCTTGCAGCGCGATGCCGAGCGCGGCACAAATACGATAAAGTTCCAAGTTCCCGGCGGTCGACCGGACGAAATATGCGTCATTCCAAAGCACCTTCCTTTTGCCGACTACCGCGGCAAGGACGGAGCAAAAGACATCGCGGATGAAAACCAATTGGCCAGCTACGATTTCAACAAAGCCGGCCCGGCGCAATCGGGTGTTATAGCTATTGTTCCCAAGCGCACCAGCACCAGTGCAGCAGTCGATGTTTATCAGATCCCTGCTGGCACATCTCGGCCTGATCAGATCACAGCCAGTTATTGTCTAAGCGTGGAAAAGAATGGGAAAAACGTGGCCAAGTTTAAGCAGACGGACAACGCTTATACCACCACCTGCACCGCGGCGATCCTCGGCTACTATCACGTCGCCCGGGGGCTCGGCGATATCTGCGAAATAAAGCCCGCCGTGCTGCGCACCATGGATATCGAGCAGCACAAAAAAATGGTCAGGCTTGCCGCCGAGCTGGGAGCTCATGGACTCGTCGGGAAAAGTTGGGCGCTGTTTAATCGCTACTATGCTGATCCTCGTGGTTCGGATGTCGCCCAAACGCTTTTTACTTCCGATTTCCAGCAAATTTATGGCGCACTGCTTGAGAACACTACCGGAGAAGAGAACTACACCGAATGGTTGAACGCGGGATCGGACCTAAGCAGTACGCGCGCCTTTCGACAGATGGCCGACTCGCGGCCGGTCGACGCGATCCTTGGTTCCCGCGATTTCACCCAAACCATTGTGCAGGCGCTCGTCGGTATGCGGGACATGAGCGAGATGATCCTGCTCGATTATCTGCTCGCGCAGTCGGATCGCCTTACGGGCGGCAACATCAGTGATTATAGCTTCACTTACTATCGCGATGGCGACAAAGTGAAATCGGTTAAAACGTCGAAAGCGACCGATCTCCCGCCGGACGCGACAAAGGTGGTTGTTAGAAAACTAACGATCAAAGACACCGATGCCGGTTTGTTAAACGCCAATGTTTTCGAGAAGAAGGGGTATGTTTCCCAGATCAGCCACATGCATCCGAAAACTTTTGCATCCTTGCAGGCCTTTGCGACGAAGTGGCGGGATGATTCCACGGTTGAAGAATTCTTTCATCGCGAGTGCACCTTTAGCAATAGCCAGCTAGCGCGTTTTGAAAAGTACCTGCTCGCTGCCGCCAGCACACTGCAAAGCCGATTGGAGAGCGGAAAATTGCGGCTCGATCTCGATCTCGACGATTACTTCTCCGGCGTCGCGCCTCCTTCCCCGACACCATTGCCTTCGCCGGTTCCGGCTATCAGGATCAACGCGACCGTCGGTCAATGGGAAAAAGGAGCTGTTAATGCATCTGCAGACGTTTTAACGGTGCAGCGTCTCCTGCAAACCGCCGCACTAAAGCTCAACGATTCCTCACTTGATCCGAAAGGCATCGATGGAAAGATCGCGCGTGTGGCAGCCAATTCAAATACGGTCAGGGCGATCCAGGCATTTCAAACCCGCTCGGCCCTCCAGGTGACCGGACTTATCGAACCCGCCGACCAGACGTGGATAAAACTGCTGGAAGCCGCCGGTGAAACCACACCTTAGCCGCCTTTCAACGCATTAATGTTCGATGGATAACTTCCGCGATTTGCCGGCACTTCACGGCCTTGTGCACTCGGCATATCGGAATTGCACAGACGAAGAGCGACACGCCAAGTTTGTCGATACGCTTAAGGAAGTACTTGGATTCACAACAGAGCAGGCCGAGCTATATACTTCAACGGTGCTCGGTCAGAACGCACCGAGCTTTGCCGATTGCGTCCTGACAAACGGTTCACGTGTGATCGGTAGTTGGGTACGCGGCGAGCAGGAAGGCAATGTCGGCAGCTGGCTGTCTACCATGAAAGAGACCTGGCAGTTCAACAACGATCTCACTTATGAGCACAAGGTCGAGAGATATGACTCAAGTATAACAGCCGGGCCGTTCTTCCAATCTTCCTATTCGAGTCCCAAAATAAATCTGGAGCGCGGTATTTGGGCTCCACCAGATACGATGCTTGATGAGCTCAAATTATTCGTGATGTCCACCGATGGCGTCGCTCGTTGCATAACCTTTCAGTGGGTCGAAAAGGAAACGTACAACTACCGGTCGTGCTCGATCAATGGGACGAGATTTGGTCGCGAATGATCAGCCGATCCAGCTCCTGGGTTTCTGTGCACGCACTGTCGGATACGTAGCTAAACGATGCCATGGCCACAATGTTTGATGCTGCTACCACTCTGACGATCGGGAGCTTGTGTATTCCGACCGATTTCTCGTTACTGAAAAGGAGATGTACGGCCATGCTGCTTCCTGCATTCGAAAAACCGGGTTGCGAGCGAAACAGGAGAGGGGTTCGGCTTATCTGTATTGCGAGGCGCCGAAAAACGCGAACCACACCCCGGGATCAGATGCGCGGGTCCCAACCAGTCGATGTATCATCGTTTTCTGATGGCGAGGTCAACTGGTTGAAGAGGTTCGCCTGACTAATCACGACAAGAACAATGATGGCTAAGACCAAAGAGTTTATTTCGAAAGGCCGGCTCGATGCTTTAACGGACGGCGTTTTCGCTTTCGCGATGACGCTGCTTGTCGTGAATCTCGAGCTGCCGCAAGACTTTCATCCCACGTCTGCCGCAGAACTGATATCCGCTCTTCTCGGCCTAACTGACACCTTCATCTCCTATGTGATCACCTTCCTGGTGCTGGCATCCTTTTGGCTCGCGCGCGCTCGAACCAAGGAGGAGCCGGAATCCGCGAGCGGCGCTTACGCCTGGTCGTTGCTGTTCCACCTGTTTTTTGTGACTCTTCTGCCTTTCTCGATGATTGTGGCCGGTCGCTATAATTTCGCGCCGGCGATATGGGTGTATGGAACAAACATGGTTTTGCTCGCTTTAACGGCTATCGCCATCACGCACGTAATCGAGCGTGACATCCAGCAGCGGCTGGTTCCAAGCGGCCGGCCTGAATATTGCGTGCTCATTGTTTCGGCTATTCTTTCGATCACAATCAGCTTCTACAGTCCAGATGCCGCGATGTACGCCTATTTCTTCAATCTGGGATCGCCACTTGTTCGAAGATGGATCGAGCGCGCTTAAGCCTTCCTGACGGTGACCTAGCCTGCATGAAGGCGTGAACGGTTCTGGAGCCTCCGCTTCGACTCGCGGCGTCCGGGTCGGCGTTGTTTACGACTAATGTTCTATCGCGAACGCCGGCTTTAAGATTCGGGGAAGATCGAAGCTGCGGTCCGCTCTTATTTCGTCGGGAAAGCTGCGATTGACGGATCGCGCGCGCGATTGTTTCGTAGACGAAAAGTTTGGCACGGCGTAGCCGTCAGAAAACAGGGTGAGGGGATTATGGGACGAAAGGGTAATGGACGAAACAGTGATGAGTTCGCCCGCGAGGATGTGTACGATCTCCGTCTTCGCAAAGACGGAGATGGCTTCGATTTGATCAGCGATGCTTTTCGGTGCGGCCCGATCTGGTATTCAGGGCCTGATGCGGTGCGCCACGCCGTCGAATTCGCGAGGTTTCGGTCACGCAGGCTCGCGCAGGAAGCGACCGTTCGAGTGTTAGACGTCAACGGCACCGTGGTTCACACGTACAAATCAGGCGATGAGTTTAGTCAGTAAAGCAGGCAACAATTGCCCATCATGGCGAATGGCTGCCCATTCACCCGGGGACTGTAGGTTGCTGTGAGAATTTAGCGTGCCGAATCGCGCACGTTTATAGCTGAGTCAGAGGTCTGGCGCGTCTGAGTCATGCAAATGCGTGACTGTTCAGTTGGAATCAACCAGAGACGATTTTCGTGCTACAAGCTGCGCGCTCACTTTCTCCAGGCCCGCAGCCATCGCGCCAATTTGCTGTTCCTGTTTTGCGAACCGAGCCGCAAAACGCTTCTGCTGCTGTGTGAGCGCGGATTTTAACGCCGCGATGGTCACCTGTTGTTGTTCGATCTTTTTGTGCTCTTTAAGAAACTCGTTGAGCAACATCGCCCCCACCATCTCGTAATGCACAGCTTCAGGTTTGCCTTCATAGTTATGTGCTACCAAGTTCGGGTTTACTTCTGATACCTCTTCAGCAATTAACCCAAACGCGGTGGACTCAGTCCGATCGATCTGTTTATTGTAGCGAAAAGTAACTGGGCGAAGCCGGTAGAGGGCTTCGCTCGCGCGATTCATCGTCCTGATGTCCTCTTTATAGCGCCGCGACGAGCTGGCATGACCAAGCAGACCCGTCGTTAAATCCACCGTAACCGTGTCGGTACCGCTGCCGCTTACAGGGGTTGTATTAATGTTGCGGATATAGGTATGATCCGTTTCGTTAGTAAACCCCGTCATGTCTGCACCGACGTAGACGTTACCAGTGCCGAGAGTAGCGAAAAACCCGGCGTTATTGCCAATGGCGGTGTTACCACTGACAAGGGTGTTTGCGAGCGCCGACACGCCAACGGCTGTATTGGTGTTACCAAGGGAATTATCGAAAAGTGCACCGGTACCTATGGCTACGTTGCCGCCGCCATCAGTATTACTGGCGAGCGCGAACACGCCGTTAGCGGTATTGTTGGTACCGCGCTTGTTGTTCATCATTGCGTTAAAACCGATGGCCGTGTTACTATTGCCGACACTGTTGCTCTGGAGTGCATTGAAGCCGTTGGCGGTGTTCTCCACACCAATGGTATTGCTTTGCAATGCACCAGCACCAACGGCGGTGTTTCCCGTAGCAGTAGTGTTGCTAAAGAGTGCGTCGGCGCCAACCGCTGTGTTGCTGGTGCCCGTCGTATTGCTGTGAAGCGCGTCAAGTCCGTTGGCGGTGTTAAAACTGCCGGTGCTGTTCAGAAGAAGAGCAAACGCGCCGGTGGCCGTGTTTCCAAACCCAGTACTGTTGGTTAAAAGAGCCGCCGCACCGGTAGCTGTATTTTCAAGACCCGCACCTGAACTTGGGTCGCCGATGTTGGCGAAGAGTGCGCCAGCGCCGACGGCTGTGTTGAACTGGCCTGAGACATCGTTGGTGAGCGACGAAAAGCCAACAGCCGTATTAAACCTACCGCTCGCAAGAGCTAAAAGCGCATCCTGCCCTTCGGCGGTGTTGCCTCCTGGGTAACCTCCGTCCGGAATCGGACTGACGGCGTGAGCTTTCGCTAAAAACCACAAGCAGACCATGAGGACTGCAAGAACCCCGAAAAACCGGACTGTGCAGGAGTGATTGGTTGATTTTATATCGAAGGGAATCATTCCAGTGAATTCAATCTGCGGATTAATGTTCACCGTCCCTCCTTTTGCTACCTGGTTGATCGTCGGCGACCAGCATCGCTGCGGAGATGCCTGGACGGAGAGAAGCGCTTACTTTGCTCAGGCCGGCTGTTAGAACTTCTATTCTGTGACGTTCTTCGGCCAGTTCTGATTCGAAGCCCTTTCTCTGCTGCGCTACAATCGAGTTCAATTCATCGATCGCCACTGCCTGTTTTTCAATTCTGGTCTGTTGCGCTTCGACTTTTCTATGCTCCTTGAGGAACTCATTGAGCAACATGGCATTGATCGCATTATATCGGACGTTCTCGATGTGTCCTCTTCCATCGCGAATGGCGAGGTTGGGATCGATTTTGGCTACCTCCTCGGCGATGAGTCCGTAGTCGAGACCCTGGGTTTGATCCACGTCTTTTTTATAGCGGAAACTGACCGGGCGCAGGGCGAAGAGTACTTCGCTGGCTTTTTCCATCGGTTTGATGTCTTGTTTATAGCGGGCTGAAGAACTGGCATGACCGAGTAAGCCGTTGAACAGGTTTACGGTAACGGAATCTGTGTTGTCACCGTTGACTGAAGTCGTGTTGATGTTGCGGATATACGTGTGATTATTTTCCTCACCGGCAACACCTCCCACGCCGGAACCGATATAGACGTTATTGCTACCGGTTGTCTGACCCTCTCCGGCAAAGATTCCGATGGCAGTATTGTGAGTGCCGGTGGTGTTAGCAAGAAGCGCACTTTCGCCGACGGCTACGTTAGAGCTACCGGTGGTGTTGAACTTGAGCGCCTCCGCTCCTGCGGCAACATTGCCATTGCCGCTGGTGTTATTCAGAAGGGCGAGAAAGCCTGTGGCTGTATTACCGTCACCAACAGTGCTGTTCAGAAGTGCGCTGGAACCGATTGCAGTGTTGCTGCTGTGGCCGGCGTTTTGTTGCAGCGCATTGGCACCGCAAGCGGTGTTATCGTGGCCGACATCATTCACAAGCAGCGTGTTAATACCGATCGCGGTATTATTATCGGCTGTCGTACTGCTTTGGAGGGCGCCAAGACCAACAGCCGTATTGAAACTGCCGGTCGTATTGCTGGACAGCGCGGCCACACCAGCCGCTGTGTTCTGCGTCCCGGTCGTGTTGCCGAAGAGCGCACGAAAACCGGCCGCCGTATTATTGGGAGCAGTGGTGTTAGAGTGAAGGGCGTCTACGCCGATCGCGGTGTTGGCGTCGCCGGTTGTATTATCGTGCAGCGCGCTAACACCTTCGGCTGTGTTAAGATTGCCCGTCGTATTTGCGAAAAGCGCCAGTGCGCCACCTGCAGTGTTGTTCGAGCCGCTGGTATTGTTGAAGAGGGCCGAAACCCCGCCGGCGGTGTTGCTGTCGCCGAGACTGTTGCTGAGCAGCGCGCTATCCCCAGTGGCGGTATTGAAACTGCCGGTAGCGTTGCTGAACAACGCCTGGAAACCAGTGCCCGTGTTGGAGCTGCCGGTGGTGTTGAGAAAGAGGGCTTGTTCCCCCATGGCTGTGTTGCTATTTCCCGTGGTGTTGCTGAAGAGTGCAAACGTTCCATTTGCGGAATTAAACTCACCGATGGTATTACTGAGTAGTGCCGCGGCACCGATGGCCGTGTTTTCGCTTGCGGTATTCGCGCGCAAGGCGCCGGCTCCAATGCCCGTGTTAAAGGCACCGTCCGTGGCACTCTGCAGCGACAAGAGGCCGATCGCGGTGTTGAATGTGCCAGTACTAAGATTAAGCAAGGCATTCTGACCTTCCGCGGTGTTGCCGCCAGGATAACCTCCAGCGGGTGCTGGGGAAACTGCTCGCACTGCCGGTAGAAGAACAGCACACATGAGAAGAAATGGAATCGAAACTAACGCCGCTCGGAGCAGGGAACCATCGATGAGATTGTCGATTGTCGAAGTTTGCGTTTTCATTGGTGTTGTTTGTGGTTGATTGATTAGCTACTGGCGCAATGAAACTAACAATGGATGGCACACAAGCAGCCAAAAGTAACGCAGGTGTTACCCTATCGAACCGATTGGTTAGGCACCAAATCGACATACGACAAATAATACAAAAATCTTCACGACTTGAGGCTAATTACGACCGACAGATATGGTAGAATGGCAGTCGCCTGTTCCTTGTTTCGAGGCTTCGTCAGTCTACCATGTTCCCAGGGGCGTAGCGCTTGGTCGGGTTGAAGGAATCGTAACGGCGCGAGCTCTGGGATCTACTGCGCCGAATTTTCTCATGGATTCACATGCGATCGAGTCACGACTAAAGTCCCTTCAACGTCTTTCCGTATTATGCAGCGCAATTCACTTGCTCTTCACGATTCGCTCCGGCGAGTTCCTGTGAAGGCTGGTTCGAATCAAGTTCTGCAGTCACCTCTTGTAAAGCGGCACGAAGCGCTGCGATTTAAGTCTCGAGTTGAAATGCACTCGTCGCTTATGCGCGGCGCGATCGCCTCGGAAAAACGCAGTAGAACAGTCAGCTAAGCAAGGTTTAGCACACCCGACTTAAAGAGTAGCCAACCTGCATTTGTTTTATGGCCCGGGAGAGTTGGTAACTAAGGTGAAGACCGTTACCCGTTGCCTGCCAAGCTGGGCAGCGCGAATTAAGAAACTCTTCCGTCTGCGCGCCGCAGGTAACATCAATGGGCGAGATGTTCTAAAGCACCCCGCGGCCGGCGCAAACGGCAGATGCTTATCGGGCGTCCGTGATCTTACTCCGCAACGTTGTTTCGGATTTTGACTGCTGTCATGAAGCCCCAAGCAGTTACGTTCGGGTTAGGATTGAACGAGCCAGCGACCAGGTAGACAGGTGTCCCATCCGGAATGTCGATTGTGCGGGGGACCAACGCCATGCTTCTGATTATATTGCCGAGACGAGCCACTTGTTCAGCCTGCACCATTGCGGTCTCAGCCGGCACAAATGAAAGCGAACCTATTGAGATGTTGGCAGCGGTAAACATGGTTCCCGCAGGCGTTGACAGCGACAGGAAATTGATCTGTCCGGATACTTCCCAGACACCGGAATCTAATACAAAGTGGGTGACTTCCTGAGGGTCTGTCGAGACCGCAAGTGGAACCCGGTTTTCTACGGGTACAACGGCGAAAACGGAGTCGCCAACTTGCGCAGCCCGCGCAACCGTTCCCGTTAAAACCGCCACAGCAATGAGGGGTAATATTTTTTTCATGGCGGCTTATAGGAGTTGCCAGGCGGAACGTCAACCAATTTTCTGTGGTTGTTAGGTGTCCATTACGGTGATTGAAAAGCGGTGGTGGTTCATTTTGTAATCTCCGCCCGGGAAACGGCGGCATCGCGGAGCCAAACCGTGATGATTGAGCAACCCGCCTGATCAACCCCGCAAGCTCGCAGTATGGCGTGCTGCCAAATTCTGCTCCACGAGAGCCCTGCGAAATAATGTTAGTTACGCGACGGTGGCGACCGAATTCAGGCAGAAATCATCCGGTCCTAAATTGGAGGCGTGTGTGCGCCTAATTTTCCGTTGACTCGCAAAACGGTTTTTGATAAACGGAAAAAGTGAGTTCTCGCTATCTCTGGCAGGTTTTGGTGATCGCCTCTTTGGTCTTGGGCTATGGGCAATCAAGCCAGGGTTCGATCTTTTCAGATGGATTCGCCGTTTATGTCGGCGACCGTCCTTATCCGAGTGATTTCGATCCCTACTTCAACCAGCCCAAGGTCTACCGGCAACCACGCTATTACGAATACACAAGTAAGAAGAGAAAAGGTAACAAGGTGTTCAAGACTACCAAGGTGAAAGACCAATACGGCCGCACAGTTTACAAAAAGACAACTAAGGTAAAGAAAAAGAAGAAGTAAGTTCAGTTATGAAATTTCGGTTCTTCCTCTTCATCCTTTTGGTCACCGTCGTAAGCGCGTTCGCGAACGATTTGGACTTCACGCTGGTCAACCAGACTGGCCGAAGCTTCGAGGGTCTCTATATCACCACCTCCGACAACAAGGATTGGGACGCCAACCTCCTTCTTGACGGAAAAGTGCTGTCTGCGGGCGGAAAGATCAGCGTCCGCTTTAAGAATGATACGAATTCGGCAATGTGGGATTTCAACCTGGTGGATGACGAGGGACTTTCAGTAACATTCGACAAGGTAAAGCTTGCGGGCGTTGACACAGTCACGTTGAAGGACGTCAACGGCACGATCACCGCCGAGATCGAGTAGCTCGCCAAGCGTTAGAAGATCCCTTGTTGGCTTTGCCAGGCTCGCAGTAGCTGCGCCGGTGACTCACTGGTGTGTTATTTGAGTGTAATTACCGAATTTGCTATGATATACATCCACGGTCTTCTCGCCGCAGCAACGGTCATCTTCTGTGCATCATCCGTTAGCGGCGATCAGAAGCGCACCACCAGCAATCGTGATCGAGATGCGCTCATCGCGTTGGAAGATGATTGGCTGAAGAACGAGCACAACGCGACGAAACTGGAGCACATATTGGCTGCAGATTTCCTGCACCCGGTGGTGACTGGAAACATTTTAAACAAGGCCCAACATATCAAGTTTTCTTCAACACACATTCCGGCACGGAATCTCACGAAACGCTTCGAAGGTCTTCGTGTTCGCGTTTATGGCGATATTGGCATTGTCAACGGGTTGGTAGTCACGACCGGCAAGGATGGAAGCACACCACGCAAAAGTGTGTTTACCGACGTGTTCATTTACCGGGACGGCCGCTGGCAAGCCGTCAACGCGCAAGAAAACGCGGTGCATTCATCGCCCCGTTGACCTACGTTTCGATCGTTTACGGTTCACCATTAGGGTGAATGATCGCCCTGAACGGTGCCGCTCGATTTGGACAAAAAAGTTCGTTGTTCCTCTCGAGATTCACTTCTGCAGTATACTCTTTAAGGCGCCTGATACTTGAGAGCGAGTCTGTATGAAAATCTATTTCGATGATCCTGAGTACGATGGCCAATTTTTGCGAACCCTCGACTATGGCCCACTAGGTGCACAGATCGGCGAAGCATGGGCGATTGCAGCGGACGTTAGAGCAGGCGACGCTGAGAGTTGGTACAACGCATGGTCATCGTACGCGGATCGTTTGTACGATCTCGCCGTCACATCGGCCGCAGCGGGTAATCGGGTAAGCGCTCGCAACGGGTTCCTGCGTGCGTCTAACTATTATCGAAGCGCATACATTTTCATGTTTGCGCTTCCTGTTGATCCGCGTGTGATCGCAGCATACACGAAGCAGACGAAGTCGTTTCAGAAAGCGGCGGCCTTATTCGAGCAGCCGATCGAAGTTCTTAAAATTCCCTACGCAGGTACTACTCTGCCGGGTTATTTTATTAAGCCTGACTCGAGGAACACACCGCGCAAAACCTTGCTGTGTACGGGCGGTTATGACGGCACGTGTGAGGAGGTATTCTTTATTATTGGCCAAGGAGGCCTGGCGCGCGGCTATAATGTGTTGCTGTTTGACGGGCCAGGGCAAGGCGGCGCGCTTGTTACGCAGAAGTTACACATGCGCTCCGATTGGGAAAACGTCGTTACCCCGGTGGTTGACTATTTGCTGAGCCGGCCGGACGTAGATCCTGCTCGCGTTGCAATCTACGGCTGTAGCTTTGGTGGATACCTAGCCCCCCGCGCGGTGGCCTTCGAGCACCGGCTGGCCGCCTGTATCGCGGATGCTGCGTTATTTGATCCTGCAGCGCTTAGTAACAAAATGTTTCCGTCCGAGATAGCGAACGCGTTGGCGAAAGATGACGTGGCAGTGCTCGGAGCATTCTTTAACAAGGTGCAAGAGAATACAACTGAACGATTCATACTCGGACGCGGCATGTGGGTGCACGGCGCGGCCACGCCCTGGGAATATTTCAAAATGTTTCAGACGTACTCGTTAGCGGATGTAGCGCAAAAGATTCGCTGCCCAACATTCGTCGCTGAGGCTGAAAATGACCGGCGCCGCGGAGGAGGCACGGATTTGTACAACGCTTTACAATGTCCGAAGCAGTATGTGCTCTTTACCAGCAGTGAAGGCGCAGGCGAACACTGCGAAGCCGGTGGCCGTGAAATATTTTTTCAAAAAATGTTTGGCTGGCTTGATCCGATCTTAACGAGATGAGATCGCGGGCAGAACAGTTGGATTTACAAATGGCTTGGTTTATCAGCGCATTTTAGGAGCGCGTTTGTACCCTGCCTGAATTGCCTCTTGTTCCGTCATGTATTTGCCTTTCGCCGTGGTGCCATAGAAAGGCGACCCTTCCCTGTGGTAAATACCTAATTCTGTGTTAACCCACACTTGGCCATGGCCACCGCCGGACGCCTGTGGACGCGTCGCTTGTTCGGTAGTGCGCCCTGTTGACACTGATGGAGGTGGAGGTTGTGATTGCGCCTGGTTCACACAAAACAAGGCAATACCAACGAGAGAAATGGTGGCGAGAAAATTTGTTTTCATACAAAAATATTTCGCGCCACGACCGCTGAACGGCCGTAGGACGGCTGCGACAGCCGAACATGTTGTGAGCCAGGCAAGGTTCCTGGTATTTTGGCTTGAAGAGGCCCGGTCAAATTCAGTACACACCAATCACAATGAAGATGTTATCTGCCAAATTTCTGTGCATTACCACGGTTTCTCTGCTGACGTTGCTAGCGGCCCGCGCCGAGAAACAAAGTATTTCGCGGGAGCAGGCGGAGGTGTTGATCTCAGGGCTCAAACTTCAGCAGGGCGACATCACCGTGCATGACGGTCTGGCGATCTTGCATGTGCCAGATGGATTTCGATTCCTGGATGGGCCGGATGCTCAAACTGTGCTGGTGAAGTTATGGGGAAACCCACCGGGATCGGCACCTCCGCTAGGCATGTTGATGCCTGATGGGGTAAGTCCGTTGAGCGAGAAATCCTGGGCGGTGGTGATGACTTACGAAGCGGATGGGTACGTGAGCGATAAAGATGCGGAAAAGATCAACTACTCTGAGTTGCTGACTCAGATGCAGAAAAGCGTTGCCTCGGCGAACGAGGAGCGTCAAAACGCTGGCTATGAGCCGGTGCATCTCGTCGGCTGGGCGAAAGCCCCGCGCTATGATAGTCAGACGCATAAGCTTTACTGGGCCAAGGAGCTTAAATTTGGATCACAACTGGACAACACTCTTAATTACAACATACGAATGCTTGGCCGCGGCGGAGTGTTGGTGCTCAACGGTGTAGCTGCAATGTCTCAATTACCCGATATTGAAAAGGCTACGCCAAGGATCCTTGCAGCCATCGACTTCAATCCTGGACATCGGTATGCTGACTTCAACCCGAAGACCGACAAGATCGCCGAATACGGCCTGGCAGCACTCGTTGCCGGAACGGCCGCAGCTGCTGCGGTGAAACTCGGATTTTTCAAAGCGGCGTGGGTAGCTATTCTGGCGGCCAAAAAGTTTATCATCATTGGCGTAATCGCGGTTGGTGCATCAATTCGCAAGCTGTTTAAGCGAAATCAAACAACAACATAGTGAACAAGACTAGGTGAAGAACGAATCGACGCCATAGTTCCACAAGCTAGTTGCTACTGCCAACCGAGTCGTTTCTGAGTAACCCATCGCAGAGCTTGATACCGGACGGTTTGCAATTTGTCGTATTGAGCAGACGAAAGGATAGCCTTCAGCTGTGAATCAGATTGGGCCTGCAAAGACTTAACCTCTTGTCTCTTCTGTGAATCAGAAAGCGAATTGTTGCTCCTGGTAGCTATTATTTTCTGCCCTTCATTGGCAAGAATGGGCGCTATTTGAGCGCTCTGTTGAGCCGACACGCCGAGATTCTGTTGTAAACAGCTTTGATATTCGGTCCATCCCTTGCTACCTGGCCCTGGCACATCACCGGGAATTTGCGCAACGACCCCTTTAGGACAGCCATAAAACCACCACGGACGTGTTTGGGGTTGAGCGGAGGGGGTAAGTGGAGGCAGCATAAATATGCCGAGTAACACTGCCAATGTCATTCGTGAGATGTAGCTTTTCATTATTGTTCCCTTTCTGGTCGAATTGTAAGTGCAGAGGATTGGCAACTCAAGCGTCCGCGGCGTGTTAGTTATCGACGTTCCCGCCTTGCGCAAACCCGCCGCAGGCCGTCGGGATAACCGGCTTTCGGTGGGGCATGTCAGCATACGACATTGGGCCTTAGAAGCAGCCGATCAGCGCGAGGAGGACCAGAGAGAAGCGTTTTGATTTTGATACCGAATGATTTTGTCGGTTTCGATGTTCACGCGCGAATCATAAGATGACGCGTATTGGCGGACAATCGGCTCGCGGTCCCGCGAGCTCGGTGATTTATTTAGGCGCAAAAACAATGCGATGGTAATTTCGTCCATGCTTTCGCCCGGAGATTGCACTCCGCAGGCGCTCGCCGATTTTGAGAAGCTGCTTGTCGCAGCAGGGACAGTGGATCCGGAAGGCGTAACTCACCGCATTCGCAAAGCCTATCAGTTGTTATTCCTGAGAGAATCAAATGGGCAACTCGTCGGAATCGGTGCCTTGAAACGTCCGTTGTCCAGTTACCGGGCTAAAGTGTTCGCGAAAGCCGGAATATCCATTCTCTCAGACGAATACCCAGTTGAACTGGGCTGGGTAGCTGTCCGTAGATCACATCAAGGACGAGGATTCTCGCGTCGTATCATCAGTCAGCTAATCAGTTCGGTTGAAAACGAGAATCTATTCGCCACGACCAGAGACGATGCACGAGCGAAACCCTTTGCGACTGAATACGGTTTCGAAGCCGCCGGTAAGCCCTATCCGAGCGGCCGCGGCTACGATCTTGTTCTCTATGTTCGTAACGTAAAGGAACAGCGGCGAAAGACCGGTAACCTTCGGAGAGAGTCCAGTTGAATGGCAGCAAGGGCCAGCCGAAGGCTAAAACGTCCACTCGCTTCTAAGCGACGGGATCTGCGGCCAGGTTATTGCCCACGTTTTATCCCCAGGCTGTGCACTGTTCGTTGTAGTTCTTCGCCACTAACTCGTACAATGTTGTTGGCCGTAGCTTCCGCGGCCCAGGCGCCGCCGTCATCGACCTCAACCCAACGCCCTGGTAAACGGCTTCCCGTAAACGCTGGTATCCAAACTCTGTGTATACCTTTCTTTACTGTTACAAATGCGCGCCTTTGAGTCAGATCGAAGTTCAGCTTTGTGGCCTCATCCGATTCAAGCGTGGTATTGTTAATGGAAGTCTTCCGGACGCCGTTCACAACCAATGTCACTCGGTAAGTGCCCGCGCCGATAGGTTCCGAAGTGTAACGGCCATTGTGATCTGTTTTAGCGACCGTTAGCACTCTGCCGCCGTCTTTAGATTCAATTTGAACAATCGCACCTTGAATAGGACGACCCCTGGCGTCCTTCACAACACCTTCCAGCACCGGGTTGGCGGCCGCTGCGGTCGCTGCAAAAAGCATGACCGTTACTAAAAAGATTCCAATTGATTTGATATACATAACAACTCAACAACGTGAAATATGGCCGACGCCACAAGATCCAGTTATGAACTTTGGCTAAGGCCAGTTTCTCGCATTGTCATCGCCGCTTTGTGTCGAACATTGCGGTGGCCATTCCGCAATCTGATTCCATTGTGTGTTGATGATACCCTCGCAAACTGCAGAGTACTTAGCGAAAGCGACACACGGGTTCCGCTATGTCGGGTAGAAAATCGCTTCTTAGGAAAAGACGGCGCCGTGCAATCATCGGGTTTGAAATGATTCGGCTGGATCGTGCTGCGGCTGAGCCACTGCACGATCAGTTGTATCGCCAAATCCGGGATGAGCTGCGATCGGGCAGTTTCACTGGCGGCGCACGCCGGGTTCCTTCGTCGCGGATTCTTGCTGCGGATTTGGGGATCTCACGATTAACGGTCAGCATAGCGTTTTCGAAGCTCCATGCAGAAGGATATCTGCGCTCGAAACCAAGATCAGGAACTTTTGTGGCGTGTCCGCTTCCCGAAAGTTTTTTGACCGCTGAAAAATCTAAAGCCCTGCCTCAAGTGCCGCACGCACCTCGCATTTCGACTCGGGCAAGAGCGATTCCGGATGCGCGAGTAGGCAAGCAATTTGATCTCGGAGCGCTCGATGCCGGGACAGGTGTTTCTCTGGTCCCGGGATTTCCAGCAGTTGATGAATTTCCGATCCATATCTGGGAGCGGCTTAGGTCGCACGTGCTGGCGCAAAAGGGCGTGCATCTACTGCGTCACGCTTCCAGCCGAGGCGACAAAGATCTGCGCAGCGCGATTGCTACCTATTTGTCCGATTTCCGAGGGGCACGTTGTCATCCGGATCAAATCCTGATCGTTGGAGGGATGCAGCAGGCAATGCTGATTACAGCAATGACACTCCTGGACAAGGGCCAGCCGGTGTGGATTGAAGATCCCGGGTTTCATCAAGCGCGCAGAGTCTTTATCTTAGCGGGCGCGAAAGTGGTCCCGAAGCCTCTCGACGATGAAGGCATCGTGATCGGTCGATCCGCGCACGAAAAGGGCCCCAAATTGATCCATGTAACCCCTTCGCATCAATATCCGCTCGGTATGACAATGAGTTTTAACCGCCGGACCGCGCTGCTCGAGTTCGCCGGTGCTCACGATGCTTTCGTTTTTGAAGACGACTTTTATGCTGAGTTTCGTTTTACCGGACCGCCGCTTCCCTGCTTGCAAGGAATCGACAAATTCAGCCGGGTAATTTACGCCGGAACGATGAGTAAAATTCTTTATCCCTCCTTGCGGCTGGGCTACGTCGTTGCCCCCGAGCAGTTAATCGACTCGTTAGTCAAAATCCGCAGCACAATGGATCAACACTCCTCCGCGATCGATCAAGCCACGCTGGCCCGTTTTATCAACGAAGGATTTTTCCTGAGCCATATCAAGCGGATGCGAAAACTGTACGCCGAACGCCGGGAATTCTTCGTCACCGAATTTAACAAGCTGCTGGGCGATCGGTTTATTCTTCAAATACCTGAAGCAGGACTAAATTTCGTCGCCTGGCTTCGATCCGAAACAGATTTCAGAAGAGTCGCTCGAGCCTGTGGCGATATCGGAATTAAGCCATCACCGCTTTCGTTTTATTGCATCGACGCGAAACTCAAGCCGGCGTTTGTTTTCGGTTTCGGTGCGTGGACGCCGGCACAAATCAGGGAAAGCCTTCTGAAGCTCGCTTCTGCACTTGGCTAGGAACGGCGAGCGTCATCCAAACCTAAACCCTCGCGATTGGTGAGCGCACGTCTCGCCGGACAACACCCATTCGCAACGGCAAGAATCGTGCGCCCCCCAGTCGAAGCGTCCTCTATTTTTGTCCTCAGGACCCAAACCAAACGAACAGTTTTGTTATCCACTGTTAGAACGTCAAAATAGCGAATCATGTTATCGCAAGACATACTGTCTCAGGGCCTGGGCAACGGCGACGGGCGAGGTCGTGGCGACGGTCTATGCCTCGGGGTGGGAGTTGGTCTTGGCGTAGCTGTTGGGGTTCCCGAGGCTGTAGGCGTGGGAGTCGGTGTAACACTCGGGGTCGGCGTTACCGTCGGCGTCTCGGTAGGAGTAGCAGTCGGCGTTGGTGTAGGACCCGACGGCGTTATGCTGAACGCTCCGCTGGTGGATGAACTGTTCTGAAAGCGAATGTCTCTCGCAACGACTCGGACCCGCACATCGGGGATTCCTGTTGATGATGGTAGCTGCCAGTCGTAATTGATCGCCGTGGCTGGTAAATCGCGTGTGATTGGATGCCATGTGCGGCCGGAGTCGTACGATCCCTGGATATCGAATGAGCGCAGACCTTCTGATGCTGCAGCTGTCCAAGAGATAGGAACAATTGCGCCACCCGGAAACGATTCCCCGCCCACCGGCGATTGGAGAGTCACGCTGGGTGGCTGAAGTCCCAGGCGCGAGTCGTGACGGATCGAAAAGTAACCACCGGCGAAAAACCATTTGGCATCATTCGAGTTATTACGAACCTGTAGTGCAAGGCGTGCGCGGTCCGTACTTACAAATGGAAAATCCTGAAAGAACATTCCGTGACCGCTGATATTCAAACCGGACAGGCCTGCGCCATCCGATTCGAGGACCACAACTGGTGTGATGGTTCCGGCGTTTACCGACCCGGTCCAATCCATATCGGGGATCGGTTCACCACCAGCGAAAGTCTGACCACTCAAATCTGTTGTGATTGTTAGGTTACCGGTGACGTTACCCGACGGAACCAGCACCGGTGCTTCGTCCCAACCCTCCTGGCCACTGGCATCCATCGAAACAACCCGAAGAAATTGCGGTTGATTCGATGCGGCAAAACCGGGATTAGGGATGGTTATCTCCCACGACCTCGTCGAAGCGGGAATGTTACTTACCAGGGTGGAATAGCGATCCGGGAAGTGTCCATCAGGTGAAAAGTCGATTCGTTGACTGGCGATGGTGTCATCGTCGTCAGCGGTCCAGGTAACGATGTATTTCGTACCTTGGTCGAGCAGAAAGTCAGGGATTTGAAGATCTGGTGAAGCGTATAACTGGGTCAGACCCGGCCCGATCATCCGGACTACCGGCGGCGTGTTATTGAAGTCCGGCGGACTGGTCAGAAAGGGAACGAATTGTACGCCGGGTTCGCCTGTGCCCACGATTGAATCGCCGTGTCCGCCGGGATTGCGCGGAGTGGTCGGGCCGCTGGGATCGTTCCACCAGCAATTGCGAGCATCTGCGGTTGACCCTGCGCTGAACGCATCAATTCCGGCGCTGTTTCCTTCGAACGAGTTCGGTGTGGATGGATTGTTGAGGAACGGACTACCCTGCACGTCGAAGCTCACGCCGCTCCCGTTGGTGATGAAACGCGTCTTTGCGAACGTGATGGCACCAAATGTATTCATGTTCGTGCCGACGATGTTATTAATGAATCGGGAACTATCCACGTACAGCCAGTTGTCTGTGCTTGCAGCGCCGAAATGTGCGTTCTCGACCATGCAGTATTCCAACCGGCAGCCAGTGGTTGAGTTTGTAGCGAAAAGCAAACCCTCCCAAAGTTGTCCATTGAGGCCGCGCAAGGTGATCGGGTTGTCAGGCAATCCCTTCAAAACAGAATGCCGCGTTGATCGGAAACGCAGCGCAGCATTGGGATCTGTGGCTTCGACAATCACACCGGGATCGATGGTGAGGTCGCCGCCTGGCAAATCGGTTGCAGGTTGAGTCAGTCGGTACGGCAGCGCTATTTGAGACCATCGACCTTTCCCGGCGAATCCACCGTTCCCAACGTTAACTGCGTTGACTGTGTTGCCGGTTAAGGGAATCGCGCTCTCCGGAAGCAAACCACCTTCAAGTGCGACAGGATAAAGGTTATTCTGAAGAACGGTATTAATGCCGACTGAATAGTTGCCGCCCTGTAAAACAAGCCCTGCTTGGGCGCTGTTGGTAGCATGTACTCCATTGAGGTAGAACGGTTGAAAGCTTTCCTGTCGATTCACTGAGAAGTTCGAATTAGTGAACGTATTCGTTGCTGTTATATCGGCAAAACCTCGCAGCAGGGAACATATGGCACTGTTAAAAATATTATCGTTAAGCACGGATAGCGCGTCGGTGATGAAAGCAGAGGATGAAGTGAACGTGCAACGCTCAACTCGAATGAACGGCGGTGCGGTCGGCAACTCCTGCGCCCATAGCACAGCATTGTTTCCCTGAAACGCGCAATCGGAGAGGGCGACGTTCGCACCGTTTTCCACGCGCACCTGCCCGGTGAAATCTGAGAAAGCTGCGTTGAAACTGCCGCCATCAATATCGATGATCGGTGGGAAAACAGCCGGTGCCTGCAACACGATATGCTGGGCGCTCTGCCCCTGAAGTTCCATTGTCCCTAACACAATCACTTGCATGTCAGTGTCGAAGTTAACGTGCACTCCGGCCTCAACGATAACGGTCGAACTAGATGGGATGGTGATATTCTGGCAGATTTCGTACGGGCTACCCGCGAGCGTCCAAGTCACGGATTGTCCAGGCGCAGGAATCGGCGGCAAGTTACAGGTACCCGATGGTGGTGCGACACGCTGCTGCAGGGTCGACGCGGTTACGATCGACGACGTCAGGAACGCCACGAGCAACAACAACGCAACTCTCGGTATTCGTCGTCTTCGGTCATTGGTTCTCATAGAGTCACGCTATGTGGTAGGCAAACGATTGCAGACAATTAAAAGTTAAACGCCATTTACTTTGCGATGAGGTCAAAGAGGATCACGGACGGGGCTGCGGCGTGGGGCGAGGCCTCGGTATTGGGCTATTTCGGGGCGTGGCCGTAGGCCGCGGAGTTGGAGTTGACGTACCTGTGGCCGTCGGCGTCGTTGTCGCCGTCGGCGTAGGAGTACCAGCACCAGTGACCGTCAACGTGACGGGCACCGTTAGCAAAGGACGGACCGGATCGTTGCTGCCTACGCACACGTTTGCATGATACGTTCCTATCGTTAGTTCGCTTGCATCCATCTGCGCGGTTAGTTCCTGAGCACCGCCAGGAGGGACATTGCCCGAAGACGGACTTACTGAAAGCCAGGGTACGTCGCCTGGCGGGGCACAAGTGGTGCCTGAAGCGATCGCCAAGGCCGTGTGCTGGTTCCCGTTGATGAGTTGACCCACCACGCTCGCTTCACCGGTCGCGGTATTCACCGTATAGAGATTGGCCACCCCGCTGTTATCGTCGATGCTCGTCAGATAAAGCGTTCCGGTACCGTCATCAAAGTCGAGTCCGACGGCTCCGTTTGCATTGAACCCGAGCGCTCCGATTGGCGAGATCTCCGCAGCGTCTTTGTCGATTGCAAAGAGTCGGTCACCAAGGATGTCGATCCCAAACATTCGCCCGATGGGATCCACGGCGATGCCCACAATAGCTATCCCTTGTGGAACGCCTTGCAGGCCGCCGATTATCGTCGCCGTTACTTCGTGACCTTTTTCGATCCGGGCCAGGAAAAAGGTGGTGTTAGCCGTAGGTGTGAAGTCGTCTGCTCCAACAGCGAACAGCGTGTTCGTTGTTGCGTCCCAAGTCATACCCCACCACCGCTGAATTTGAGGTGCGCCTTTCACCCGGCCCATGTTGATCGATAACTCGCCGGTCGCGGTATCGATACTTAGAAAGTTATTGCAACAGTCGTCAATCCCAAAGTGTTGACTGAAATCGGTGCCAATGAATGCCCCAGCGAAGATATCCCGCGCGACGAGGTCGCCCATCGGGTCCGTATTAGTAGGATCGGTGATATCGTTGAATCGCTGGTAAAGGGTCGGAAAGGGCGGCACTGTGAACTCATATCGAATGGCGAAAGCCGTCGTGCCAAAAATGTTGAGCTGGCTGCCTCGTTCATGATGGCTGATGCGCGGTTTCAACCTGCCCCGCGGCGCCAAGTCCCATAAGTCTAACTTGGAAGAGATGTTTCGGTCCGCTAAGACCGGAACTGACGGCTGGGGGAAATGTGATCTACTGCCCAAGGGCGATTCGCCAAGCTGCCATTGCAACTCAAGTGTGCCCAGGTTGTTGATGATAAATGGAACCGGGATTGCACCTCCTTGCGGGACGGTCGCTTCCAGCGTGCCAGGGCTAACGTTAATGACTGGCGCACGAACGTTGAGAGTTGCCGTTGCATCTGATGTTGTGTGAAAGGAGCGCGTTGCAGGCCATGTTATACCTGACTCTGGATCGAGCAGCGGCTGATGGAAAGGAAGGCTTCGCAAGGCGCCCCCGAAACTGTCCCGAACATAGCTTTGGAAACCAACGGTGGCACTGCCGCCGCGATCCCATTCAGGATGCTGCGGATTTTCGAATGTCGTATCAACATACTGAAACGACACTGCGTTCGTTGTCTCACTCAGGACTGCCTGGAATGTGATAGTACCCGGGTCGTTCTGTCCGTTGTTATAATGATTTTTCTGATGCCATTGGACGATGAATCGTCGATCAGGTTCCTGGCCGGCGACACCATAGTACACATTCCCGCTGGTAAAGAGATCGTCCCAGAACGGTGCGATCTGAGAGGATCTAAGCGGGACGCTTTCGTTCGGGATAGAGGCATCTTCATAGAAACCACTGCAAGGTTTCGACCAGTCAAGCAGCATAAAACCATTGTTGTTGATACAGAGTTGATTCGACTCCACTCCAAAGAGATTGAATCGGAACGGCATTGTCACGTTGGCTGAGCCATCGTCCTCGAGATTCAGTGGAGTACCGGTGCCGGAGATATCGACAAAGTCAAAGCCATTAACAGTTGAAAAGTACCATGGGAGCACATCTGTTGATTGGGCCTCCGCCGTAATCGCCTCAGATTCAATTGCCGTAATCACTCGATTGAAGTGAAAGCTCTGCCCCGGCTCGATCGTTAGCTGCCGCGCGAAAGGTCGTGGTGGCCGATTGTCACGCAACCAGTGGAAACGCAGGGTCGTTCCACCAGTGTTAGTTATGGTATAACAAACGTTAACGCGCTGACCAGCGTCGACCTCAAGCGTGGTTGCCTTGCCACATTGCCCGGGATCGCCGTTGTCGACTGCGAGCGTGACCGCAAGATGCGAGCTAACTACTTCAGCAGGGCATCCGACCGGGCTGCCACCCAAACCAGTGACACCGCAGATTTGGAATTTGAATTGCTCGCCGCTACCGCCGATCGGCTCGCCGTCCACGAGACAGGTCGTGATGTCGGACCAGCCGGTACAGCCAGTGCCGAACGCATCACCAGGATTGTGCCAGTGAGCGTGCGCGCCAAGGACGAACGGAGGCGGAAACGGATTGGGTAACCCATCCGCCCAACTCATGCCAGCACCGTCGCTCCTCACGACTGACATCCAGTAGCGACCCTGTGGCAGCGCGCACGAGGCCGGCAGCGGTACGCTCAATACTGGCTGTTCAAAGCCGTGCACAGTACCGGCAATTCCGTCGTAACTGCAGAGCGCCGGCTCTCCTGGATGACCGTTGTTGTCCGGGTAAACACGAACGTCCAGCATCGAGGGCTCGATTCCTACAAGTCCAATCTCAAAATTGAATTGCCCGATGGTCCAGCCTTGCGGATCAAACACCTCGAAGTCGTCGGCCGCTTCCGAGTCGGATGGACCCGGCGGAAGAAAGTGCTGCGTGGGAACAAAGCCCAACGTGAAGCTGGTAAGTTGGTCAAAGAGAATGCTGCCGGAGCCAGCAGGCGTCGTTCCCGTTGTCCCGGTTCGGTGTCTGGACGCAGACGGATCTGCCAGTCCCACCAGCGCCAGAAGCACACCCAACACAAAAATACCAAACCCGACTACAAAGCGCAGATTAACGAATGCTGATTGAGATAAGGATTTCCTTTCCATAACTAGCTTAACGACAACACCCCTTCGTGTTGTACTGTGCGAAATCCGCGAATCTGTTACGCAGAAAGTACCGCGCTCCGGCACGAGATCCCGGAACTAAGCTGATCGACGATCTTGCCTTGCCCCCTACGACAGCGACGCTGGCGTTCCCCAAACGAGGATCGACAATGCAACCTTTTAACTCATATTGGATCTGTGAATCTGCCTGGAACGCTATTGAATGAATAGCGTCGTCGTCGCCGGCGGCGATGCGTTACCCGCTGTATCCGTGGCAATCACTTCGATCGTATTTTGCCCGAATACTCCATAATCCGTGATAGGACCACCGGAACCGAAGCGGACATCCTCAAAGACACCATTGATGTAAACGTCGTAACGGATGTTTGCTTGCGCATCAAAATTATCAGTCGATTCAGACCACTGGATTTGCATCTCGGCGCTGCCGTCGCCGAATGAGTACGCGCTCAAATTCGCAGGCGTGGTGGGCGGCGTGTGATCGTTAGGATTCGGCGGCAGCGTCGTCACGGTTACTGGCGCACTGAACGGTGACCAGAAACGCCCCTCATCGCGTCCCCGGACAGTCAGGGTGTAACTAGTCTGCGGCTGCAGGAAGCGAAGCGTAGCCGACATATTAGGGCTCGGTTCCGTAGACGGATCGCCGTTCACCGAAACCTGGTATGAGAGAAAAGGGCAATCGTCCTGTGCGGCGGTCCAGGAAAGAGAGATGTAGTTGGACCCGACGTCTGTTACCGTGACGCTGGGCCCTGTTGTAGGAGGCGTGGTATCAAGAAGCGTTCTGGTCGTCGTGTTGGCCGTTCCGGAGGTATTTCCGTTTGAATCCCTGGCGTAGATAAACAGCCAATACTGATTTCCGGAATGTAGTCTCGTGAAGGTGTAACTAGTGGCGGTCTTAGGCAGGACCGCGGGAGTAACGCCGTAGGCTCCGGAAAGGTGGTAATCGAATTCGCCGGAGTTGTTCCCGGGCGGATTCCACGCGACGGTGATCGTATAGGCGGTTTGCGCGGTGACGTGAAAATTCTGAGGGGTCGGAGGAGAGCGCCTCGCGGAAGCGGCCGATGGAGCAAGAATTATCGCAATGGTAACGGCTACCACCGCAAGTTGAAGCATGAACGACAAAGCAAGTCGCCCGGCGTTGTTGGTTTTTGTTACTTCTCTAATACTGAACATATGTGAGTTCCTTTCCGCGTTTTGATTTCGATTTGCGTCAAAACTGCTGAGACCTCATACAGGCCTCCACTAATGTACTGTGCGAGATCCGGTGATTTGTTACGCCGAAAGATTCGCGTGCCGGATTATTTTGGCGCCAAAGAAGCGACGATTTCCTGAAAACACGGTTCGGTTCGAAGCGGATCCCAGGAGGGAAGCAATGCCAACTGACCATAGCTGGCTTCTCGCGAATGTTTCCTGGAATTGGCAAGTTGCTCACAGGCGAGATCCTTTTCCCCAACCCAGGCCGCGATCATCGCGAAGTAGAGAACGATTCCACTGCCGCTCAGCGCATCCTTTGTTATCGGGAGAAGCTCGACGGCCCTCCGGCCCTCCCGTAACGCGTCATCTTTCCGACCCAGAGCGGCATCAATCAACCCAAGCACAACGAGGGCAGGCGCGGAATCCGGGTGAGCTTGAACGACTTGCTCCTGCTCCTCCCGAGCGGCGGCGAAGGCCGCCACGGCCTTGTCATGATCGTTGGTCATTCGCGCAATCAGACCTTCTACGAAAGCGCGACTGAATTTTACGATGTCATTCCCGTATTTATTTTCCCCCATCGCGGCCAATGCATCCGCAGCGGCAATTGCGTCGCGTTCAGCCAGTGCGCATGCAAGCCAGTTATCGGCCACGTCTTCAAGGTCACCGGGATTTTTCGCGCGGATTTCATCAAGCAATGAATGGAGAGGCCGAGTATCACCTTTCCAATCAAATTCTACGTAAGCGCGTATCACTTTCGTCTGTACGTCGTTCGGTTGAAGGGCGAGCGCGCGATCCAAGACAGCGATTTCGTCACCATAACGGCGGTGATAATCGTAGCTAAGTGCCAGCTGCAGCAGACCGGAGAAGTTCAGCGGGTCGAGTTCGACCGCGTGCTCGAGACTCTGCAATGCCTCTTCTTGTTTGCCCTGGCGACGCAGAATGGCACCTTCCAACCCAGAAATGCTCGGATCGTTAGGCAAAGTCTGGCTCGCCGTGGTGAGTTCTGCTAAAGCGCCATCGTAATCGAGGTAACCCATGTACAGGTTTTCGGCACGGGCGAGGTGGGCTTCGC
>JAICUQ010000088.1 GCA_025935755.1 Chthoniobacterales bacterium | reverse complement strand
GTGCGGCACGACCGGATAGAAGAACCCGATCACGTACACGCCTTTCTCCAACATCCGTGCAGCGAACTTCTGGGACTTGGCCGCGTCGCCGATCATGATCGGGACAATCGGATGCACGCCTGGTTTAATCGTTAGGCCACGGTCAGTCAACGCAGCTCGGAAGAACATCGTGTTCTCCTCAAGCTTGTCGCGCAATTCGGTCGATTCGCTCAGGAGCTCCAGCGCCTTGATTGAAGCAGCAACAACCGGTGGCGCGATGGTGTTGGAAAATAGATAAGGACGTGAACGTTGCCGGAGAAGACCGATAATTTCTTTTCGTCCGCTGGTGAATCCGCCGCTGGCCCCGCCCAGAGCCTTTCCAAGCGTGCCGGTAATGATATCGATCCTGCCCATCACGCCTCGATATTCATGCGTGCCGCGCCCGGTTTTGCCCAGAAACCCGGTGGAATGCGCATCATCGATCATCGTGAGCGCGTTGTACTTTTCGGCGAGATCGCAAATAGCCGGAAGATCCGCGATTGTTCCGTCCATGGAAAAACAGCCGTCGGTCGCGATCAATCTGAAGCGCGCGTCTTGTGCGGCCCGGAGTTGCGCCTCCAGATCCGCCATGTCGTTGTGCTTGTAGCGAAACCTTTGCGCTTTGCAGAGCCGGATACCGTCGATGATGCTGGCGTGATTTAATTCATCGCTGATAATCGCGTCCTGCTCGCTGAGCAGCGTTTCGAACAGGCCCCCGTTCGCGTCGAAACAGGAAGGATACAAAATCGTTTCCTCTGTCCCGAGGAATTTTGAAAGCGCGGCTTCCAATTCCTTGTGAATGTCCTGTGTGCCGCAGATGAACCGCACGCTCGCCATACCGAAACCATGCGTGTCGAGCGCTTCCTTGGCAGCAGCAATCAGCGCAGGATGATCGGCGAGGCCCAGATAATTGTTCGCGCACATGTTGAGTACACGTTTCCCGCCAGTGATCGCGATGTAAGCATCCTGGGGCGTCGTGATGACGCGCTCGGATTTGAACAGGCCTTGCGATTTAATATCCTCGAGTGTTTTCGAAAGTTGTTTGTCGAATTGTGCGATCATGGCGAAACCAAGCTACGAATCATCTCGGATAAAGTCCACGTCGGACACAAGGACAACTGGATTATCGCGTTCGTGGTTCGTGTATTTTGCAGACGCCGTCCGAATATTCTTCTTGCGTCCTTGTGAATAACTGTTAATAACTCCGGCAGGTGATACGCCTTGACCTACGCTGAGCGTCGGAACCTTGCCTTAATCCTGCTGGCGGCCTTCATCGCCATCGTTCTGCTTACCGGCTGCGGCACCACACATCATACCGCTTTACCCGCATACGAGCCGCCGCTGGCAAAGACGAATTTCCAGCAGGTGCGAACGACTGCATACACGCACACTGAAGCTGACCATCGCCAGTACAGTAACCGCAACGCGCTCGGTGGAGAATTGCATGCGGCGGGCCCGGCGATTCATCGAGCTGAAGTCGTAACGACTGCCACGCTGGCCTACGAAGCTCCACGCGCGATTCCCGTGGACGAAAGTGGTTCGTATTCGCCGCCACTGAAACGTTTCTCGATGGAAGAACGCGAACCGGTGACACCCGGGCCGAAACGAGCGCGGAGAGCAACCCGCGTGGTCAAACCGGCGCGGAACGTGAAGCGAGCCGTGGCAGTCGTTAGGTCGCCGCAGATCGGCAGCGCAGCGGCCGATTGGTCGCGTTGGCCGGCAGGCACGGTTTTTCGCCTTCTCTCGACCGGACAAAACTATCGCGTAGAGGATTATGGCTGGGCACTTTCAGGACGAAACACAATCGATCTCTACATGGCGAACCAGCGTGAAATGAACAACTGGGGCGCACGCGAGGAAACAATCGAAGTTGTGAAATGGGGTGATCCGGATGAGAGCCTCCAATTCCTGCGCCGGCACCAGGATTACAGGCACATTAAACGGATGGTCCTGGAACTCGAAGGCCGGCACAAAGAAGCCGCGTCACTGCGCTGATTCACATCGGCGCGACTTTCGCGATTTCGCGGCCCAGTAACATCCCGCGATAAGCGAATTCATTTTCACGCAGTGCTCTCGCGTAGTTGGAAAAGGCGTTTTGCTGAAACGAGCCTCCGTGCATCGGGTGTACCCATGCCAGATTCATCTTCTCCAAGCGATCGACAACCTGGCGAATGGGTAGTTCGTGCGCGAAAATTCCAGCCGCGCGATACAATTCGAGCATCGGCATCGACAGGTTCTCTGTGACCAGGGGCGGCTGGTCGGCAGGTTGAATAAAGAGATCCGACGGAAATAGACTCCGCGATTTTTCGTCGACCACCATCATTGAATCCCAATGATGCACGTGCGGCGTTTCCAAAAATCGCAGTTTGCGCGTCCCCAGGTCGAGAGTTTCTCCATCGCGAAAACCGCGTGTGCGTTCAGCCAGTCCGAAGCCGATTGCATTGAGTTGAATCGAGAGCATCGAGCCGATCAACTTGGAGTTCGGCGCCTCTTTCATAAACTGCGCCATCCCGCCGTTCTCATCCCCTTCCCAATGCAATAGAACGACGTATGCCAGCTTCGCCGGGTCAAGCACCTCGCAAATGGCTTTGCGGGTCGGGCCGTGCAAATCGTGCATGCCCGTGTGAATCAGCGCCGGTCGCTCATCCGCGATCAGAAATTGATTGAATGTGATCCCGTATTGCGGCTGCCAGGTTGAAATCCTGTAGATACCTTCAACGATCTCATCAATTCGTGTAGCCATGCGAATGATTTTCACGGCACATGACGCTGCAAGCGCAAATTTGATGCAGCCGGTTCGACTCTTTGGAAAGCTCGTTCAGGATGACAACTCGGCCCAGTTCAGCACGATTTTCCCGGAGTTACCGGATTTCATCAGCTCGATCGCTTCCTTGAACTCGGTGTACGGAAAGCGGTGAGTGATGACGGGGGAAATATCGAGACCGCTCTGGATCATGGCCGTCATTTTGTACCATGTTTCGTACATCTCGCGGCCGTAGATCCCTTTAATGGTCACCGCGCTAAAGACAACGGTATTCCAATCCAACGCAGCGCTGCCAGGCATGATGCCTAACAAGGCAATCTTCCCGCCGTGAAACATGTTAGGCAAAATGTCCCCAAACGCCTTCGGATTGCCGGACATTTCCAGCGCGACGTCAAACCCTTCTTTCATCCCGAGCTTTTGCATCGCTTCGGAGACATTTCCGGTGCGCACGTCGAGTGCAACATCCGCGCCCATGGTGCGCGCCAGATTTAACCGGTAGGGATTGACGTCGGTGATGACTACGTGACGCGCGCCCGCCTGTTTGCAAATCGGTATGGCCATGCAACCGATCGGGCCCGCGCCAGTGATAAGAACGTCTTCTCCGACTAAATCAAATGAGAGCGCAGTGTGCACGGCGTTGCCTAACGGATCGAAACAGGAAAGCACATCCAGCGGGATCGATGGATCGGCATGCCAGCAGTTCTCCTGCGGAATCGCCACAAATTCTGCCCAGGCGCCGGGACGATTGACCCCAACGCCCAGCGTATTCGGACAAAGATGCCGCCGTCCCGCCAGGCAATTGCGGCAGTGTCCACAGGTGATGTGTCCTTCGCCTACTACCAGATCGCCACGCGCAAATCCTTTCACGTGGTCTCCGACAGCATCGACAACACCGGTAAACTCGTGGCCGATGGTCATCGGCACTGGAATGGTTTTCTGCGCCCATTCATCCCAGTTGTAGATGTGCACGTCGGTGCCGCAGATTGACGCTTTCAACACCCGGATTAGCACGTCGTCACTGCTAATTTCTGGAACCGGAACTTCTTCCAGCCACAGGCCCGGCTCGCGTTTCGCCTTCACAACCGCCTTCATCATCTTTTGCACGGAAAGAAACTAGGCCAATCAGGAACCCATGAAAGCAGGAAAGTCGCGCGCGAGCGCTCTCACCCGACGACCAACGGACCGGAAAACCGTAGCCCCTTACCCGGGGGTTCGTTCTCAGTCAGAGAAAGTGAGGGTTTTACCGCTCTTCACAAAAGGAATTCCGTATAAATGGTAATCAACTATAACAGAATGACCGTCACGACGCCGAACCATTACGGTTTGGCGACCGGAAAATCGCAGGCCAAAAAAATGAAAGGAACAATGCGTCATGAAAATTCGCGTAACCATATTCACAGCTCTCTTGCTTACGGCAGGCTTCCTGCCTGCGTCGCGAGCAGTCCTTCCACCCCCGGATGGATGCTATGCCAACTTTACTACAGCGGAAGGCTGTAACGCGCTTAACGCGCTTACGACCGGTATCGGGAATACAGGAGTTGGTTCGTATTCGTTATTTTCGAATACCACAGGCAACTTCAACACCGGACTCGGGGCGGTAACCCTGGCCCTGAACAACGCGGATAACAATACCGCTGTTGGCATAAGAGCAATGTTGCTAAACACGAGCGGTACTGAGAACACAGCTGTTGGAGCTAACACGCTTCTTCATAATGACAGCGGCTCCGAGAACAACGCGTTCGGGTCAAGTGCGCTCTTGAATAATGTGGATGGATTTTTCAACAACGCGCATGGCCGCAGCGCGCTCCTTAACAACACGGCCAGCGAAAACAATGCATTCGGCGATCTGGCCCTTGAGGGAGTTACTACAGGCACGAGTAACACTGCAATCGGCGATGACGCAGGCAGATTCATCGTTGACGGGAGCGGCAATGTTTGTGTCGGTGATGAAGCCGGCACCGGTTTAGGAGCAAGCGTCAACAACTGCATCGCGATCGGCGCACCTGGCGAAGGTCCTTTTGCTACGTTTGATAACACCTGCTTCATCGGCCACATCTTCGGTCAGGGGGTCAGCGATCCCGGCACTCAAACAGCAGTATTTGTCGATCAATTTAATGTGGTAGGCATCTTCAACTCGTCTCGACGTTACAAACATGACATTCAACCGATGGACGAGGCCAGTGAAACGCTGTACCGGCTCAAGCCAGTATGTTTTAGGTTCAACAGTGACTGGAAAAAGACCAAGCAATATGGTTTGATCGCCGAGGAAGTTGCCGAGGTGGATCCGCAGCTCGTTGTACACCGGGATGGTGAACCCATTACCGTGCGTTACGAACAGATCAACAACATGCTGCTTAATGAGTTCCTCAAAGAGCACAAGAAGGTTGAGCAATTGCAGAAGATGGTTGCCCGGCAACAGAAGGGAATGGAGGACTTGGCAGCGCAAATCCAAAAGGTGAGTGCGCAGCTCGAAATACGTGCCCCAGCGACGAAAGTGGTTGTGAATAAGCCTTAGCTGGTTTTAATCGGAGCCGCGGAATTATACTTTGCTCCTCATATGAAAATCGCGGTTTTCCTTTCTACACTCATTTCCCTGGCGATGATTTCCGCCTGTCAAAAACAGGATCCGGCAGCCGAAGCACAACTTGCTCAACAGAAAGCGGAACTGGATACGCGCGAGAAGGCACTGGATGAAAGAGAGAAAGCGTTGAGGGATTGGGAAAAAGCCATGACACAATTCCGCAATGTTCCCTCACATGTTGAGTCACCGACGCCGGTTGTCGATCCGGAGCAGGCGAAAGCTGAGAGAGAGAAGAGAATACAACAGCTTCCGCCGGAACTTCAGGCCCTTATCCGTGACCGCTCATTATTAGACAGCCGGAGAACCGACAAAAACACCACACCTGTAGACCCCGAGCAGGCGAAAGCTGAGAGAGAACGGAGAATACAGCAGCTTCCTCCCGAACTTCAGGCGCTTATCCGTGATCGCTCACTGCTGAATTCCAGAGCGGAAAAACCTGCGGGAACACAAGACCGGGCCGCGGAACTACAGCGTCGTCTTGAAGAGGCACGCAGCCGGAAGATGAATGCTATGACACCGCCAGGCACAGAAGCCGCTGACGCGCAGTCCGCTTCGCCTGTTCCCTCGCCTACTCCCGAATAACTTGCTTGCTGCTCTCCGCCGAGACAAAGCGTCGGTTCGTTAACCCAACTAATGACGCTTGTCAGCCGTCACGTTTTGAACGGGTTTCCCAGCCGTCATTGCTTCGCCTGCACTGGGATGATAGGACTCATTACTCAACCTCTGATGCAGCCTGTTGATTCCAAAGCCGAATTGAAATCTCACTGGGCTTTGGAGATTATAGGCAAATGACAGCTCGCGAACGCGTGGCGCAGCTACTGAAAGCCTGGCCGAAAATTTACCCGGACGCGCATTGCGAACTGGATTTCCGGAATCCTCTGGAGTTGCTCGTCGCAACCATTCTTTCGGCGCAATCCACTGATAAACGCGTCAATATGGTCACGCCTGCTCTATTCCGGAAATATCGTACCGCACAAAGTTATGCGGATGCGCCGCTGCCTCAGTTGGAGAACGCAATCAAATCCACAGGTTTCTATCGCAACAAGGCGAAAAGCATTCAGGGTGCGACGCGCGAAATCGTCGAGAAACACGGTGGAAAAGTACCTGACACAATGGCTGAGCTAAACGCTTTGCCCGGTGTCGGTCGAAAGACAGCAAACGTGGTATTGGGCAATGCCTTTCGTAAGGATGAAGGCATCGTCGTCGACACCCATGTCATCCGGTTATCGCAGCGGCTTGGCCTAACGAAACAAAAAGATCCGGTGAAGATTGAGCTCGACTTGATGAAGCTGGTGCCGCGCGAGCATTGGACGAACTGGAGTCATTGGCTGATCTGGCATGGCCGTCGCCGCTGCTATGCGCGCAAGCCGGACTGCAGCCGGTGCGAAGTATTCAAGCTTTGCCCCAGCGGCAAGATTTTTCTTCGAACCGGTAAGGCGCTGCAGCCTCAAGAAACCACGGCTTCCTAGCCGGCGAGGAGAGACGGCTGGAAAGCAGTCGCTCCTTGAATGCAAAATTGCTTGAACCTTCGCGTCGCGATGTCCAAGATCGCCAACCACTTGACCTTGAGAACGTTCGTGATCGCCGTTCTTATTTTGCTGGCTGGCAGCGGTTTCGCCGCCACGGAAGCGCCAGAACTTAAACAGTTGCGGGATCAACTGAACAATGCTCAGGACGCGGAAGACAAGCCGGCGATCGCTGAATTAAGCCAGCGCATCGTCGCGATGGCTCCCAACGATTCCAATACCTGGGAGACGCTCGCGCAGACGCAACTCGAAAGTGAAGAACTCGACGGCTTGGAGCGCACACTCGACGCGTGGCAAAAAGCATTCAAGAAGCCGCCTGCAGCCATAGAAGATTTCCGCGCCCAACTATGCTTCAAGCGCAAGGATTATCCGTGTGCAGAGAAGCATTGGCTTGCATTTATCGCGGCCAAACCGCCGCGAGCCGATATTGCGACCGGGTACGATAACCTGGCGGAATTAGCCGCGGCGCAGTCGCGTTGGGCAGATCATGCAGCATATCGGGCAAAAGCGATCGCCGCTAAAGACACCGCTGCGCGTCGCGTGTTGCATGCGGTCGCTCTGCTTCGCCTGCATAACTGGGACGCCGCTTACGCCGATATGGCGAAAGCAAACAAGATGGATCCCACCGACGCGCAGGTGAAAGAGTGGGTCCCTCAATTCGAACGACTGCAGAAATTCCTGCCGCAAATCAAAGCGCTCGACGCTCAGATCGCAAAATCGCCAAATGATCCGGCAGTTGCGGGACCGTTGCTACAACGTGCGCGCGTTTTTGTCCTGGCCGATCGTCCGTTGCTGGCGATCGAGGACGCTGAGCGCGCATTCAAGCTGCAGCCCGCATCCATGCAAGCGCGCATTCAACTCGCCGGAGCATTGCTGGATGCAGGGCAAACTGAGGATGCGGCAAAGTTGGAGGTCGACCGGTATCTTCGTCGTGGAGAAGACAAGCACGTTAGCGATGAGGCGTTACGTGAACTTGGAAGCCTGGACGCTCGGCTGTCAGCAAATCCCAGGGATGTTGATGCGCTGGTCGGGCGCGCGGAAATTTTGAGAGAACTGCGGCAATTCACGCTCGCACTCGCGGACGCGAATGCCGCGCTGGCAATCAATGACAAATCCGCGCGGGCACATTTCGAAGCCGCGCAAGACCTGGACGGTTTGGACCGGCAGAAGGAAGCATTGTCGCATGCGCGGATTGCAACGGAATTGGATCCTCACGATTCAAAGATGTGGTTCTTCCGAGGCGTACTCCAACGCCAGCGCGCAGACTTCGTGGATGCGGTCGCGTCGCAAACGCGTTCCATTGAAATTAGTGAGTCGCTGGCCGCGTTAAACGAACGCGAGCAATGCCAACGCCGCATAGGCAAGACAGCCGAAGCCGACGCCGATCTTCAGCGGATCCGGCAACTGGCGCCACAAAAGAAATGAATCGGCGATTTCTTTTCGCGCGCGAAGCGCGCTTTGGAGTGCGGCGATCCCGCGACTGCGGGACCGCTTTCAAGCCCTGCCGCATGTTCTCATGTCGCCGTTTCGCACTGCTCCTTGTCAGCACGCTGATTATTTCCGTTTCTGCCGCCGCATTCGCACAAGACGAAGAGGAAGAAGAGGCATCCAATGCAAAACCCGACGCGGGCGGCATGATGATTGAGCCGTCGAGCGGAAAAATTGCCGAAGGCGACACGATTACGCTCACATTTCCAGTCTCGATGGTTGCCGCCAGCCTCATCGATGTTGGTGATCAGCCAATCCCGTTTGTCAGCGAGCCGAAGCTCGACGGAACGTTTCTGTGGAAGAGTCAGACTGAAGGCGTTTTTACAGTCAGCGGCGTCGTGGCCGGAGCGCGACATCGACTGATGCTTGCTCCGGGTCTGAAAGACGCCACGGGCAAGCCGTTCGTGGTCAAAGATTGGAACGCTGAATTCACGACTCCGAAGTTCGCAATCACCACAGAATTCACAGAGCGCAAACAGTTGCCGGCGCGCCCGCAAATTTATCTCGAATCAACTTATACGGTTCGTCTCGATGAAGCGGCTCAGCACATTTACTTTCAGGACCGCGACGCGCGCGATCGTTTTCCAGTCGAAATAATTCAGACAGTTGAAGGCAAAGCTGCGGATTCGCTGGAAGCGACCGGCTTTCGAGTCACGCCACGCACGCCACTTCCGGTCGGACACACGTTCGATCTTATCGTAAATGGTTTATTCGACGCAAAAAGCCGGAAGCCACTTCCGTACTTGCAAGTGATGCCCGTCGGCAAAACCGAACCATTGAAAGTGCAATGGCTCGGCGCATTCAATCACCCGCTCGAGGATCCCTCGATCCGGATCAAATTCGATGACACCATCGATCCCGTGGAAGCCACGCCGGAACGAATCCATGTCGAGCCCGCAGTGGAGAAAATGAAACTCCTTGCCAGCGCTGACGAGATTCAGATCACAGGCGAGTTCGATTTCAAACAGCGATATAAGGTCGCTATTTCGCCGGAGCTAAAAGGCGATCGCGGTTACGGACTCGCGTCCGAATCGCGCTGGGGCGCCACCTTCCGGCCGAAAGAAGCCTGCCTGATCTTTCCTTCCACCCAGGTGTTCGCCCGCGCGCGCCAGGAATTGCGCTTTGCCTTCTTTCAGGTCAACACGCCGCAAGTCACATGGAAACTCGCGCGCATCCCGTCGGAGAAGCTTTCGGCCGTGACTGCGCGCGTGCGAGAGTTTGAAAAAGACGCCAGAGATCCTGTCACCGGGAAGATGGTGATCGATCCGCGCACTGGGTTCGTAAAACAATTTCAGACGGAATTGCTCGTCGACGCGTTTCAACTGCCGGTGGCGAGCAGCGGTACGTTTGAAGCCACGAACAACGACACCGAAACACGACGCGATGTCCGTTGTACACCCGCCGAAGCCTCGGCAAAGCCGGGTGTTCCGCCGGGAAAGGAAGCTTTCGCTGGCCCCTATCTTTTTGAAGCGAGCGCAACCCTGCCTGATGGCCGGGTCGTAGGAAACCGATCGATCATTTGCGTCAACGATTACCTGCTCACTCAAAAACGAACGCCGAGCACGGTGATCGTGCGTCTCGCGAAAATGTCCGATGGCAATTCTGTCGCCGGTGTGACAATCCGCGCCGTGTCGGAAGAAAACATCGAACTGGCTCGCGCATCCACAGACAAGAACGGCATGGCAGAATTTCCGAAGGAGAAGGTTTTCCCGAAAACAAGAGATTCCAACGCGAAGAACACGCACCTATTTGTAGCGGACACTGCCACTGGCCCTGCGCTGCAGTTTGCGGAGGCGACCGCTTTTTCGTCGGGCTACGATTCCACTTCCTCTCCGAACAATCCGCATGCCGAGATAATTACCGATCGCAATCTTTATCGGCCAGGCCAGACCGTGAAAATGAAGGGTCTGGCGCGCGACGTGGCCGCTGCCAAAAGCCTCGTGATTCCAGCGGGAGCCGCTGTGCACTGGAGCATAAGCGAGAGCTATGGAAACCGGGTTGTTGGTGAAGGCGACACGACGTTATCGAGTTATGGCGGATGGGAAGCCGATTGGAATGTGCCGGAAACGGCAAAGCTGGGAAGTTACGAGGCGCGTTGCAGTGTGGGTGGTCGCGATTACGGAGGCGTTACCACCATCAACATTCAAGAGTTCCGGGTTCCGCTGTTTTCGGTCATCGTTGAAGCAACGACACCCGCGGTTGGTAGCATTGGGCACGCGCGGATTTCCTCCGCGTATTTTCACGGCGCACCCAACGCAGGTGCGCGAGTGCACTGGAAAGCGACTTGGACCACATCGGCCGACTACGCCAGTGATTCCGACGAACCGTATCGGAAACGTTTCAACTCCTACGCCGAAATCGGTCCGCGCTTCGATGTCGACAGTGAGGACACCAAAACGATCGAAGGCGATACCCAGCTGGATGCCCACGGTTTTGCGACGGTCGCCTGCGAATCGCCTTTTAAAGACAATCCTGCAGTCGGCCGCATGAACATTACCTGGCGCGCCGACGTCACCTCGATCGACGGACAAACTCTCACCGGAGGCGAGATGGCCACGCTTTTCGCGACGGAAACCCGCCTCGGGGTCCGCGCTGAAGAGCAGGTCACAGAACCGCGCGGAATAAAAGTCGAGATCGATGCGCTCAATGCTCAGGATAAGAAACAGGACGGCGTACTCGTTCGCGCCGATCTTTATCACGTCACAACAAAAACGGTCAAAGAACAGCTCGCGCCGTTTGTTTACCGCTACCGTAACACTGATCAATTCGCGAAAATCGGATCACAGGAATCGAAAACACCGGCGCAACTCGTTTTCCCGACGAGCGAGACTGGCCGTTACGTCGTTGCAGTCAACGCCACCAAAGTCAAAGCTCCGATAGTCAGCGATGAGACCACTGTTACCGGCGAACAAGCCGCACAATTGCCGGTAGTCAACGAGACCACGTTCAAGATCGAGCGACGCGCCGAGCCGTTTTTACCCGGCGACAAAGCCGCGCTCACCATCCAGGCACCATTCGGTGGCGTCGCCTGGGTATCGGTCGAGACGGATGAGGTGCTCGACACGCTGATCGTTCCGGTAAAAGGCAACGCGGGCCGGATCGAATTGCCTATCAAAGAAAATTACGCGCCAAACGCAACGGTTTCGATCTATCTGGTAAAACCGGGCGGCCAGGATGCGCTTCCGCTGGAACGTTTCGCTTTCACCGAGGTGGACGTTCGTCGTCCGGATCGCGAACTAAAAATTGCGCCGCACCTCGCGAGCCCGACCGCGAAACCGGGCGATTCAATCCGCGGTGAAGTGTTGGTGACATCGCAGGACAAGCCGGTTGCAGACGTCGATCTTCTCGTGTTCGCAGTCGATGATGCTGTTCTCACGTTGGGCGATTGGAAGCTGCCGGACATCGGCGCGCGGTTTTATCCAAGGAACGTTTTCTCCGTGCGCACGTACGAGGCGTTGCACGGTTACATCGAAAACATCGCCAAACTCAGCCTGACCCAAAAAGGATTCGTGATCGGCGATGGCGGAGAGGAAACGGTCTCAAATGTCAAAAATGTTCGTAAAGAATTTCGGACTCTCGCTTTTTGGCAGGGCAATTTGAAAACCGGTGGTGACGGCAAGGTATCGTTCGAATTCATCGCACCGGATAATCTCACCACTTATCGGATCGTGGCAGTCGGGCAGACCAAGGCGAATCAATTCGGCGGCGACGCAACCCAAACGGTAAAGATATCTAAACCTCTCCTGATCGATCTGGCCCTGCCGCGTTTTTTGCGGGAGGGCGATGAAGTCGAATTGCGCGCTGTTGTTAGGCAAAACTTCGCCGACAACGATAACGTTACAATGCGCTGTGTAACGAACGCGAACCTGAAGTTACTCGGCAGCGACGTTGCAACCCAACCTGCACAACGCGATGCGCCGACGGTTTTCCGTTTCAAGGCAAAAGTTGCCGATCCAAATCTGGCGCCATCAAAGGCGCGCTTCGAAGCCGTCTCGAATTCCGACAAACAAATGTCCGACGCGGTCGAGATCACCATTCCGGTGCAAGCGCCGACTATTGTGCGCAAGGAAAGTGTGGCGGCTTCGTTCAATGGTCCGCAATTCGATGCTCACCGCGCGATGCCTGATGCCTGGAAGCGTGGGCGTGGTCATTTCACCACCACGATTTCCACTTCGCCATGGCTGCCACAGATGTCGGGGCTCCCAGTGATCCTGGAATATCCGCACGGCTGCTTTGAACAAATTTCTACGAAGCTGCTGGGGTACAGCTTGCTCGCGAACGTTCTCGCTTATCTGCCGGATTTTCAGCAACGCGACGCCGAATATCGCGCCACGCTCGAGCGCGGGATAAAACAGTATGCGGATTCAATCCGCGAGGATGGCACGCTGCCGTACTGGCCGGGCGGGAGTACAGGCAACGGTTTTGTCACGTGCCAGGCGCTTTGGTCCGTCAACGAATCGGTCGACGCCGGTCTCGAGCCGCCCTCAGATTTACAGGAGAAACTCGCAGAGGCGGTAAAGAAAATGATCAAAGGCCAGCTGCCTGCGTCGCGATTTGAAAAATGCTTCGCGCTTTTCGTGCTCACGCAATCCAAAAACGATGACGACTACAAAAATGAATCGCAGGAGTTGTATTTGCATCGGAACGAAGGGAGCGATGAAGAGCGCGCTCTGCTCGCAATTGCGTTGCACCAGCAAAACATCATGGCGCACGAGCAACAGCAACTTCTTCGCGAAATCGATAAGCCCGTCAAAGAACGGGCGTTTAACCCCGCCACTTTCACATCGATGACCCGCGCCGAGGCGATGCGCGCCTTCGCCCTTAACGCGGTCGCGCCACCGACGTGGACCAAACAACGAAAACAACAGGCGCGCGAGCGAATGTCGAAATTGATGGACGACGCGGGATCTTTATCAACCCAGGAGAACCTGTGGCTTCTGCTGGCCTTCACATCGATGCTCGACGTCGAAGCAACTCCGGAACTGCATGCGGCAGAACCACCCGCGACTGTGGTCTCAAAAAATGGACACTCCGCCGCTTGGGTTGATCACAAGATAGAAGATGATCTCGTGATCAAAGGCCTGAATCAGAGCGCACTCACGTTTTTGATGCAGGCGGAATATTCCACCACTGAAGTTGATACCGAACGCGTCGACCGCGGATTCCGACTGGAGCGCGTCGTAAAAAATCTGAGTGACGCAACCCGGGTAGGCACTGCTAGTGCCCCGTTAAGATTGGGTGATCAACTGCTCATCACGTACCGGTTGAATACGCGGAAGCTTCAGAATTTTGTCGCGCTCGAAGATTGCCTGCCTGCCGGCGTGGAGGTGGTCAATCCCAATCTTGCGCTCGTTGGAAAATTTTACCAGCTGCCGCCTGCTGATCCACGGGATCGTTTGTTAGGCTTGTCGTACTCGGAGATGCGCGATCGTTCGGCGCTTCTTTATTTTGACACCGTTGATCCCGGTTCAGGTACCTACTCGATCCTGGCTCGTGCAACAGCTGCAGGCACCTTCCGTTGGCCAGCGACGCAAGTCGCACCCATGTACGACAGCCGGTTCTCCGGCCTGTCGCCGTCCAGCGTATGCGTCATCTCCGCCGATTAATTTATTTCATTCGCCCGCACATTAGAAAGCGGCGGAGCACCGCCGCAGTCCAAAACGCAAGCGCCGAATCATTGTTTTCATTGCCGGCCACGTTTTGGAGTGCGGCGGTGCTCCGCCGCTTTTGCCTTTGGGGTGTGCTAGCTCTTTTAGCTTCGTCCGTTTTCCTGCTTCTGGCGATAACGATCGTACCCATACCTAACGAACTACAAAGATCCCCCCGCGGAACCTTGACGCTGCTCGATTGTCGCGGCCGCGAAATTGCCGAACTCGCATCACCTGAAGCGCGCACACAATTTCCAGTCGCGCTCGAGCAAATGGGTCCGTGGCTGCCGCGGGTAACCGTGGCGCTGGAAGACCGCCGGTTTTACGAACATCGTGGCGTTGACTGGCGCGCGACTGTTGCCGCCTGCAGGCGGAACCTGCGATCGGGGCAAATCATTTCGGGCGCGTCCACGATCACCCAGCAACTGGTGAAGCTGGCGCGGAG
>JAICUQ010000148.1 GCA_025935755.1 Chthoniobacterales bacterium | reverse complement strand
CCGCGGTGCGCTCAAGCTGGAGTCGGCGCTCGATTATTTCCAAATCAATCTTCACTGCAAAACGGCCCTCGATATCGGGGCTTCAACTGGAGGGTTTACCGATTGCATGTTGCAACGCGGAGCTGAAAAGGTTTACGCGGTAGATGTCGGTTACGGTCAGCTCGACTGGAAACTCCGGAACGATCCGAAAGTAATCGTTCTGGAAAAAATCAATGCCCGATTCCTCACGCGCGATCAAATTCCAGAGCTGGTTGATGTTTGCGTGATTGACGTTTCTTTCATTTCACTGACCCTTATCCTGCCAAACGCGATCGCGCTACTGGAACCAGACGGCGTGATCGTGGCACTCATCAAACCGCAATTCGAGCTGCAACGCTCGGATGTGGGAAAAGGCGGAATTGTACGCGATCCTCGCTTGCACCAGAAGGCACAAGACAAGATCGTCGCATTTGTGAATGATCTGGGGCACGTTGTCGCCGGGATCGCGCCCGCGGCCATCAAAGGTACGGACGGCAATCAGGAATTCTTTGCATGCATACGAAAACAATCGGTTTGATAGCGCACACCGGAAAACGCGGCGTTGCGGAGCTGATTAATTCCATTGCCGAAGAATTCAAACGATTTTCGATTTCGATTCTGTTCGAGAAAGAAACTGCACGCGTTGCTGGAAAACAGCGTGGCTATCCTGTGGACGAGTTAGGAGCGATGACGGATCTCCTGGTGGTAGCCGGTGGCGACGGCTCGATTCTGCGCGTAATCGGTCAACTGGGCGAGATGATTAAACCGATCTTCGGCATCAACGTCGGCTCGCTTGGTTTCCTGACATGCGCGAGTTCGTCGAATTACCGCGAAGCTGTCGAATGCATCGCTAAGGATCGGATCAATTTTAGTCACCGTGCGCTGCTCGAAGCGAGGGTGACTCTCGGCGACAAGAGAACAAATAAAATGCTCGCGCTAAACGACGCGGTCCTTAGCCGAGGCGAACTTTCGCGGCTCGTTATGTTGCGCACCCGGGTCAACGGCGAACCGCTTACGGAATTCAACGCCGATGGACTGATTGTTGCGACACCTACAGGATCTACCGCCTATTCACTTTCGGCCGGGGGACCGATTCTCGATCCCGAGTCGGGCGTGTTCGTGATCACGCCGATCTGCCCTCACGTTCTCACGAACCGCTCGATCATCGTCGCGGATACATCGGTGATCGAAAGCGAAGCAAGTCATCCTGACTATCCAGTCTACCTGACTCTGGACGGCCGCAGACCCATCCACGTCGAGCGGGGATCGATCGTTACCGTTCGAAAAGCAAAGAAAACTCTTCCACTCGCTTCAATGCCTGACGCGTCGTTCTTCAGTGTCGTCCGGCAAAAACTTAAATGGAGCGGAAGCAACGTTTAATCAATGTGACCCGCGGTCCATCGGCCTGACTGGAAAGCGAATTCTTTTTCTTTGTGCGTTTTGGCGAGACCTGATAATCAGCATTGCTCATGAATCTTTTGAGCTTGCCGGACGGGCGGATCATCAACCTCGAACATCTCACTTACGCAGAGCGCGCGGGTGAGTACCTGGCTTTGCATTTCGACAGTGGCGCTGAGGGAGCGATCGGTTCGGTGGTCAGGTTGAAGCAAGGCGAAGGGGCAAGACGCGTTTGGGCGTATCTCGCCAGCAAATGCACCGTCAAGATCGATGCGGCTTAATGAGAAGCGATTTGGCCTAACGACTCACATCCTGGTGCCCGGAGGCTGTCATTGATTTTTGGCAGCCCCGGTTAGAAGACGAGAACTTTGTTTCTTCGACGAATTCGTGTTGACGCGCCGCTGCTTTTTCCCACAAACTGGCTCGTATCCGGCGACAAATTGCCGCCTCACTCCCATCAAATGCTAATGCGCATCCTTGCCGTCGTATTGTTCCTGTCCGGGATGCTCGCTGCCGGGGCGATGTCGTACTCGTTTGGTTGCAAGGTGAGCGGGCGATTGGGCGGGCCAATCCGGTTCGAGTTTTATGATGAGTCGACCAAACATTCGAAGACCGATATCAAATCATTCACCGTTTCCATGCGGACCGAAGATGACCGGTGGAAGGCGATGTGGTCGATCTTGAACGGACATGATCTGACAAAGCCGATTGAGTACGGGGTTACGCCTCCCGGTTTCACCACGATGATTCAACCGCAGAAGCTCATTTCCGGCCGTGTTTACGCCGCGTCCGCTACCGATGGACACGGAGGCTCGGCTAGCATGACTTTCGGATTCGATAAAAACGGCAAGATGACTTTCCCGGACTCATTCGATCAATGACTGGCGAATAAAAGCCATCTGATTGATGACCAAATCGCCTGCCGCGAGCTCGAAATTCACCCCCGCTTGATCCAACGCAGAAAGTTTCGCTGTGCCCTGGCAATTCGCTCCATCCGTTCTTTCCGTTCACGATCGGTCGGAGTTTGAAACAATTTTCGGATGATATCATCTCGCGCCGCTCGAAAGTGATGCAGCCAGTGCTCTCGCGCAGACCCGGAGGACGACGACGACACAGGCTTAGCGATCGAACCCAAAATGATCATCGTGCCGGTACGACCACCGCCTCTGACGTCCTTTTCCGGCTGCAGGTCACGGATTTTGATATAACCCTTCTCCGTTCGGCGCCAAACGGACCGGATCACTTTAACGTTGGCGTGTTTGTCTTGCATATTGCACTCGGCCGCCGCAGCGCCGTTTAGCAAAAAGTCACGCCGCAAGTCAAGACAATTTCTTAAGGAATTTGGCCTGTGTGTGTACGAATACTGCCTTCGCAGTTTAGGTTGAAGTGTGGGCTGCCTTAAATGCGGGAGCGAGCGATCACTCTCCCGTTCGAGGAGCTAATCACAGCCGCTGCGAATGCAACGGCCGCAGGTGCCCCAAGCAGAAACGTTGTGGTTCGCCGCATTGCCCAGTTTGTATCACTGTGTGGTTGCTATGTGAACAGTAAAGAGGGGAATTTCCGCCTGCTCCGCAGTGCGGCAGACGACGCGTGCACGGCAACCCATACGGTCTTGCTTTTGATGACATCGATTTTGCTCGAATGGCGAGTTGACTGTTTCCGGTGTTTTCCGGCAAGCTGCCTCAGTTGAGGCAGACATGGATTGCGCGCGTTGAAGTGTACTTCGGTAAAAGTGGATGCCTAACAAATCCAGGTGCAACGTGAAAACAGACAAAAAAGAAACATACGACCGGGACGCTGATGATTCCCTGCCTCCGCGCTGGGTGGCCAATATAGTAGGCTTGTTCCTGGTTCTCTCGGTTATTCTTGCTGTAATAATCTTGGTCATCGTCTGGTTCCGCACGTGACGGCAGATGGCGCAACAAAACCGACTCACACAAATTGCCGGGAGTTTACCTCTTCATCTGGCCCTTGACAATGCCAACGAATCTGGATTCGTCCGAAATCGCGTGGACACCCTGTTTTTTGTACCGGCTGGGTGTACATAACAAGCCTGATATACAATTTTTGACCGAACCTTTAGACTCGTGTCCTGCCTTACCGTGTCGGGCGCGGGGCTGGCGTAGGCCGATGCCGCGGGACCGCTGTAGATCTGGGCGCCGGTGTTGGAGTGGGCGCCTGGTAAGTGAACGTGCACGTGAATTCCTCTACGCTGCGTCCATTTATACAAGAAAAAGCGCCTGCGGGGATGTGCATGGTATTTTCGCCCTGTACCACGGGCGAGACATTGAAGTGGAAATTTATGAGACTCCCACCAGGGGAGGCGTCGTCCGCAGGGGTTCCGTTAACCGTGAAGGCGCCCGGCTCGAGACCGCCAAAAATAAAATAACTGACGTACACAGTAAAATCAGTCACCTGGGTAGAGATGGTGCTGTTACAAGCCGGTTGGGAACCGTTCACTTCACAAGGTGGTTCACTGGGTGTTACCGTGGGCGTAGGCGTCTGGCCAAACGTGGCCGTCGGGGTTGCAGTTGCCGTCGGTGTGACGGTGGGAGTCGGAGTAGGTAACAGGTTGGCATAGATTCGATAAACCTGATCGGGCGCTGTGGGGTCTAAACCGCAGGTGGCTGCTCTGCGGCTCCAATTCGTGCAAGCGCCGAAGAAACCACTCGGGTTCCGCCAGGCGGCACCGTTAAGCTCGGTCACGATACGATCTGTCCAACCCCATTCGCCGCAACACGCGGCTGTCATGTTGGCTTGGATCTCGATCCAATACCTGCCGGGATACAGGATCAGGTTGCATGTTTGCGGGTCGTCGCATACGTGCACCCTGAACGTGCTACCGTTCTGCTCCCACCACGCCGAAGTAGCGTAAATTTGGTTGCCGGGAAAACCATCATTGTCAGAATAAAATAGGACACTGAAAGTGTTGGCGGGTCCCGGCCCATTAAAGTACGCGCCGTCAACATCGATCCACCGGACAATCCAGATACCTTGCACATCAAAATCGTCCGCCAGATCGGAATTCATCGCAGGAGCGTCATTGAAGGTTCCCGATAAGGTCACAGCAGTTCCAACGTTGTTGTACTGATCCCACACTACCACCGCGGTTGCGCCGACCACTGGCGAGGGCTGAGCCTCAGCGGAGCCAGTTGTCGCGCGTCCCACTGCGAATGACGTCTTCGCGGGATCGACGGCGGAATCAGTAACCTTCGGCTGTCCGAGCACGAGTGGAATCGCAAAGGCGGACAGGAGCAGAAACAGGTAACACGCGCCTCGAAAAAGATACGCCTTAGTCGATCGCGGCTTTTTCATACGTCGGGGGTTTTCGTGTGGCGATTACTCATTCTGATCAACCGCATCCGGGATGTCGAGCAATATCTCTGACATACGATTTCCCTTATGGGATCTCTTTGAGTGCCCAGCCTACAGCGGTTCACGCTTTGCAGTGTTTCCCGGGAAACTGCCCATGGAAACAGAAGGCAGAAACTACATCCCAACCCCTGGTCTAAGTCTCGTTAGGCCTCGGTTGCATCGACCGGCGTGACAGCGTTTCCGCCGAAAAGGTCGGCCAACGTACTAATCCCTTGCGGCGGCTTCGTCGTCGCAAGATAGGTCTGAAAGTGCGGCGAGAAAGCCTGGCGACGGCTCGGCCACCAAACCTGCTGAACTCCCGGGCTATGATAGTAAGCGCGGATTAGATTCTCCCATCCAAGCCACTGCGCATCATCGAGCACACGCGACTTGTATTGATACCAAGCCTGCTCGTGCAGCTTGAAGAAGGAGAAGAGGAAATAGTGCGCGATCACACGCTCGTCGTGGCTGGCCAGAGACCAATCCTTGAGAGCTGTGGCAAGGGCAGTGCCTAGTGCAGGAGATTGCATTGCCGGAACATTGATGGCCGCGATCGCGGCTGCCAGCGATTCGACCGCGACTACGCGCTGAGAATGTGTGTTCTGGCGGATTTGCAATCCGACAAAAATCAGAGATGCCAGCACGGCACCAGCGCCAACGATTTGGGCCAGAGCCGACAGCTGTTCGAGAGTCATCGGCCTGAGACTAGCGGCGCGCCGCGCCTCTTGCACATTCGAAATTCAAGGCCAACGGATCATCGAGTGAGAATCCAATGAGGTCGCAGTTTTCGTTAGATGTTGTGCGTGCACATCGCGTCTGATAGACGATTGCACATGTCAAAGATCGTTCTGGGTGCAATCGCTGGAATAATATTTGGCGCGCTGGATGTCGGCCTGATGCTGCCAATGTCTTTCCCCGACAAGACCACGGCCTTACTCGGCGCATTCAGCAGTCGGTTTGCTATTGGTTTTGTCATTGGGTGTGTTCAGTTACCGGGTTGGCCCGGCTGGCTGGTCGGCGTTCTATTCGGTCTGCTCATCAGCCTTCCTGATGCGATTATCACACACAAATATGTTCCGATTCTCGTGCTTGGCGGAATCGGTGGCCTGATCATTGGTGGCCTGATTCACGGTTGGAGAGCAAACATCTAACCTGGACAGATTCCCTCGACGGCTTCGGTTAGATTTCGCTGATATAATTTTTGCGGGCTCTTGTGGGCCCATTTCGCGCGTCGCAAAAGGGTTGCAGGTTTTCCGTCTCACGGCGTTCTGCGATTGAATTGCCCGGCGGCGTCACCGACAGTTCCTGCCATGAAAAAGTCGATTATTCTTGTTTCAGCGCTCTCTATGTTGGTGATGGGGCTGGTTTCTTGCGCCAGCGATTCGGACGTTGATCCTTATCGAGCTCGCATGGACACAACGGCGCCGCGTTACAGCGAACCAGCGCCAGCACACGTCTCGCATATAACCGGCGAATAAAGCGAGGGACTGACGCTGGGACGAAAAAATGTCACTTACGTGCTTCTCAAGAAGCTTTCGTTAGGCTTGTGAGCGACGGTGGTGCGGTCCGTAGCCGTTCGACTGCTTGCACTACAGCTACAGGCGCGGTATCGGGGTAGGACGAGGGCGCGGTGTGGGCGTAACCCGCGGGCCAGCCGTTGCCGTTACGGTGACCGTAGCCGTAGGTGTAGCTGAAGCCGCTGCCGTAGCTGTTGGCGTGGGCGCAGGGAAGCAAAAGAATTCCATCGAGCTGAGCGGCGTACCATCACTGCCATATCCGCCTGCTAACCACATGAAACACGAAATGTCACCACCTACTGCAAAATTGCGTCGCGGAGTTAAGAAACTCCCGAATGTTGACCAACCGAAATTGAAAAAAACTTCGTAGGTATCAACCTCACTCGATGGGTTTGGAGCATCTCTGCCGCCGCCCATGACCCACATCTCGTAATCGGTGCCGCCGAGTGGTGCGAAGGTTAAGGCTCGTGTCTCGCCAGTCGCTCTGGGTATGTTGGCAATAGTGGAGATAGAGTCAGCGATTGGGTCATACACAAAAGAATAATTGCTATCATGGATGGTGGTGCCGTCCCAAGTGCTGCCTCCGCCCGTGTAGATAAGATTGAAAATGGCGGCCGTAGGTACGTAACCGAGTGGAACAGGCAGATGCGCGTTCTTTTGTACCCAGGTGTTAGTTCCAGGAGTAAACTCCCAAATCGTATCGATCATCTCCGTGTTGATCCGGAATCCCCCGAGGATGTACAGCTTGTTATTGAACGCCACAAAACCGCCAGGCAGAGTTATCCCGTCAGCATCCCCCGGCCAGGGAGACGGAATGGTTTCAATTGTATCGGTGACAGGATTGTAGCGGAATACGCGGTCAGTAGCCGTGGTCTGCCCGCCTGCCGAGCCGCCCACGCAGTAGATGTAGTTTGTTCCTGAATCGGTGAGGATGCCGCAAGCCATGTCGCTCACCTGATTGTCGGGATATGTAGCGGACTTGATCGACCAGGTATTGGTGGCGAGGTTGAATTCAAAAGGGTGCATGAAATCGTTGCCAATTCCATCCGCGCTACGCCCGCCGATCACGTAGAAGCCATCAATGAAGAGAACGCCAACCGTGCGCACCGCAGTACTTGGCATGTCCGGTCCCATATGCCACCCGTTTGAAGGACAACCCATGCAAACGAACCCTGTTGGGTTGTAGTGTTGAGATGGCACGTCCGCTTGTCGCTTGGCAAAGGCGAATGGAATCAGGCAGACTGCTAACAGGGTCGGCAAGTAAAACGCGCCTCGAATAAGATGCGTTTTGATTGTGGAGCTAATACCGGCGTTCACCTTGCTCGCGCCTCGATGCGTAAACACCGTTTACCCGAAGCGCGCCAAAGCATCAAGATTTTTCCGTCGCTCTGGAATGCAATCCCGGCTTTTTCGTTTCACGGTTTATATGACATATAGTTTTCACCGAAATTTCACGACACGGGATGGTACCGGGATCACGGTTGACCTGTTACAGCCGTTTCCGCCGAAGTGCCCTCACTGAAATGCACAAACAGCCTGCACGTTGCCACGCTCATTTTCGTTAGGCTACAAACACATGAGCATCACAAATCGCGCACGATTTCCTCGCCTGGTCAGAATTGGCTCACAGGTTTGCCTCGCGTGGGGAGGGGATTGCGCCCGGAACCGCGCTGGTTAGGCTCAGGAGACGGCGCCCTCTAGTATGCTTAACTCTGCCACAGAGTCTGCTCTTTACGGAATCCTGGTTGGCAATCCCGACTGTCTATTGCGTTTATTCAATTTATCAGACCCTTTCAACAGGACTGACCGATGTCCCGATCGCGGTTTCAGATCGCTCAGCAAAGCTACAAACTCTCAGACATTCTGGCTGGCCGTACTTCTTTACGCTGGCGCTGGCCAGTCTCGGCTTCAGTGAGCATTCGCTGGCTTCTGGAAAGCTTCCCCGATAAAGACAGAGAAGCCGAACCGAATCGACAAAACGCCGGCACACCGTCGACGGAAAATTGATCGCCTAACGAGTCAGCCGGTAAGACCATTCACGCCTATTGGATGGGCGAATGCCCGATTACTTGGAGCCGCGAGGAGGCGGCCTGTCGTTCCTTACTGCTATGTGGCCGGCGGGTGCGCAATCACGAAGGTCGATGCCGGCTGTGGAGCGAAGGTTTCGGGGTAGAACACTTCGCACCCGAAGCGAATGTCCAGCACAGCGGCGTTCGTCGGCATGTTTGGAACAGTCCAATCGAAAAATGTT
>JAICUQ010000227.1 GCA_025935755.1 Chthoniobacterales bacterium | reverse complement strand
TACTTGCCGCATGGTATCCAGCATGACGCCAACGATAATCAACAGACTTGTACCACCGAAAAACTGAGCCGTGATCACTGGCACATTCAGCCATTGGCTGAGCAGACTTGGGAATACCGCGATTAACGTCAAAAAGATTGCGCCGGCAAAAGTCAGACGGGTCATGGTATAATCGAGGAAGTCGGCGGTTGGTTTTCCAGGGCGCACTCCGGGAATATATCCTCCGTATTTTTTCAAATCATCCGCGATTTGGGTGGGTTGAAACTGCGTGGCGACCCAGAAATAACTGAAGAAGAAAATCATTGCCGCAAGAGCGACATAATGGGGCCAGCCGGTCGAAAGCGCCGCAGCAATACGGTTCGCAGTGGGGCTGTTCTTGAAGCCGTAACTCACGATTGTTGCAGGGAACAAGAGCAACGCCCAGGCAAAGATAATCGGCATCACGCCGGCGTAATTGACTTTCAACGGCATGTACTGCGTTTGGCCGCCGTACATTTTGCGTCCCACTACGCGTTTCGCGTACTGCACAGTGATTTTGCGCACGCCTTGCGTAATTGCGATGACGGCAGCGATGACAAAGATGAGGACCAACACCAGCAGCACAAGGACCATCGGGTTCACCTGACTGGTTCCCTGGCCCGTTGGAACGAAAGTCTTCCACGCCTGCACCAACGCAGCGGGCAAGCGCGCAACAATCCCTATCGTGATGATCAGAGAAATGCCGTTGCCGATACCGCGCTCGGTGATTTGATCACCCAACCACATCAAAAGCAATGTGCCGGTCGTCAGGGAGACCACGGTCACGATTCGGAATCTCCAGCCGAGATCATCCACCAGCGGAATTCCAAGTTGCCTGATCGTATCGGTGATTCCAGGCAGCATCGTATGATACGACTCCGGGTGCTGGAAGGAGAGCGCCAGCAGGTAACCCTGGAAAATGCACAACACGAGTGTCGTGTAGCGCGTGAGTTGCATGATTTTCTGGCGACCGCCGTCTTCTCGCGCCAGCCTGCCAAGTTGCGGAATCACGGCAGTCAGCAACTGCATCATGATGGACGCGCTGATATATGGCATGATCCCGAGCGAGAATACGGCGCAATTTTCCAGGGCGCCGCCACTAAACAAATTGAACAGCGCGGCCAAACCGCCTCCAGTGCGCTGGCTAAGCGAAGTGCGAAACCATTCCTGCAAAACGCCCTGATTAACGCCCGGAGTCGTGATCGCAGCGCCCAGGCGCACAACTACAATAACCGCCAGCGTATAGAAAATGCGCCGGCGCAGCTCCGGTATTTTAACTGTATTTAGGAACGCCGAAATCATTCACTCTTTGTCTTGCGCGATTTCGTCTTTTTAACCCGTGGCTTGGCTGTGGCGGCCCGGGTTTGTGGCTTCGCTTCAGGTGAACCGGCGTTGGCTTCGCTTTTATCTGCGCTGCGGGTTACACGCAGCGTGACGGTTCCACCCGCCTTCTCAATCTTCTCGCGAGCGGTCGCGCTCACCTTGTCGACTTGCACTTCGAGCGCATGCTTCAGCTCGCCGTCGCCGAGGATCTTGACCCCGGCAAAATGACCGCGGATGAGATTCGATTCGCGCAATAGTTGTTCGTTTACCACTGTGCCAGCCTTAAGCGCATTGAGGTCGCTCAGGTTCACAACTGCGTAATGCTTATGAAAAGCCGCGTTATTAAATCCCCGCTTTGGCAACCGCCGTATGAGGGGCATTTGTCCGCCCTCGAAGCCAAGCCGGATGCTTCCACCCGAACGCGCTTTCTGGCCTTTATGACCCTTCCCGCTGGTTTTTCCGTGCCCGGAACTCTCTCCGCAACCAAGGCGCTTAACGCGATGTCGCGAACCGGGGCGGGGCCGCAAATTATGAAGTCGCATCATGTGATTCGGCCCTTCCGTCCCGCGCAGGAATTCCGCGCAGTTTAAAAATTTGATCTTTTCTGCGAAGCGATCGCAGGGCAGCGATGGTCGCCTTCACCACGTTAGCGTGATTGCTTGATCCAAGTGACTTCGCGAGCACATCACGAATACCTGCGGCTTCCGCGACAGCTCGCACCCCGCCGCCAGCGATAATTCCTGTTCCGGGCGACGCAGGGCGCATCAGCACTCGCGCACCGTCAAACTCGCCAATCACTTCGTGCGGAATCGTGTTTTCGTTGAGTGAAACTTTTTCCATTCCTTTGCGCGCTGCCTCAGAGGCTTTTCGAATCGCCTCCGAAACCTCGTTGGCTTTTCCAAACCCGTATCCCACTCGTCCATCGTGGTCGCCGGCAACAATCAAGGCGCTGAAGCTGAAACGTCGGCCACCCTTAACGACCTTGGCGCAGCGGTTGATAAACACGACTTTCTCACTGGTATCGCCTTTTGCAGTCGATGCTCTTTCCTGCCTGCGTGAGTCTGGTCGCCTTCCTGAGGATGTGTGATTCATTGAATTAAAATTTTAAACCGCCTGCGCGCGCTGCATCGGCGAGTGCTTTCACTTTTCCGTGATAAAGAAATCCGCCCCGATCGAAAACGACGCGGTCGAGTTTCTTCGCCAGTGAACGTTCCGCGATTGTTTTGCCGACCAGTTCCGCCGCCGCCTGGTTTGCGTGCGCTTTCGTTTCGCCAACCAACGAACGTTCGGCAGTCGACGCAGCCGCGATCGTTCGTCCCGCATCGTCGTCGATGACTTGCGCGTAAATATGTTTCCCGGAAAAATGAACTGCCAGGCGTGGCCGTTCTGCCGTGCCCGCAACCTTCTTCCGGATCCTTTGATGAATGCGCTGCCGCGCTGCCTTACGAAATGTCGCCATGCTTATTGAACGGTCTTGCCTTCCTTGCGACGAATCTGTTCGCCTGCATAACGAACCCCTTTGCCCTTGTAAGGTTCCGGCGGATAAAACCCGCGGATGTCGGCTGCAACTTGACCCACCAATTTTTTATCCACGCCCTGAATCGTAATCTTGGTATTATCAGCCACCGTAATTTTGATGTCCTTCGGGATCGGAAACGCAACCGGATGCGAGAAACCGAGACTCAGGTTGAGGTTGGATCCCTGAACGGCAGCCCTGAAACCGACGCCTTCGATCTCCAGTTGCTTGGTGAACCCTTCGCTTACTCCATGAATCATGTTGTACACGAGACTACGCGAGAGTCCGTGCAACGCTTTCGCGCTGCGCGTTTCCGCTTCGCGCACCACCGATACATGGTTGTCCTTCACACTTGCGCTAATCTCGCGCGGCAGCGTCCACTCCAATTTTCCCTTCGGCCCTTCGACCGACACCTGGCCGCCATCGCCGACGTTCACCTTGACCTTGTCGGGGATTTCAACTGCTTTATTTCCTATTCGTGACATGAGCTTGGGATTGGTAAATCGTTACAAGGCAAAGTTACCAGACGTAGGCCAGCAGTTCGCCGCCAAGTTTTTGTTTTCGTGCTTCGCGCCCCGATAACACGCCGCGCGAAGTGGAAAGAATCGCGAGACCCATTCCGCCAAGCACCCGTGGAATTTCATCGGCGCCCACATAACGGCGCAGCCCGGGGCGACTGACTCGCCGCAATCCAGCAATCGCGCTCGAACGATCCACAAGTTTGTTGATGACCTTGATTTGCGGATGCGCGGCACTGGTGTCGACCGAGTAATCCGAGATGTAGCCTTCCTCTTTTAAGATCCGTGCGAGTTCCGCTTTGATTTTCGAGTAGGGAATGAGCACCTCGGGTTTTTGCGCACGCGCGCCATTGCGCACTCGCGCCAAAAAATCAGCAATAGGGTCTGTAACAGTGCTCATAAAAATCAGCCGGCTTGCGCGGCGGGCTTCTTCGCCCGGTCGCTGAACGGCATGCCCATCTCGCTTAACAGCGATTTAGCTTCGTCATCCGTCCGCGCGGTGGTCACGATTGTAACATCAAATCCAATGTTGCGCTTGATTTTGTCGAGCTCGACTTCGGGAAAAATGGACTGATCCGAAACGCCCAGCGTGTAATTGCCGTTGTTGTCGAAACACCTCGGC
>JAICUQ010000115.1 GCA_025935755.1 Chthoniobacterales bacterium | reverse complement strand
GAAACCGCGGTAGCGATAGAGGAAGGTCCACCAGTTTGCGGTCCGGCGTATTCGAGAAGAAGTGCACAACGCGCCGCGGCTCCTTGAACGAGAGGCTCCGCAGGAACAAATCGTTGATCAAACTGAAGATCGCGGTGTTCGCGCCGATGGCCAGCGCGAGGGTAACTACGGCGATGATGGTGAACCCTGGCGTCTTAGCCAGCGTCCGGAAGGCGTATTTCAGGTCTGAGAGCATAGCTGTTTTAGTCGTTAGGCGATTAATCCGGGGAGCGCGGGCGCCCTCGTCCGCTGTTTTTGGCGCCTCGCCAAAAACGCTTCCTCCGATTTCCGTGTCGCGGCGCATCCACGAATCGTATCGCGCGAGCCGCACGACACAGCGTGCGCGGCCCCGCTTTCCAAATGTTGTCCGTTCGTTTTCATTCGGCGCGAAGTGCAATGATCGGATCCACGCGCATGGCGCGGCGAGCGGGCACACAACAGGCGATCACCGCGACACCAACAAGAACAAGAGCTGCGCTAAAAAACCCGGTAAAATCCCAGGCGCTCACATTGTATAAGATGCTGGCAAGCGCGCGGCCGGTCGAAGCCGCTATTAGCAGTCCTGTGGCCAAACCGATTCCGACCAAGACGAAACCCTGACCGAGAACGAGCCGAAAAACTCGGGCCCGATTCGCACCTAGCGCGACACGGATGCCGAGCTCGCGTGTTCGTTGGGTCACGGTCAACGCCACGACTCCGTAAAGGCCGATGCCAGCCAGGCCCAACGCCAAGGCAGCGAAAACGCCGAAAAGACTCATCGACAATCTTCGCGAAGCGAGGCTGTCAGCGATGTTCTCCTCCAGAGTCGCAATGTTAGAAACCGCCTGTTCCGGATCGAGTGCTGTGATTTCCCGTTTAATCCCGTTAACGAGAGCATACGGATCGTGTCCGGGACTGATACGAACCATGAGTATCTGTTCATTCTTCGGAAATTGCGCCGCCGCGAAATACATCATTGCGAGATTGCGAGCCTCCATCCGTTCACCCGGCGCGCTGCGCCGCGTGTGGCCAACGACACCGATGATGGTGATGGGTGGTCCAGTCTGGTCCGGCTCGCTAACTGTAACCGGATCGTCGATTTGTTTACCGATCGGGTCTTGCCCAGGGAAAAACCGCTGAGCCGCTCTTTCGTCAATGATCATGACGAGCTGCCGGCCCGCCCGATCCTGAGCAGTGAAGCTCCGGCCGCGCAGGATCGACATCTCGAGAACGCGAAAATAATCGGGCGAAACAATGCTCATCTCGCTGCCTGGTTCCCGACCGGGAGGATCGGGCGGGGTGCCAGTGATGTGAAAGGAACTGTCCCATTCGTTAGGGCTGAACGGCGCGTTACTGCAAAACGCCGCCGCCATGACACCGGGAAGTGTTTGGACTTTTTCGATTACTTGCTCGCAGAACCGCCTGACCTTATCCGGGCTTTCGTAACGGGCGGCAGGCAACGCGATGCTCATGCTCAACACGCTCCGCGGATTGAACCCGAGCGGAACTCGTTCTGCGCGCTGAAAACTTTTTAACGTCGACCCGGCGGCCGCCAGCAGAACGACGGCGAGCGCGACCTGCGCGACAACGAGAACTGAGCGAGCACGCTGCCGGCGGACGCCGTCGCTGCCGCGCGCGCCGGTTTCATGGAGCTGGTTCGCCATGGAGACGCTATTCGACACGCGCAGAGCCGGCCAGATACCCACAAGAACTGTGGCCAATGCAACGACACCGGTGGTGAACAACACTACCCTCGAATCGATGCTTGTTTCCTGAAAACGAGGGACGTTAGCCGGCGCGATCGCCCGAATTATATCCAGACTCCAAAGCGCGATGAGCGTGGCGAGGCATCCGCCGACAAGGACGATCACCCCAGTCTCAACCAGAACTTGCCTGGCCAAACGCCAGCGGCTCGCTCCAAGCGCGGCACGCACAGCCAATTCTCTGCTGCGCGAAAGGCTCCGCGCCAGCAGGAGATTGGCGACATTCGAGCACGCGATAAGCAAGACGCAACCGACAGCGGCAAGCAACAAATGCAGAAGATGTCGATATTCGCCAACGGCGAACTCAAGCAGCAATTTTGCGTTAACCTGCCGGTCAGTGTTCGAATCGGGATAACGCCGCGCCAGGTCTGTGGCAATAATATCCAAGTCCGCACTTGCCTGTTGCAGCGTTACTCCGGGCTTCAATCGTCCCACACAGGAAAATGCTTCGTGATTTCCGCGCGAAAGGAAATCGTGATCCGCCCGGAGATCTGCGAGAGGGACGACGATATCGCAATCACGCGGGAAACGAACGCGGTCGGAAACAACACCGATGATTTCGCGCGGTACTCCATCGACATTCAAACGCTGTCCAAGGGCGAATGGCAGTGCGCCGAAGCGATTTCGCCAGAGCCGTTCGCTGATCAACACAACCCTGGCCGCGCCAGGTTGGTCGTCTTTCTCTACAAAATCGCGTCCGAGACGCGGGGGCACTTGCAAGAGAGACAAGTAATTTGCCGTGACACGCGCCGCGCGAATTCGTTCCGGCGGCGAGGCGCCATCGACGGCGGAAAGATTCACATCTTCTGTCCTAACGAGTCCAAGATCGACAAAACTGTGCTGTCCAGCGCGCCAGTCGAGATAATTTAAATAGCTGACCGAACCCGACTCAAAGCCACCGGGTTTAGTCAACCGTTCCCGCAGCAAAACCAATTCGTCCGAACGTGGATAAGGGAGCGGTCGCAGCAGAACCGCGTTCACGACGCTGAAGATCGCGGTGTTCGCACCAATGCCGAGCGCGAGCGCCGATACCGCGATAATGGTAAAGCTCGGATTTTTTCCAAGTTGCCGCAGCGCGAAGCGAACATCCTCTAGCATAAAAGTTTCATTCGGTTCGAAGCGCGACCATGGGATCCACGCGCGTGGCGCGGCGGGCTGGCACACAGCAGGCAATCAGCGCGACTGCCAAAAGCGAAAACACGGCAATCAGCACAGCGCCGGCATCGACTGCGCCGACATTGTAAAGCAACGACATCAACGCGCGGCCAGCAGCTACTGCACCGATCAATCCGATGGCGATTCCGATTCCCATCAGTGACATCCCCTGGCCAAGCACGAGTTTGAAGATTCTCGTGCGCTCCGCGCCGAGCGCCATGCGAATCCCGAGCTCGCGAGTGCGTTGTGTTACGGTGAGCGCCATTACGCCGTAGAGACCCACGCTGGCAAGCACCAGGGCGAGCACGGCAAAAGCGCCTAACAACACCATGGTTAAACGCCGTGTGGCCAAACTCGAAGCGATTGCTTCATCCAGGGTGGTGATCTCGCCGATCGGTTGGTCCGAATCGAGCGATTCCACATCACGCTTCACCGCAGCCACGATGGGAGCGATGTCGCTCAGCGCGGTGCGAACATGGAGCGTGCTTTCCGGCTGCGGGTCCTGAGATGCCAGGAGATACTCCTCCACCAGGTGCAGCGCCTCGACGTTTAGTTCGCCGGGAGCTTCGTTGCGCGTTCGAGGGACAACGCCAACAATCGTCATCGGCGGCGCATTTTCGTCCAGTGTATCGTTGTCGTCGATGTGCTGTCCGATGGGGTCTTTTCCTGCGAAATATTTTCGCGCGAATGACTCGTCGATGATGACTGATCGCGAGTGCCCCTTCTCACCTGGCACATCTTGCGGACCAAACCCGCGACCGCGCAGAATGGGCATTCCCATCACGCGAAAGTAGTCGGGCGAAACGACACTGGTTTCCGCAGTGGGTCTCTGGTCGGCCGGAACCGGCAGAGTGCCGGTTACATGAAAAAAATTATCATTCTCAGTGTCGTCGAACGGGCTGTTCGAACTGATCGCCGCGGCGTCGACTCCGGGAATATTTTGCACTCGCTGCAACAATTGCGTCCAGAATGCACTCCTTTGCTCGCCGGTTTTGTATTTCGCCATCGGCAATGAAATGGTGAAATTAACGACGCCGTGCGGCTCGAACCCGAGCGGCGCGTTCTGCGCGTGCCAGAAACTTTTCAATGTCAATCCGGCTCCGGCAAGCAGGACGATAGCAAGCGCGGCCTGCATCACCACCAAACCGGCCCGCATACGTTGTCTGTTCAAGCCGTCGCTTGAACCGCGACTGCCAGCTTCGTGCAATGCGACTGAGATGGACCCGGAGTGAGAGATCTTCCAGGCCGGCCAGACACCGACCAGCACTCCAGTCGCTACAGCGGCAAACGTAGTGAAGGCGAGTACGTGCCAGTCGATAGTCGCCTGATGAAACCGCGGCACGTTCGGTGGCGTCAATGCGAGGATCGCGTCCATGCACCAAACGGTCAGCAAAACGCCGGCAACGGCGCCGATGAATGCGAGCAATGTGCTCTCGACCAGTAGTTGCCGGGCGATACTCCAGCGACTGGCGCCCAGTGCCGAGCGCACTGCAATTTCTCGAGCGCGAGCCAATGCGCGGGCGAATTGCAGGTTCGCAACATTCGCACAGGCGATCAATAAAACGCACACCACAGCGCCGATGAGAAGATTCAAGCTGGCGCGATAATCGCCGACCGTCGTTTCGAACAACGGCCTCATCTTTACTCGGCGGCCGGCATTGCTCTCCGGATATTTTTTCTCCAGATCGATTGCGATCGCATTGAGATCGCTCGCAGCCTGCGACATCGTCACGCCGGGTTTGAGCCGGCCAAGCGCCGCCCATCCCTGGTGGTAATCGCGCTTTAACATCCAGGGTTCTTTGGCAATTTCGCTCAAGGGCAAAAGCACGTCGGGATTCCGCCCGAACTGAAGTTGCGCTGGGAAAACCCCTATGATTTCGCGTTGCAATCCATCGATGAGCACGCGCCGGCCAAGAACTGATGGCGAAGCCCCGAAATCATGACGCCAGAGATTCTCACTGATCAGCGTGACGTTCGGCGCGCCTGCTACGTCGTCTACCGCGCTCAGGTCGCGGCCAAGCTTCGGTTTCAATCCAAGCACGGAAAGGAATCCGGAGCTGGCACGGACACCGCGGACGCGCTCCGGCGACCCGAGCCCGGAGCCCAGCGAAAAATTGAACGATTCACGCCTAACGAGTGCCAGCTCGCTAAAGCTTCGCTGACTGGCGTGCCAATCGAGCCAGTTCATATAGCCAACCGAGCCGTTGTCGAAAATATGTGAGCGCTCCCGGAGGACAATCAGTTTGTCCGGGTCGGGGTACGGCAGCGGTCGCAACAACACCGCGTTAACGACGCTGAAGATCGCAGTGTTTGCGCCGATGCCGAGCGACAGAGCGAACACAGCAATGAATGTAAAGCTCCTATGCTTTACGAGCTGTCGAACCGCATAACGAATATCGTCCAGCATCTGACTAATCTCCGCGATCATTCATAACGAAGCGCCGTCACGGGATCGACTCGTGTGGCGCGGCGCGCAGGAACGAAACAGGAAATTGCAGCGACGACGGTCAGCAGGCCGCCGACAGCCAAATAAATCGAAGGATCCAGCACGTTTACTTTGAAGAGAATGTTTCGCAACGCAGCGGCAACCAGGACTCCGAGCAACAACGCCGCCGCACTGGCGCCGAGCACAAGCCCGATGACCAACTGCCATGCGCCTTGAGTCATGACCATCCGGAAAATCCGGCGCGCATCTGCTCCAAGTGCCATCCGGATTCCAAATTCCTGTGTGCGCTGGCTTACGGAAAAACTCATTACGCCGTAGAGCCCCACAGCGGAGAGGACAAACGCGACTGCGCCGAAGATGGCGAACAGGCTCACCACAATCCGATTGCCGGAAAGACTTTCGTCATGCAAGCGAGCCGGTGTGCCGGGAAAATAAATCGGAGCATCCGAATCAAGCTGGCCCACTGCTTTCTTTAATGCCGGGCCTAGCTGGTCAGCTTGCTGGCCGGCTGACGGTCGAACCACAATGGTGCAAAACTGAGTGACCGGCGAAGCGCCAAGCAGTGGCATGTAAAAACCAGCCATGTCCGTCTGCTGATCGAATGGTCCCTGCATCAAAGTGTCGGGAACAACGGCAATAATCGTTCGCCAGGGTTGCGGCTCGCCAGGGTTGAAAATCCGCACCTGATGTCCGAGCGCGCTTTGATTGCCCCAATGCTTCCGCGCAAAACTGGCGTTCACGATGGCGACCGGTTGCTTTGTGTCAGCGTCATCAATCGTGAAATCGCGTCCTTCCAAAATCTTTAGACCAAGGGTGGAAAAATAATTGTCCGAAACGGATTCGAAGTTCCCGCCTGGCCGATCGCGGTCTGTCAGATATTTTTTACCGTCAACCTCATACTGGCCCCTTCCGGCGAAGGTCATTCGAAACCGGTCAGTTAACGCTACCGATTGAAATTGCGGATTGGCACGCAGTTCCCGAACGGCGCGCTTAAAAAAATCGCGGCGGCCATCTTCAGTGTAGGCGCCTTCCATTAGCGCGATGCGCGCGCTGTAGATCGCGTTTTCATCGTAACCGTAGTTGAGCTGAAGTTGATTTCGAATCGACCTGATCTCGAGTGTGGCCGCAATCAAGAGCGCCGCGGTGAGTGCGATCTGCGCGATCACGAGCAAGCGGGTGATGACGTTGACCAATCGACTGCTGTTGCCCCGGCCGCCCTCTTTCATCATCCCGGCTGCGTTGCTATGGGCGCTCACCAGGGCTGGAACCAGGCCGGACGCGATCGTCGCGACCAACGTTATTCCGACGATGAACGCCAACACTCGCGCGTCGATCGTGAATCGTACCCAATACGGCAATCCGAACCCGTCCGGCAGCGCGTCCATGGCCCGGGTAAGCAAGTCCACGCTCCAATACGCCAGAAGAACTCCAGCGACTGCTCCGAATACCGCGACGACCAAACTTTCGGTCAGCATTTGCCTAACGAGTCGCCAGCGAGTCGCTCCCAACGCGCCCCGGATGGCCAGTTCTTTTGCTCGTAACGCCGCACGCCCGAACTGCATGTTCATGACGTTCACACACGCGATCAGCAACACCAGAATCACCGCGGCCAGCATCGCCCAAACAGTCTGGCGGAATTGAAGGCCTATGAGCGAATTCGCCAGCGGCTGCACCGTTCCCGATGTGAAGTTCTGGTTGGTTTTCGGATATTCCCGCGCCAACTGGCGCGCCAGAGTGATGAATTCCGCATTCGCCTGATCCATCGTCACGCCAGGCTTGAGCCGACCCATAACCGCCGGGGCGGCGTTGTTGGCACCGATCACCAGCTGGCCGCGCGGGATCGGCGGAAATTGATTGTAGAGCGGCGTCCAGAGTTCCTCGAAATTCGGGAACTTAAAATTCGGCGGCATAACGCCAATGATCGTTCCAGGCTTGCCATTCACCCTGACGGCTTGCCCGACTATGTCGGGATCCCCGTTGAAATCCCGTTTCCAAATTTCGTTCGCGAGAATGACAACCTTTTCCGCGCCCGGTTTGTTGTCCGCGGCGGTAAAATCGCGTCCAAGAACCGGTGATACACCGACGATCTTAAAAAAATCTTCGGTGACGTAGCCGCCGTTGTAACGCTGCGGATTGTTCTTGTAAGTGACGTTGATTGTCGATCCGCTGAGGTAGCCCGCCATTAAAGAGCAGGACTTCTGGGCCGCTTTGAGATCTTCGTAATCCTGTGCCGTCGGAATGACGCCAAACCCGAAATTGTTGTTTTGATCGGTCGCTTTCGGATCGATTAGCCCAATGGTCACCAGCTGTTCCGGATGCGGAAAGGACAATCCTCGCAGGACGACTGCGTTCACTACCGTGAATTGCGTCGCTGCACCGCCGATGCCGAGGGCCAGGACAAATACGGCCAGGAAACAGAAAATTTTGTCTTTGAACAAAACGCGCAACCCGACTCGAACGTCCTGCCGAAAAGAATCCAGAATCATGGCGAACTCTCCCTCTATTCGTTAACGATCCATCCATCGCGTAATTGAATGACGCGTTTTCCATACGAAGCGCTTTTATCCGAGTGTGTGACCTGCACGATGGTCATGCCCTCATCATTGAGCTTGCGAAACAGCTCCATGATTTCCTCACCCTGGCTGGAGTGCAGGTTTCCCGTCGGCTCATCGGCAAGCAGAAGCTTGGGCTCAGCAATGATTGCCCGGGCTACACCGACGAGTTGCTGTTGTCCGCCAGATAACTGACGCGGATATAAATCCTTTTTCCCAACGATCTGAAAACGGTCGAGCGTATCGGCCACCAGCGCGGCGCGTTCGCTTTTGCTGTAATGGCGATACGACAGCGGGATCTCGAGATTCTCGTAAACCGTCAGGTCGTCGAGCAAGTGGTACTGCTGAAACACGAAGCCGATTTGCTCATTCCGGAGCGTCGCGCGCTCCTTCGGCTTGAGATGATGGATAGCGGTGTCGTTCAACGAGTATTCACCCTGCCACCCGTGATCGTGCATTCCGAGAATGTGTAACAGTGTCGATTTACCTGCGCCAGATGGGCCCATAACCGAAACGAATTCGCCCTCGGCGATGTCCAGATTGATATCGCGCAGGACATAGAAAAACTTCTCTTTGCCTAACGAATACCTGCGTTCGAGCCGACGAAGTTTAATCATGATAGATATGCTGCCGATGGTCGCACGTTTTCGAATCCGGGGAGCACAGGCTGCCAGCCTGCAGCATTCGGCCGCCGACCGAATGCATTTCACCGAAATCAAACCGCGTGCCGAAACCGGTTCGCGGCAAGCTGCCGCGAACTACAGGCTGGCAGCCTGTGATCCCCGGAGTCATGGCTGGCGCAAATGGGTTAACCCAATTCATGTCATTCAGCAGTCAAAACCACCATTGGGTCGGCCCTGGTTGCACGCATGGCGGGCAGAAAACTCGCCGCCAGGGCGATGCCGCCTAGTAGAACGGTAACCAGCACAAACGTCACAACGTCGAACGCGCTCACGCTGTAAAGCATTGCTCGCAATGTGTGGGTGCTCATGACGGCGATGATGAGACCGATGATTGTCCCGGCTGAAATCAATTTGAGCGAGCGGATGAGAACCAGTTTCAATACGTCGCCGCGTTGAGCCCCGAGCGCCATCCGTACACCGAGCTCATGGGTGCGTTGAACGACAAGGAACGACATCACGCCATAAATCCCGACGCCGGCCAGCAGCACCGCCACCCCGGCAAACACCCCAAGTAAAACGACCGATAGCCGACGTGGCGCAACTGAATCCGCGATCAAATTCTCGAAACTGCGAACATTCGCGAGAGGCACAGCAGGATCGATTGCCTGGATTTCGCGCCGAATCGCTGCAAGCAAAACCTGGGCGTCCTGATTACTCCTGACTACGTAGATCGCCGTTGAATAGGCGCTCTGGGCGAAGGGAACGTACATCTCCGGCTTTGGATCGATATCCAATCCGAAATGGCGCATATCACCGACTATTCCTACGATGGTAATCCATTTCGGATTGTCAGACATGCCTCCCATCACGATCCGTTTTCCGAGAGCGTCCTCGTTAGGCCAGAATTTTTTCGCGAACGCCTGATTGATAATAATGACTGGAGGTGCATCTGCCTTGTCGCCAGCAGTAAAAAACCGGCCTTTAATCAATGGCGTTCCAAGTGCACGAAAGTAGTCCGGCGATACCTCGCGCAATTCTTCATCCGGGCTCGGAGTGTTTTTGTCTGAAGCCCGGCCTTCAATGGCAAAAGACGAATCGCTGTTAGTCCCGGCAAGCGGCAAAATCGTGCTGAACCCGGCCGCCTGCACCCCGGGCAACGCGGCGATTCGGCGTCGCGCCTCGTCGTTGAAGCGAACGATGGACGAGTCGTCCGGATATTGCATTTTCGGGAGCGAAATCTCGAACGTCAGCGCGTTGCGCGGATTGAAACCGGGATTCACATTTTGGAGGCGCGCAAAACTCTTGATGAGAAGGCCCGCGCCACTGAGCAAGACCAGAGCGAGCGCGACTTCGGCGATAACCAATCCATTGCGGAGCCGATTGCGACGTTTGCCGACAGTGGAACCCCGGCTGCCTTCCTTGAGGGCCTCGGTGAGTTCGGGCCGCGAGCTGGCCAGACCAGGAGCGAGACCGAAGATGATCCCCGTGCCGACGCAAATTGCCAGCGTTACACCCAGTACTACCAGATCGAGATTCACTTCGCGCAGACGCGGCACGGTTTGCGCACCGATTGTTTTCAAGAGCTCGACTCCCCACAACGCGAGAAGAACCCCAGCCGCGCCGCCGATCAGTGAAAGCAACACGCTCTCAGTGAATACTTGTTTCAGTAGCCGCAATCGACCGGCGCCGAGGGCCACGCGAATTGCGATCTCACGCTCGCGCGCGGCTGCGCGCGCAAGCAACATCGTAGTGAGATTTGCGCAGGCGATCAGGACAACCAGAAAAACTGCGCCGAGCAGGATCAGCAGCGCTGGACGCATACCGGCGGCGGCGAGATTCTGAAGCAGGAATACGTCGCCGCCAAAGCTGTTGTCCTGAGAGTAATTGTCCGTGTGTTCGCGCCGCATCTGCGCGTTGATCGTTTCAATTTCCGCCTGCGCTTGTGCGGCTGAAATGCCCGGGGCAAGGCGTCCCACAATCCAGAAACTCCGGTTGTAACGCGCTTTCATCTGGTCATCAGTGAACGCGAGTGGCTTCCAAATCTCCGCGCGCCCGCCAAATTGACCGCCGCTACCCAGATTGAAAAGCTGGAGCGGGAAATCGAAATTTGCAGGCATCACGCCTACAACGGTGAAACTTTTGCCATTGAGAAGAAGCTTCCTCCCGATGATCTGCGGATCGCTATCGAAACGATGTTGCCACAGTCGCGCGCTGATGATCACGACATCGTCGCGGCCAAGCATGCATTCTTCGGGCGCAAAAAATCGTCCTTTGATTGGTGAAACACCGAGCAACGGCAACACACCCGAAGTGACAGTCGCGCCGGCGATACGCTCGGGTCTGTCTTCGGCGGCCAGATTGAAACTCGTGTACCCGAACGCGCCAAGCTTTTCAAAACTGTGCGAGCGCGTTTCGTAATCTTTGAATTCCGGCGGCGAAACCGGAATACGCTCGAGATTTTGTGACTTGAAATGCTGAAGGAGCAGAACGAGCCGCTGCGAATCGGGATAAGGTAACGGACGAACAAGTAGACCGTTAACGAGGCTTAGCACAGCGGTCGTCGCGCCGATCGCAAGCGCAACAGTGAGAACGGCGATAATCGTGAAGGCCGGTTGTTTGATTAACTGGCGTAAAGAAAAGCGAATATCCTTAAGCATAAAAAAGCGCCGTTAATTCATGGTCGGAAGTGAGGCACACTGCGCCCGAGAACCGTGACTTCCTGCAAGGAGACAACCAATGCGCAAACGGGACGAGCTTCGTCCGTGCAGAAATAGCCGGCAACCGAAGCGAAGGTCATGAAAAAACGTCTGCATTGTTTTCGCTTCGGTTGAACGGTTGAGTTTTATGCGGCCATGCGGTCCTCGACGATGCGACCATCAAACAGGTGCACGGTGCGATCTGCGTGCTGAGCGAAACGCTCGTCGTGCGTGACCATGCAAATCGTGGCGCCCCCCTG
>JAICUQ010000159.1 GCA_025935755.1 Chthoniobacterales bacterium | reverse complement strand
GGCACTATCATCAAGGTGATGGACGCGTTAAAACTTGCTGGCGTGAAAAATCTGCCGGCCTTCACCAGGGAAGAAGGACCATGATCCTGGAGATTTTACAGTTTGGCGATCCGATCCTGCGGGCCAAAGGTGAACGGATCGCAAAGATTGATGAGCGAATCCGCGAGCTGGCGAGAAACATGATCGAGACGATGCATGACGCGCACGGTGTCGGGCTGGCCGCGCAGCAGGTCGGTTATCCATTGCAGCTCACTGTGCTTGATATTTCGGCAGTGGACGATCGGCCAAGCACGCTCAAGCTCAGTGGGAAGGACGTCGATCCGAAAAACGCGATGCCTATCGTGTTGATCAATCCGGAAATCGAGCTGCGCGGCGAAACCGAAATTGGTGTCGAAGGCTGCTTAAGCTTTCCCGAGATTACCGGCGATATCGAACGGTCCCACTCAGTGCTCGTGCGGGCACAGACACTGGAAGGCGAGATGTTTCAAATCGAAGCGAGCGGTCTTCTGGCGCGAGCGATTCAACATGAGCACGATCATCTCCACGGGATTCTGTTCATCGATCGCATGAACTCCGCGGCAAAAGCAGCCTTGTCGAGTCGATTGAAACGTTTGCAGAAGGAAACGAGACGCGGCATTCGGCATCGCGAAGAAATCGCGAGCGAAAGCGTGCTGTGATCGGTTACTAACGCTGGCAACGTATCCCAAACGCATTACAGGCGAGGAATCGCATGAGCTGGGTTCGCTCCTGACAATATGATCCGTTCGCCAGCCGTTACACGCGAGAGGGGGGCGCACATGTTCACTAGCGTTACCGGCCACAAACCCGAGAACCTGGCCATGGGTGCCGTGTTGACTACGCTCTCGTTCTTCTGCGTTGGTGGGCGCTCTCGGCAAAGCTGCAGTCACCTCACGTCCGGTTCAGCTTTTCTGCCCGTCATGAAGCGAACAGCTGGTAGGGCCGTAGCTACAGTTGTAGGGTAACCGCTCCGGTTGCCGTTTTAACTGTAGCGTCCGCTGTCCTCAGCGGAGATTGTCCGATCGTTAGAAAAAGAAATTTGCGCTGAAAACAGCGCACACTACAGCGGACTATTCCCGAGAAATCCAGTTAATGGACTGGTGGCCTCGGCCGCGTTGAGTTTTTCCGCTAATCCGATCTCGCGCGCTTCGCGTCCAGCTTCGATGGCTTTTTTGAATGCTTTTGCCATTCGCACCGGATCGGACGCGATTGCGATGGCGGTGTTCACGAGCACAGCATCAGCTCCCATCTCCATAGCTTCAGCGGCATGACTTGGCGCACCAAGTCCTGCATCCACTACAACCGGGACGGTGGCCTGTTCGATGATGATCTCAATCTGCGCGCGCGTCTCTATGCCGCGATTGCTTCCGATCGGCGAGCCGAGTGGCATGACCGTGGCCGTGCCGATGTCCTGCAACCGTTTCGCGAGCACGGGATCGGCGTTGATATACGGGAGCACAGTGAATCCTTCCTTCACCAGAATCTCCGACGCCGCGAGTGTCTCGACAGGATCGGGCAGCAGGTAACGCGGGTCTGGGTGAATCTCGAGCTTGATCCACATCGGCAAGCCTGCGCTGGCTGCGAGGCGCGCAAGGCGGACGGCTTCCTCCGCGTTCCGGGCGCCACTGGTGTTTGGCAAGAGCAGGAAACGTTTCGGATCGATAAAATCGAGAATATTCGCGAAAGGATCGTGTTTGCCTGAGAGATCGGCGCGGCGCAGCGCCACTGTAACCAACTCTGTGCCGCTGGCCATGAGCGCGTCGCGCATCAACTCGTTCGACGCAAACTTCCCAGTGCCAACCAGCAGACGTGATGCGAACTCGCGATCGGCGATCTTCAGTTTGGAAGGCTTGTCAGCCATGGCGAAACGATAATCGAATTCACACCCACGCGCGAATGTCGAGGTAGCAAAGGCATCCAGACTGTGTGGCCGATAGGCATCCCGTCTGTCGAGCCCAAACCCTTGCCCGAGCTCCCAGCATAAATGGTCGAAAAACTTTTCGGCAGGCTGCCGAAATGGACAGGCCAGCACCCTATGCTTCCCAAAAACAAAGCACACCGGTTATTTCTGCTTGTACGAAAGCGACAGCGACGCGACAATCTATCGATGACCAAATTCGATCTGCGCCGACAGGATTGTATTGAAGGAATGTCCCGCCTGGCGAATGAAAGCATTGATCTCGTGGTGACGTCTCCGCCGTACAACCTTGGAATCGCCTACGGGAAGTATTCCGACCGCCAGGACCGGCAATCGTATTTAAGCTGGTGTGGACAATGGACAGAACAAATTCACCGCGTTTTGAAATCAAGCGGCTCATTTTTTTTGAACATCGGCGCTGCGCCGTCGAACCCGATGTTGCCGCACGAAATCGTAATGACGTTGCGCGAGTTTTTCGTGCTGCAAAACACAATTCACTGGATCAAATCGATCGCCATCGAAACGACCGGTCGAGAAACCGACGCGCGCAACCCGCACCTCAATTCTCTCAGCACTCCGCCCAGTCGCGATCCCAACCTGGACGCGGAGCAACGGGTGAGGGTCGAAGGTGGTGCCAAGACGTACGGCCATTTCAAGCCGATCAATTCGCCGCGATTTCTGAATGACTGCCACGAATACATTTTTCATTGCACCAAGTCCGGTCGCCTCGCACTGGATCGATTGGCACTTGGCGTGCCGTATCAGGATAAAAGTAACATCTCGCGTTGGTCCCATACTCGCGGGAACGATCTGCGGTGTCGCGGCAACACCTGGTTTGTTCCTTACGAAACGATTCAGAGCCGCGACAAGGAACGGCCGCATCCGGCCACATTTCCGGTTCAACTCGCCGAGTGGTGCATCAAACTGCACGGAGCGCCGTGCGTCGGATCGATGCTAGATCCCTTCCTTGGGATTGGTAATTCCGCCGTCGCAGCGTACCGGTGTGGCGTAAAAAAATTTATCGGATTTGAAATCGATGATGCGTATCTCGCGGAAGCGAAGCGGCGAATTGCCAAGCGGATAAAATGAAACCGTGGCTGCTCGATGCCGAGCGATTCAACTGCAACCCGATCTGTTTCGCGCAGCTTTGCCGGGTGCGAGACGCTCCGCGTCACTTTCTCTGGTAGTGCGCTCATCCAAAAGCGACGCGAGGACGCGCCGCACTCCAAAAGCGCTTCGCGCAAAATGAGTTCGTCGGCTCATGCGAATTGGATCGTGAACGCAGCCGCTCCGTCGCTTGATTTGGCTACTGCACTCCTGCCAACAGTGAGGGGCGCGAGGGCGTGCTCGATTTAAGAGTGAAAATCACCTGGCGAGCATCGACAGCACGGCGTCCGCGACTTCATCGGCGGTCACGGCTTTCATGCAGCGGAAGTCGATTGGACATTCGCGAAGAAAACAGGGGCTGCATTCCACGTGGTGACGCAAAATAACGTGCTCGTTTCCGAGCGGTCCAGTCAGGCGTGGTTCGGTCGAGCCGAAAACGGCGACTACCCGCACGCCGAGTAACGCGGCAAGATGCATCGTGCCGGTGTCGTTAGTGAGCAGCAAACTGCACTGCCGCAATTCGGCGATAAGCTCTTCGAGCGTGGTCTGCCCGATCCGGTTAACGCAATGATCACCGATCGCAGGGGCGATTTCTTCGCCTATGGCAGTGTCTTTTTTCGTCCCCAGCAGAATCCATTGCGCCGATGATTGCGCGGTAATCTTTGCCGCTGCCTCAGCAAATCGCTCCGGTAACCAACGCTTGGCTCGGCCGTATTCTGCGCCCGGGCAGAGACCGAGCGTCAATGTTTGATGTTTGAGGTTTGATGTTTGATTTAATTTTGGAAGTTCGGTGTTTGATGTTTCCGCCCCACATTCGCGCGCGATCCGAAGGAAACGGAGCGAATGATGTTCCGGCGGCCGGGCTTTGCGTGGCTCGCGAACGGTTTGATCGACCAGCCAACTGCGCCAATGCCCGCGGTAACCGACTCGTCTCGGAATTCTACTGAACCAGGTTTCAAGCGCGACGCGCAATGAATTCGGGAAGAGAATCGCCACATCGAAAGGGCTTTGCTGCTTGAGCAGCCTAACAACCTGGACAACTGAACCTTCAGGCAAAGGAATGATCGCATCCACTTCCGGAATGACCTTCCACATCGCTGCGATCTTTTCCAGCACAGCGATTGTTACGTGAGCGTCGGGACGCCCATGCTTGATCGCGCGGACTGCCGGCACGCTCATGACAGCGTCCCCCAGCCAATTACTCGAACGGATGAGAATTCGAAATGGCTTCAGGTCACCAGCCGAAATTTTCGGCGGCAGATAAATACCACGTTTGTAATGCGCCAGAAGAAAATTGGGATCAGGAGTCTTCCAGCGATTGTGCACCCAAAACCAGTCTTCGGGCGCGTGGCGAATTTGTTGTTCGATCACCTGATTTATTTTCAGAGTCAGCACCGCAATGGAAGCGCCGGCCTCGTCGAACCGTTCGGTGAATACCAGGCGCCAGCGCGTGCGTCCGGTGGTGTACACGCCCGCGGCGATCAACGCCGCGCGGGTGCGCTTGGCCAGTAAAGCCGGCAACGGCGAGGAGGACGCAAGCCGCCCGAAAAATGGCGTCCAAACTCCGTGATCACCGGCGTGTTGATCTGATAGAACGCCGACGCCACCGCCCGAGCGCAGCAACTCGATCACCGGCTCGAAGCCGTCGTGCCGGTCGAATAATTCCAACCCGGTCCGGCTGCGGGTGCGCCGAACATGCTGGTCGATGAAACGATTGCCCAACCCCTGGTACACACTCGAGTTTCGAACGAACCCCACAAACTTCGGCATCAATTGCGCGAATAGTTCCCAGGTTCCAAGGTGACTTAAAACAAGCACGACCGGAACGCCTGCGCGGAATTCCCGCGCCATCGACTCGATATTCTCGACCTCAACGTGCTCCAGGATTTTGTCCGGCGGCATCTGCGTAAGTTTTGCGCTGCACAGCAGGTTTGCACCGAGCCGGCGGAAATGCCTCCGCGCGAGCTGACGCAATTCGCCCGGCGATTTTTTATTTCCAAAGGCAATCTCAAGATTGCGTGTTGCGAGACGCCGGTATTTCCCGGAAAAGATCCACGCGCAAACGCCGAGGAATTCACCGAATCCGAAAAGAAATGACAATGGCAGCGCGGCAGCAACGGCGGAGCCGGCGCGATAAAGAAGGTAAACGACAAAATCGAGCATTTGCGACGGTGGATCGGCTTCTCCGAAGACGACAAACGCGTTCGGAGAACGCGTTCTACCTTCGGCGCGGGCAGGGTAGATTTGCCTGCAGCTTGCTTCAACCAATATAATACGGGCAGTGTCGCTGCCTTTCAGTCATTCGAAGCTATCCGGTTTGGCTCACATTCTAACCAAAGGGTGTGCAGCAAAATGAACAAGGAACTGGATGCCTTGGAGCGGAAGCTTGAAATCCGCAATCGTGAATTGACGGAAGCGCACACGCATATCGCGGTGCTGGAAGAGAAATTACTCAAGCTGAAAGCATACCGGCGCGAACTGAAGTTGCTCAAAGAGGAGAGGCGACGGTTGCGCGAATCGCCAGAGCGCAGGGTAGGCCAAGTATTGTTCGCGCCGTTCCGGCTTTTCACAAAGCCTGCAATCGCACTTTGGAGAAAAGTTCTGCCGCACAACCTGCTGCATGGGGTGCCGGCTGTGCCTACTGAATACCAACAGTGGTTTGAGAAACATCGGGCAAGTGCGCAAGACCTCGCCAAGATGCGTGACGAGGTCCGTGCTTTCGCTTCGCAGCCGCTCGTCAGCATACTCACACCCGTGTTCGATACTCCGGTTTCGTGGCTCCGTGAGGCTGTAGAATCTGTGTCGGGTCAAGTTTATGAAAATTGGGAACTTCTACTGATCGATGACGGATCCAGCGACAACGATTTGCTGCGCGTGTTGCCTGCGCTGGCGCGCCGTGACCGGCGGATTCGTGTCGTTAGTCTAGAGAGCCACCAGGGCATCTCCGCCGCGTTAAACAAAGGTCTCGCTCTGGCCAATGGGCAGTGGATTACGTTTCTCGATCACGACGACATACTTGAACCTGATGCTCTTTTCCAAAACGTGAGATTGCTTCAACAATATCCCGAAGTCGACCTGATCTACTCGGATGAAGACAAGGTTACCGAGCAGGGCTTCGACTCCCCGATGCTGAAACCGGACTGGTCGCCGGATTTCTTTTTGTCCTGCAATTATTTGTGTCACATGATCTTCTTGCGCCGGGACCTTGTGCGAGCGGTTGGTGGATTCCAATCGCAGTTTGACGGTTCACAGGATTACGATCTTCTCCTGCGTGCCAGCGAGCGAACCGATCGGATTCATCATATTCCACGTGTGTTATACCACTGGCGGCGAAGCGAGAATTCCAGTGCGAGTGATGTTCGTCAAAAACCAGGACAACTCGAAGCGTCGTGGCGCGCTATCGAAGCTCATCTGAAACGCCGGGGTGAACAGGCCCACGTCGCAGTCGATTGGCGGACCCACGCATTTTATGTAAGACGCGACCTTCGCGAACAAAAAAAAATATCCATTATCATTCCGAGTTTGTGCGGTTCGAGTTCGCGTGGGCGATGTCTCGAAAGCCTGGTTAGGGGGACCAGCTATCCGAATTACGAAATAGTGATTCTTCAAACAGGCCAGCACGACAAAACTGACGAGACTGCGCCGAATTTCCCGCATCGCGTGCTGCATTTCGCAGATGCACGGAATGAGTCTGCCGCGAAAAATTACGCCGTCGCCCAAACGGACGGTGCGTGGCTTCTTTTCCTCGATGACAAGGTGGAAGCGACGGTGCCGGACTGGCTCACGATCATGGCTGAATATGTGCAGCGCCCTGAGACTGGCGCAGTTGGCTCGCGCCTCGTCAATTCCAGTGACACCATCGAGCATGCTGGGCTTGTTCTGGGCATCAATGGAATTGCGCAGTCTGCTTTTCGCGGTTTTCCGGCGGAGCATTCGGGGGTGAACCGTCAGTTGCAGATGACCCGCAACTACAGCGCAATCTCCAGCGCGTGTTTGCTGGTGCGCCGCGAAGTATTTCAACAAATCGGCGGATTTGATGAACAGCTTTCAGGCATGCTCGCAGATGTCGACCTTTGCCTGAAAATGCGAGACGCGGGATACCTGATCGTTTACACGCCGCTGGCCAGACTTCGGTGGGAGGGGGCGCGAACGGAAGGAAGCGACGCCAGCGCAGAAGCAATCATCCACCAGCGGTGGTCGGATGTTCTACAGCGAGATCCTTATTACAACCCGAATCTTTCTCGCCGGTCTGCTGATTTCTCGTTAGGGGACTAAGGCCGGATTCTGTTTCAAATTGCGAGCGATTCACTCCAAGAATCCGTCGTTTTGGTGGGTATCTTTCAATCAGCGCACGGTGTTTTTCGAATAAATGCGCCACCAGCTCTCTCTCGAAAAGATTGGTGGTATTGCTCATCGCTTTTTCGTGGTGTCGATAGAGGCAAAGGATGTTCGGCAAAAAACTCACCGGGAGTTCTGCCCCGGCAATTTGCAGCCACAGATCGTAATCCTCCCAACCAAACCAGCCGAGTTTGTACAGCTCATTATTGTAACCGCCGATTTTGATGAGCTGCTGTCTGTCGAACATCGCCATCGCATCGATGTAAGGAAACTCGACCAGCATCTGTGGGTCCCAATCGAAATAGGAAAGCAATCCTTCCGCATCGGTCTGCCGATTTTGAAAACGGCAGAGCATGGCGTACACAGCGGCGGAGCTGTCTTTGGCAATCTTCGCGTGCAACTGCCCAAGCGCCTGAGCAAACACGAGGTTGTCTGCGTCCATGATGAATACATACGGCGCGCGCGCAAACTGCAGGCCGACGTTCCTTGCATCGGCCAGCCCGGTGTTTAGCCGTTTATTGATAACTCGAACGGGATGGCGCGAAGTTTTTTGGAACGCTATTGCCTGCTTCAGCGAGTCGTCGGTGGAGGCGTCATTAACGATCACCACTTCGATGCCTCCCGGAATCGTTGTAGTATGG
>JAICUQ010000242.1 GCA_025935755.1 Chthoniobacterales bacterium | reverse complement strand
GGTGGCAAATCGGCCTGCTCATCAATTTCAATGTCGAGCTACTCAAACACGGGTTGCGTCGAAAGGTCCTGGGTTTGGTTGAAGAGGTAATCCTGTGATTCTGCTCTGCGAACTCCGCGTCCTCTGCGGTGAATAAATTGTCGATGTTGTTTAGCGAAATCATCAAGATGGCCCTGGCCTCGTTAGGCGCGAATAAGCTTCGCGCTGCGCTGACCATGATCGGAATTACCATCGGCGTTTTCTCGGTCATCTCGGTGATGACCGCCATTGGCGCTCTGCAATCTTCTATCGAAAGCGGGATCAGTTTTCTCGGGTCCAATATTTTCCAGTTCGCCAAGTACCCGGCCAACGTGAATGTCGGCGGTGAGATCAAGAAAAAATATCAAAACCGCCGCAACATCACGTATCGCGAAGCATTGCGTTACGCAAAGCTGATGGAAAGCAATGCACGCGAAATCTGTCTCAAAACTTTTGGGTACGAGGTGAAAGGACAGGCTGTTTACAATGGTGTAAAGACCACGCCAAGCCTTCTCATTGTTGGGACCAACAGCAGTTTCCTCACTGCAAACGCTTACACCCTCGGTTACGGCCGAAACTTAAACGAGGAAGATGTCGAGCTCTCGCGACGGGTCATTGTTGTAGGCAAAATGGTTGAAAACCGATTATTCCCGCACGAATCACCGATCGGCAAAGTGGTGAGAGTCAGTGGGCACACATACACAATAGCTGGTGTTCTCGCAGAGAAGGGAACCTCCTTCGGTCAAAGCCAGGATGACGTTTGCATCATGCCAATCACGCGCTTCTTCGAAGATTATGGCGAAGCGAAGCGCACGGTGAACATCGCCACGCAGGCGTTCTCCACAGAGACTTACAATCAAACGCTGGACAAAGGGATAAGCGCCATGCGTATTGCTCGCGGTTTGCGAGCGGACCAGGAAAATGATTTCGAGATCTACTCCAATGACTCGCTGAAGAGCGCATTCACATCAGTCGCCGGGATCGTCCGTATCGGCGCGTTCGTGGTCAGCTTCATCGCGCTTCTGGCCGCAGGGATCGGCATCATGAACATCATGCTGGTGAGCGTCACCGAGCGGACCAAAGAAATCGGCATACGTAAGTCCATCGGCGCGCGCAGCCGGGATGTCCTGCGTCAATTCCTGACCGAAGCGGTTTTCATCTCCGAAGCCGGCGGCATCCTTGGAATTATTCTTGGAATCATCGCCGGCGATCTGTTAGCCGCATGGCTCAAGGTGGACATCATTTTCCCATTCGGCTGGGCGATCGCTGGACTTCTTGTATGCTCCGCGATCGGGATCGGATTCGGTCTTTATCCAGCGTACCGCGCCGCTAATCTCGATCCTATTGAAGCGTTGCGGTACGAGTGACTCACGCACTGGCGACAAACGTCGTCTGAAAGCGACGCGACCACGCATCGCACTTTGAAAGCATTACGTGCGAAATAACTCCGGGCGCGGGTTGTTTCGTTTCGCGTCAGCTTTGGGAGTGCGACGCGTCCTGGCGTCGCTTTTGTCACAACCGCCGGCGTTATTCCAACCCCAGCGCCTTGAACGTCGCGTCGACGTGTTTGAAATGCGTATCTAGTGAGCAAAGGCGGTCGATTTCCTCTGGTGAAAGTCGCGCCGCAATTTCCGGTTCGTTCTTTGCGTTTTCACCGAACGTCCCCTCGCCTTTCCACGTTTTCATGGCAGCTCGCTGCACAGCTTCATAAGCCTTCTTTCGTTCCGAGCCCGCGCTGGTAAGCGCGAGCAGGATCGATTGACTGAAATAAAGCCCTTTAGTTAGAGCGAGGTTTTCCGCCATTCGATTTGGATAGACCATGAGTTGTTCGACCACACCGCGCAATTTCGCCAGCATGTAGTCGAGCAGGATACACGAATCTGGCAGGATGATGCGTTCGGCGCTCGAGTGGCTGATGTCGCGTTCATGCCACAGTGCAACGTTCTCCAACGCAACCATAGCGTTCCCACGAATTACGCGGGCTAATCCGCTCAACCGTTCATTAGTGATGGGATTACGTTTATGCGGCATGGCGGAGCTGCCTTTCTGGCCTTCGCTGAAAAATTCTTCTACCTCCAGAACTTCAGTCCGCTGAAGATGGCGAAATTCTGTGGCCCAGCGATCGATGCTTGAAGCAACCACAGCGAGAGTAGTCATGAATTCCGCGTGCCGGTCGCGTTGCACGATTTGTGTCGAAAGCGTCGCTGGTTTTAGCCCGAGCCTTTCGCACACCGCTCGCTCGATTTTTGGATCGATATGCGCGTGCGTGCCAACTGCACCGCTAATTTTGCCGACGCGCACACGTTCCCGCATTTGGGTCACACGCTCAATAGCACGACCAAATTCGTCGTACATGAGCGCCAGCTTTAAACCGAACGTGATCGGTTCGGCATGCACACCATGACTGCGCCCGATCATCGGCGTCATCTTGTACCGGCGCGCCTGTTTCGCGATTACCCGTCGAACCGCTTCGAGATCATCGAGAAGTATTTGGCACGACTCGTTGAGTTGCGCCGCGAGCGTCGTGTCCAATATGTCGGATGAAGTCAGCCCCTGGTGAATCCATCGCGACGCCGGGCCGACGGATTCGGCTACGTTTTCAAGGAAAGCGATGACGTCGTGGTTGGTTCGCTTTTCGATTTCGAGGATCTTCGGAATTGAGAATCGCGCCTTTTTTCGGATCTCAGCAGCATCCTCTTTCGGGATCTGGCCAAGCTCTGCCATCGCCTCGCATGCGAGCACTTCGATTTCCAGCCAGATCTCAAACTTGCGTTCATCCGACCAGATTTTGCTCATCTCCGGCCGGGAATAACGATCGATCACGCTGCGAACATAAAAGCGGGCGCGGTAAGCGAAAAGTGTTTTCGTCCAGTTGGATCAAAATTCAGCCATACCGTGCGCCTTTTGGCGCCCTGGCCTAAAAAGAAATCCGCCGGGGAATCCAGCGGAGCTTCGAGATTAACCGCGGCTGTTGCGGTTCACCGAAGGAACGGGAGTGCTCGCAGACTGCTTAGCAAACTCGGGCGCGCAGGAAGCGGCCGTTATCCTTTACCCGTACCTGGCCGCTGGCTAAAAGGTCTGCCACGGCTGCGACCATCTCGGTGCTGCTGCGCGTGCACGAACTTACTGCCAGGATCAGATCCCCAAGCGAAGGCCTACTGCGCGGTCTGATGATTTGGCGAAATTGGCGGTTTCTTTTCATATATCGGTCATTTCTGCTCTGAGCAGGTCTAATGCCATCGGTCGTTGTGAATAGTTCTTCCATGGTCAAAACTGAGTTATCCATTTTTATCCACATGAGAACTGACCGCACACCGACACTTTTGTTCAATTTTAAAACACCATTAAGACGCAAATGCCTCAATGAGCGCCGGCTGCACGCGAACAAATGGCGAGCTGC
>JAICUQ010000093.1 GCA_025935755.1 Chthoniobacterales bacterium | reverse complement strand
GTGCGAGATATTTGGATCCAGCGCATAGGTGTCTCCATCCGAGACCACCTCGTGGAAAATTTTCCAGATCGCATCGCAATCAGCGTCGGTAGCACGGCGAATATTCATACCCCGATGAAAACCGTACGGCGACGGTTTCGGTTTCTCCACTTCCAGTTGCTATCCCAGCACGAACAAAGCACCGAGGGCAGCGAGCTTTTGCTCTGCGCGCCATGGGCGATCGATTGCCGCCCGCGAACGCCCGAGATTTTCGATTGCGTGTCTCAAATCATCGGTCGACCGATTGAGCCGCGCAGCAACGCTGGAGTAAACCTCCCGTTCCAGGAGAAGCTCGGGGCGAATGTCATGAACGTGCAAGCGTTCCTCTAGTACCGACCGAAACAAGCGGCCTTCCAGGGCATGCGCCCGGATATGGGGATCCCAATAGTGGCCGGATCGATCCGCCTCCCGACCACAAGTTCAGCCCGCTGGACCTGAAATTGTTTTTTCTTATAACATTTAATAAGCTTTGTAAGTGCCTGTCGTGAAACATTCCTGACCACACACTCACGTTCGGTGATTTTGGTGGGGATCCATCTCGAGTTTTCCCGTCGCCGCGTGATACGGCTGTCGTGTTTCGGGCCGCCGCGGATCGCACAACTCGATGCGGCCGATGTCTGATACTCGCGGCATCGACTGTATTTGTCAGCAATACAACCGCAGCCCAACCGGATTTTACCCGAAATCCAAGGGCAGCAGTTTGAGTGTTATTCACCGCGTCTTGAAAGTCACCGGAACCGTGGCTTGCCATCCCTGGCTGGGACTAGATTTCCATTGCCGCAGTGTTTTTATTGCGGCCTGATCGAAGTACGGGTTTCCGGTAGAGCTTAGGATCCGGATATCTGTGACGTTTCCCTGTGGATCGAAGGTCAATCGGAAACGGGCCGTCCCGGATTGCCCGGGCAGAGACTGGCCGGGGGGAAATGACGGCGCAGGCGCATAGAGCAATCGCGGCTTCGGCGTCGCATGGGGTGTCGGTGTAGCTTCGGCAACTTGTGGCCAGCGCGGCTGAGTCTCAGCCGTAACTCGAGACAACACTGCGTCCATCGAAGCGACAGGCCGCGCTACGGTTTTTTCTCCGGCGGAAATCACAATCCCAATGACGTCGCCATTTTCGTTCACGACCGGCGCGCCGACCGCACTCGCGGCGGTTGCTCCGGCAATCTCCAATCGATCAGAGGATTGCCCGGTGATCGTCGCTTCGCGAGCGTTCCCCTCGTTTCCTGCCAGCGCGCTCCCGACAATCGCCACACGGCTTCCCAGTGACAGCTCGCCAGTTTTGTTCAGGTCGAGAAATCTTAAAAGTTTTTGGGGTTTTATTTCGGCTTTGAGCACAGCCAAACCCGCCGACTTCGAAACAGTGAGAACACCGCTGACATTGTAAATTCCGCCATCTCCCGTTTTCACAACGGCATTCACGCCGCCTTCGCTTGTATTTGCAGTGGTAACAAATCTCCCGTCTGCGGTGATGAAAAATCCGCTCTCCGTCCGCAGCAAATTTCCTTTTGAATCAAACGTTGTGACCCAAATTACCGACGGCTGGACTTTGGCCTGGAGATTTCCTAATTCGGAGGATGAAGGCTGTGCGGGACTGGCTGAAGCTGTCTCACTGACAGGCGAGGCCGGCGATTGAACCGCGGTGGTAACCGGTGGCGGCGAATGTGATTGCTGTGCGAGCAGCGACTCAGCATGGACCGGTGCCGCATGACCAACAACCAAGGCAGCCATGCAACATAGGTTTGCCAGAGCGAGCCGGATCTGTCTCATCACGATCTGCGCTAGTGTGAAATACCCACCGCAGCCTAATCAAGTCTACAAATTGGCAACAAGGAACGACGGCTTTCCACCCATCGCGTTCTTCCCGGCGATTCGGAAACCGTCGCTCCCCGATGCGAAGCAGCTTCGCCCTAACGGCGTTTGAAATACTGGACGTCCCGTTCGTGCTTCTTCGCCGCTGCCTTGCTGTTGAAGGTGCCGAGATTTTTGCGTTTGCCCGTTCTCGAATCTTTCTTGCGCGAATACAGCCGATACTTACCGGATTTCAGTTTCCTGATCATAATCGTGCGCTCAATATCTCAGAGAGCCCATTAATGATTCGGGCGCGCCGGGAAATCGCGCGTGAATTCTGGGGCAACGATCCCGGTTGCCCAACCTGACAGGTGCAGCGTCTGCGCTACAAGCGCTCTCTCGACCGGTTCGCAAAGCTAAGCGCAACAAGCCCCGCGATGATTGTGAGATTGGTCGCGAGATGAGACGGGAAACTCCAGTGCTGGCTGGCGTGTCCGAAACAGCCGCAGGTGATATCGAGCCCGCGAAGTTTCGCGGCAGTGATGGCGAGTGTGAAAACCACCATGAGCGTGATGAGAAGGATCAACGCGCCGCGGTACAACAATCGGAACACGAGCGCCAGCGCACAGAAAATTTCCAGCCACGGAAGGTAAAATGCGAGCGCGACACTCACGGGCCAGGGGACAAGTTTGAAATTGTCGATCCCATTCGCGAACTCGATAGGACTGGCAGCGGTTAGTTGCCGAAACTGAATCAAAGCATCCCCGAACCGAAGATGTAGCAAAGCAGTAAGCAGATGATCCAAGTCGAAGATCTTCGACAGGCCAGCGAAAATGAAAACGGCGGCGAGAACAAAATCGAGAAGGCGCCAGAGGACGTTTGATGTTTGATGTTTGATGTTTGATGCGGGGACGCCCGACAATTCGACGTTGAGCGCTGGGCGTTCGGCGTTGGGCGTTTGACTCATCTGTTCCCCTTTAGCCACGCTTCCCAGCCGCCTTCGAGGACGAATACGTCAGAGAGCTGCGCTTCCTTGCGCAAACGGTTGGCAACTTCCCGGCTGGCGTTACAACTCAGGCTGCTGCAATAGACGACGATTTTTTTCCCAGGCGACCACACCGCCAGAAATTGCGGCAGCAACTCATTCCACCGGTCTTCATTCAGCGAAATTGCCCCGGGAACGTGATCGCTCGCGAACTCATCGTCCGGCCGTGCATCAACCCAGATCGCGGTGTCGCCCCAACCGCGTGCTTGCTCGACGCTCACCATCTCCGATGGCGGAATGGACGAGCGCCATGAAATCTTGTCGCGAAAATGGATCGCCTCCCCTGCAGCAGGGAGAAAGGCCAACGCTGCCAGTACAGCAGCCTGGCGTACCATTACAAATTTCAATGCGTTTGACCAGTCGGAGCACTAGGCCGGGCGGGAGCAGTAGGACCAACAGGAGCGACTGGAGCTGTGGGGGCGTTGGTAATCCGCGCAGTAGCGTAGAAAACCTTCTGCGAATCTTCCGGCTGAATGGTCAGCATCGAAGCGGTTACTTTGTTTGTGTCCTGCGGTTTCACGTCAATCTTGAACTGACCGCTGCCAATGTCCTCCACTTTAGTTTGAAAATCAGGAGTCGACGAAGTGACCTTGATGTGTTTGACGCTGAAATCCTTGCCCACTTTCACGTTAATCGTCTTTGTATCGGCTTTATCGCCCTGTTTCCAAAAAACAAAATTCGGCGTGATCTCGAGTTGCTGCGGGATTTCCGCTTTCAGAGTAAGCACTGTTTTTTGATTTGGCGACTCGTCGGTCTCGACGGTCACGGTTTTTATCTGGGTGCCGGTGCGATCGCCAATATTAAACGTGGCCGTGATTTCGCCTTTCTCTCCACCCTGGACTGTGTCCTTCTGTGTCTGGGCAGTAGTGCAACCGCAGGAGGGATGCACAGACTTAAAGTGCACCGGTGTCTTGCCGGTATTCTCATATTTGAAATGCCCGACAGCCTGTTTGTCGTTTGCGGCGGGATGCAGCTCGATGCTGGTCTGCTCCCATTTCAGTTCGGCGCGGGCGCCGAGGCACATGATCAGCGACAGAGTGAAAGCGAGGATTGGTGTTTTCATTTTTTGGAATAGAAGCGCGTAATATAATCGACAACTGCCTCTCGCCAAGCCCGAGGTGCAGCGCCTGTCAGCTCCGTGTATTTGCCAGTTGAAAGCACCGAATAAACAGGCCGGCGCGCAGCCCAGTTGGTCATGTCACTCAACTTAAGCGCGCCAACGGTTCGCGCCTTCAGAGGCACACCGGCATCGCGGCAGCAATCCAGAGCCCATTGCGCGTACTCCTGCCAACTGCATTTGCCGGCATTCGCGAAATGCAAAATACCGCCTTCAGCGACGCGATCGAAAAATTGCGGCAACATTGCGGCGACATCATATGTGTACGTTGGCGTGGAAATTTTATCCGATATCGCATCAATCTTTTCCTCTTGTTGTGCACGCTTGATCATGGCGTCGATAAAACTCGGCCGGTCAGGACCAAACACCCACGAAACCCGCAACACCAGGTGATCGCTTCCAGCCGCAAGCACGTTCTGTTCTCCAGCCAGTTTTGATTCGCCGTAAACACTGATCGGATTCGCTTGATCCTTTTCGGTGTAAGGCGCGTGTTTGTCCCCGTCGAAAACGTAATCTGTACTGAAATGAATCAGCTTCGCGTCCCTGTCGTTGCAGATTTCCGCGAGAACACCAGGTGCTTCACAGTTGATTAGAAATGCGCGATCGCGCTCGGTCTCGCAAGCATCCACATTCGTGAAGGCCGCGGCATTAATCAGCACGTCAAAATTAATTGCACCAAGTTTTTTGCGAATCGCGTCGCAATCCGCGAGATCAAGCTCGGTGCGATTGAATCCGACGACTTCATGTTTCTTCTGGTAATCCCGCATCAGCATGGTGCCCAGCCGACCGGCCGAACCCACAATTACAATTTTCATTTATTCAGGGCGCTAATGTTCAATCCACTCGGTAAACCATAGCTGGTTCAATACCGCCCGGTGCGCTCAAGAAGCGGTTGCCACCAGGATGAGTTATCGATGTACCACTGGATGGTTTCATCGAGGCCTTCTTTGAAACTGTGCAGCGGCTTCCAGTCCAGTTCCCGGTGCGCAAATGAGGAGTCGATCGCGTAACGGCGGTCGTGGCCGAGCCGATCCGGGACAAACGAAATGAGACTGTGCGGTTTGCCAAGGCGATCGAGAATCATCCTGACCAGATCGAGGTTCACCATCTCGCTGTTGCCACCGAAATTATAAACCGTGCCGGGTTTCCCTTCGAAAAGGGCTGCGACGATCCCGGCGCAATGATCCTCAACGTGGATCCAATCGCGCACGTTCCTGCCGTCCCCATAAACAGGGAGCGGCTCGTCGCGGATGGCTTTAATGATCATGAGCGGAATTAATTTTTCAGGAAATTGATACGGACCGTAGTTATTCGAGCATCGAGTCACCAGCACCTCCTGCCCATAGGTCTTGTACGACGCGAGCCCAAGAAGATCGGCGCCCGCTTTGCTGGCCGAATACGGCGAACTGGGATCCAGCGGCGATTGCTCGGTGAATCTGCCTTCAACGCCAAGAGACCCATATACCTCGTCCGTTGAGATTTGGATAAACCGTTGAACGCCGTGACGGCGTGCACACTCTAATAGCACGCTTGTGCCAATGACGTTGGTGTGAATGAAATTCAGCGGATCATTGATGCTGCGGTCTACGTGTGATTCTGCAGCGAAATTAATCACTGCATAGAACCCATGCTCGGTCATGAGCGCGTCCATCGCGTCGGTATCCGCGATATCGGCTTTGAAAAATTCGTAACGCTCGCCATGTTCTTCGACCACACCATCAAGATTGACGATGTTACCGGCATAAGTGAGCACATCGACATTAGTGACGTATGCAGGCTTGTAATGTTGCAAAATATATCGAATAAAGTTGCTCCCGATGAATCCGCAGCCACCGGTGACAAGGATGCGCATGGCAGCGCGTACTAGCAGTGCAGAGCGCAGCGCGCTAGTAGAATCTGCGCCTGACTCCGCGCGCACGAGCGATTATGTGCTGCGGTGGAAGCTTCGGTTCGAGGGAACAGACTGGGTGCCGTGGCTGATCATCGCGCTGGCCGCGTTTCTGCGTTTTTTCCTTTTGGGCATCAAGCCCCCGCATTTTGACGAGGGAATCAACGGCTGGTTCGTCGATCAGGTGATGAAGACCGGGTTTTACCGGTACGACCCGACGAATTATCACGGTCCGCTTCACTTTTACGTTCTGCTGCTGTTTGAGAGCTTATTCGGACGCAATGTCTGGGCGCTTCGTTTGCCTGTCGTGCTGGTGGGCATCGCTTGTGTGTGGCTGGCGTTAAAGTTCGAGCCATTCGTGGGGAAAAACGTCAGCCGAATCGCAGCGCTCGCCATGGCGATTTCACCCGGGTTCGTTTTCTACAGCCGGTACGCCATCCACGAAGTTTGGCTCCAGTTGTTCTCAATGATGTTCATCTTGGGGCTGCTCGGTTTGTGGCGGCGCGGCACGCTGACGTACTTGTGGCTGACCGGCGTGGGCTTAGCCGGCATGATCCTCACGAAAGAAACGTACGCCATTCATGTCGCCTGCGCGCTGCTTGCGATTCCCACTGTGGCCGTTTCTTACGCGCTGAGTCGGGTCCCGGACGTCAAGCCTGCAAAGCAGACTTGGAGCTGGATCGATCTGGCGATGATCATCATCGTCGGCGGATTTGCGATCGTGTTTTTCTATTCGGGAACGTTCTTTAATTGGAGCGGCGTTAAAGGCCTGTATCTGGCGTTCAAGGCGTGGACCGAGACCGGCGCTGCCGGACATGGCCACGAAAAGGCGTGGGATTACTGGCTGGGTTTGATGATCCCACACTTCGAAATCAAGCGGGCCGACTTTTTCGGTTACGAGTTGCCCATGCTGATCGGGCTGATTCTGTCGTTTATCTTTGGCATTGCCATCCTCTTTCGGCGGCCGCTTGCTAAGAAGTTTAACATCAGTTTGCGGTATCTGGCGATCTACGGTGTGGGAAGTCTGGTCGCCTACAGCATCGTTAAATACAAAACTCCGTGGTGCATCATCAGTTTCGGCTGGCCATTGCTGTTCGTGTTCGGCGGGGCGGTTTTGTTAGTTCGGCCAAAACATTTGCGTTTTACACAGCGCGCGATCGGCGTGGTGCTGTGCCTATCGCTCGCGTCAAGTATTTGGCTGAATTATTTCAAGTGTTCTTCGCCCGACGAGCCGTATGCCTACGTGCAGACGTACAACGACATATTCAAGTTTACGGACCCGCTTCTGAAGATGGCGAAACGGGATCCATCGAATTATCATCTCACCGGACATCTGATTCGCTCGAGCGTGTATCCGCTTCCGTGGATGTTGGGCGATTTCGACCGGGTCGGTTACTACGAGGGAGGAAACAAGCCGGCAAACCTGGACGGCGACTTCCTTCTTGTGCAGGAAGACAAAATAAAAGAAGTCGAATCGAAATTGAAGGGCACCTATTACACTCAAATGCTCACGATCCGGAATTACCAGGATCCGTCGAAAGCGTTCTTCAGCGCAAACGTGTTTAAAGACGTTTTCCCTGGTAGAACGCCGGACTTTGTGGGTGGCACGCAAACGCCGACGCCTTCTCCCGCACCGGCCAAGGTTCCATGAAGTGGGTCACAGCAGGAGTCACATTCGTCAATTTGTCGGTGGTCCTCGGACTTTTGCTGGGGATGGCCGGCCGCGGCCTAACCACTACGACTGCAGTCATAGCGCTGGTGTGTGGTGCTGCGTTGGCCGCCGCAGCTTTTCTTCGGACCCGCGACAACGCCGTTCTACGGGAATCCGCTGACGGTTCGGCAGCAAAAGAAAAGGCGAACCACCGTTCCGAAGCGGAACAAACGCCGAATGTTCTTCCTCCCGCATTGATGCGGTATCGTCGTTTTTGGTTTTGGGCGGTTGCGTTCTGCTTCGCCATCTTCGCCGTGCGATCGTTTTGTTGGCTGCTGTACATCGATGGCAGCGAACTAAAGATTCAATCTCCAAATAATTTGGGTGATCTCTCTCTCCATCTCACGTTGATCAAAAATTTTGCGAATGGCGTCGCAATTTGGCCCGACAGCCCGATCTACGTCTTTAGCAAACTGAGATATCCGGCAGGCATCGACCTGTTCAACGCGCTACTTTCGCTGGCTCACATCGATCTGCTGGTCGGCTTGGTTTGGGTTGGACTGCTCTCTTCACTCGCTATCTTTTACGGGTTTTATCGCTGGGGCGGCACGTTTGCTGTGGCCGGGTTTTTGTTTAACGGCGGGATCGCCGGATTTCAGTTCCTCAAGACGTTCAAGTTTTTGGATTATCAGGGCACAGCGGCAGACATTGCCCACAAGCCCATCGCCTGGAAAAGCATCGCATTATCCATGCTCGTCACGCAGCGCGGCTGGCTGTACGCGATCCCAGCAGGTCTGGTGCTCCTTTGGCATTGGCGCGAAAAATTTTTCAGGCAAGCACCTGTAGTGGCAAGCGGTCAGCTGGGGGAAACTACTGCAACCGGAGCCGCTGAAGACGGCAGCACAACCGCAGCCAACGCACGCGGCTACAGAAGAGGTCCCCTGCCCTGGTGGGTTGAACTTTCAATTTATGCGTCGTTGCCGCTGTTTCACCTGCATACATTTATCGCGCTCACGATTGTGCTGCTTGTTGGATTGTTTTTCGAACGTCCCACCGAAATCAAATTTATCAGCAATTTAGTTCGCACCGACGGGATGGCGGGTATCGGCCGCTTGATTTCGCATCCCAGGATGTGGCCGGAAATTTTCCGGGGCGCACCGATTCGCAGACACGCGGCTGCGCTGCTGATTGCCGCGTTCCTTCCGGCTACTTTTTTTGTGTGGCTCACTACCGATCAATTCCACGCAGCGTCGGTGCTGAAGTGGCATCCGGGATGGGCTCAGGATTCGACTGAGTTCGCCGCGCCATTCTTCAAGCTCGGCCCAAAGGATTGGGGATCGTCCACAGGACCAGGCTTGTTATTGCAAAAAACATGGAACGGTGTCATCGCGCCGTTCTTCCAGTTCTGGTTACCCAACTTCGGTTTGTGGGTGCTATTGGCGCTCGGGCTTGTTGGTTTGTGCATCTGGCGGATTTGGAAAGGCAAATGGCGTTGGGGCGAAAGACCGCCAGCGGATATTGCGTTCGTGATCGCCGCGGTGGTGATCTTTGCGTTCGGTTATTTTGTTCAAACCGCTCCGTGGGACTGGGACAATCTCAAGCTGATGGTGTGGGGTTATTTCATCATCCTGCCATTCCTGTGGAGCGACATCATTGGACGATGGGCTTTTCCGGAACGAGCGGCGACATGTGTGCTGCTCTTTGGTTCTGGATTTGTCACGCTACTCGGGGGACTAACTGCCGGTCACCCTGGTTTTGGACTGATTGAACGTGCCAGACTCGATCGCATCGGCACGGCGCTTCGGCCACTGCCGGTGGAGGCCCGGTTTGCGACTTACCCGACCTACAATCACCCCATTCTGCTGCAGGGCCGCAAAGTTGTTCTCGGGTATCCCGGCCATTTGTGGACGGAAGGATTCGATTACGGCAAGGCCAGCGATCAATTGACTGCGTTAATGAACGGCGCGCCAAACTGGCGTGACGCAGCGAAAGCGTTAGGCGTGCGTTATATCTTTTGGGGCCAGGACGAAAAAACGAACTATCAATCAAGCAGCCGTCCCTGGGAAACCACTGCATTCCTGGTCGGGTCCGGCGATTGGGGCGCAATTTACGACCTAACCAAACCTGCTCCTCAGCACTAAGACGCGATTCTCCTTCCAAACGCGTCGACTCATCGAGCGATCATCTTTCGCCGCACACGAAACGGGTGTGCCAGAAAAACGAAATGGATCGCGCTCACAAAATCTTTCACGCTGGAAGCAGGACTTGTTAGGCGCAATGGGCCGGCGCGCAATCCGGCAAGGACATTCTCGATGGTAAGCGCCGGAGGCATCGGCATACTCGTGTAATGCCGGCCAAAGGCATGCAACCGGTGCGCATCGGAAGTCGCGATCATCGGTTTGCCAAAGCGGGTGGCGACTCGTCTTGCCCGCCAGTTCGGATTCAACGGCCCAATGTGAAAATGACAGATCTCGATCGCGTCAAAACAATCGATTTCTTCAAACAGCCGCGATCCGATTGAGCCGCCGAAAATATAGAACGGGTGCGGTGCAATAGTGAAAATCGAATTTCCCCGACGTGCCCGGAGTTGCCGCAAATCACTGAAATTCTTCAGCTGCGCTATTTCTTCCGGAGTGACATTCAACACGATCACGTCTGCACCGAGCAAACGCACTTCGACTGCAGGAATCAGTAGAATGCCCGTTGCCGCCGCGTCGGCGAACACTTCCTTCCGATCAAAAACAGCATCATGCAGCGTGATCGCCAGGACGCGAAAGCCGAGCGAACGCGCCTTTTCGAGCAACTGATGCGCAGAAAAATCCACGGCATCCTTCGGATCGTCGAGGGTATGAATATGCAGATCGATCTTGATCCACTCGTCCCCGGTCGTGTTCATGCTCCTGCTCCTGGTCCTCCTCGTGCTCGAACACCTTAACGCGTGTGCTCGAGATTTCGATTAGGATTACGAGCAGGAGCACGAGCATGAATAGAAGTAAGAACACCGCACTCAATACTTGCCAGCTGCTCTCGTCTGCGGAAAATTTGCCCACTCTCGAGGCTCGGGTGGTGGAATGGCAGACACGTACGTTTGAGGGGCGTATGCCGAAAGGCTTGCGGGTTCAAGTCCCGCCCCGAGCACGATTTTCCCGGACGCCTTGTGACTTCCAAGGTTTCTCATATTGACCTCCTTCTGGAATTATGATGTAATTCCTTCCAAACGTTCCCATTATGAAAACCAACCCGAACACAAGCTTAAGCGCGAAAAAACCGATCAAAAAAGTGACCGCCAAACAGCTGCGGGATCTCAAGGTGCGGAAAGATCCAAGGGGAGGTCTGCAGACGCTTTCCCAAACGCGCGAATATTGCCAAAAGCGTTGAACGATTAGTAGTTCAGTAAAGACGCGCGTCCCCGGCCTTAATACAAACTCGACCGGGGCTGCCGAAACAGAAGCTCATTTTCCGGCGTGGCTTTTCCCCGTGCCGGTTCGGCGGTCACAATTTGTCGCCGCGGGTCGGCGCTTTCGCGCATTCAACGTCGAAGTCGCTCAGGATCGCATCAATTCTTTTTCCTTTACGCCGGACAGAGCGAACAATGTTCTTTACTACGATCTGCAGACGCAACTGCACAACAGCTATGCCGGCCGGCACGGCTCGGGTCGTTCCGGCTTTTATCGCGGGCGTTATTTGAAAGGGGTCGGGCGGACACCGGCAGCGGCCAATTGGAATAACGAGCGCGATCTCTATCATGGGAGCGGTCATCTTTCAGTTGCGTCAGCCATTCGCGAACGGTTGATCACCGTTTTCCTTCAAGCGCGCGGGCTCGGCGACGCGATTGTGCCATGTGAGTCGGTACTCATTAGGCAGCTTTCTGCCGCCCAAAAGCGGACCGTGCAGCGAGCAAAATCAAGCTCGTGTCCCCGGTTCGCGCCTTGCGATGGGCATATGATCGCACTAACGGTGAAGCCAGCCGACTTTGCCCGGATATCCAACTTCGTTTTCGCCCTGGATCACACCGGCACCGCGCCGGAGCAAATCGGACAGTTGTTTCTCGACCTCGAGTATTATCTGCGACCAGAATCGGAACGTATTGCCATCGAAGGTGCACCCGAAACAATCGCGCGCTGTTTGGACCTGGCATTCTGCCGCGCTCTGGAAAAATTCGAAGCATTTGGTCGCATCGGGCTAAACTGGCTTTTCCTCGACAGCAATTTTACTCTCGACGGACGCTTCTTCGATCTCGAAACGCCGATGTTTTTCGGCGCGCCGTTTATTGGAATTTCAGTGGGCGCCGCAGACGGCGTGCGCTTGCGCCAACTCGTCGGCTTCGAAGAATTCGGACTCGTCCTGCACTGGCGCCTTTTTATTGCATGGCTGCAGGCGCGCCTGCGTTTGCTCTGCGCGCGAGAAATCTCCAACAGCCGTGCCACTCGTCCGTTTCTGGTTGAGCTTCAGCGGAGAATCGCGGACCGTTTTTCGGACCGGCATCTTCTTTATCGCGATGCGGAGCTGGCTCAGCGAGCCAGTGCAAATCTGGCCAACGCGCTCGCGCTTAACCGCCGGGACCGGTTCCGCCTAACGAAAATCGCGCGCGCTTTTTTTGCCTGGAGAGTTTACGAGACGCCACCCAAGCTGCCGAATGTATCATGGCAGACACTCAAGTCCCCACCGGCGCCCGTGACACCGTTTCCGCGACAATTTAAACGCGCCAGTTTCATTCAAACATCGCCCTCAGCGGATGCCGAAAGGTTCGCAACAGCAATCGAGCAGCTCAGTTCTACCCGAAGTTTAACCGAATTGTTGGGCTTGCTCGAGCGGGCCGAACAATTCATCCGTTAAACATCAACATCGCGACCAATTAGAACTTTTCGTGTCATTTTCTGTTCGATAGCATCCCGCAACATGGAATCGCTTTATCTCATCGGAATCGCGGTACTGGCGGTCTTCGCCTTCATACTCGCGATTGTTCTTTTCAATTTTTTCGGGCTTTGGCTGCGTGCGCGTATCGCGAATGCGCCCGTCAGCCTGGGTAAAATGATTGGGATGCGGCTACGCAAGGTGCCGGTCGGATTGATTGTCGATAATCGGATTACAGCGGTGAAGGCGGGGCTCGATGTGCGGAGCGATCCGCTCGAGGCGCATTATCTGGCAGGCGGCGATGTCAGCCACGTCGTTCTTGCTTTGATCGCGGCCGATAAGGCTGGCATCACCCTCGATTTCAATCGGGCATGCGCCATCGATCTTGCGACTAAAGGGACTGGCAAAACGGTTCTTGAAGCGGTCCGCACCAGCATCAATCCCAAAGTGATTGATGCGCCAAACCCGACGATGGGCCGAACCACGATTGACGGCGTCGCGCAGGACGGCATCGGAGTGAAAGTCAAAGCGCGCGTTACAGTGCGCTCGCATCTCGACCGGTTCGTTGGTGGCGCAACGGAGGAAACGATCATCGCGCGTGTGGGGGAAGGTATTGTAAGCGCGATCGGGTCGGCGCATTCCTACAAGGAAGTTTTGGAAAATCCCGATCGCATTTCGAAGACCGTTCTTGCCAAAGGTCTGGATAGCAACACCGCGTTCGAAATTCTTTCCATCGACATCGCCGACGTCGATGTGGGCGATAATATCGGCGCGAAATTACAAGCCGAACAAGCGGACGCTGACAAACGAGTGGCACAAGCGAAAGCAGAGGTACGCAGGGCAGCAGCGGTTGCGGTCGAGCAGGAGATGCGCGCTAAAACGCAGGAAATGCGTGCCAAAGTGGTCGAGGCTGAAGCGCAAGTACCGATGGCAATGGCTGAGGCGTTTCGTGCCGGACATCTTGGCATCATGGATTATTACCGGATGAAAAATGTCCAGGCCGACACTTCGATGCGCGAATCCATCGCGGGCGGAGATAAACCACGGGGGGATGGAGGAGCATGAGCTGGCGGTTAAAGCGTTTCATCGTTGAATTGTTCAAGGCCTTGAAGTCGTTAGGCGGCTGATCCAGACATGCTTGCTTTTAGTATCGATAACCTGATTTTCTTACTGCTGATTGCAGTCGCGGGTCTGTTTCAGTTGCTGTCGAAAACGATAAGCAAATCCGCGAAGCGTGATCCGAACGGAACGCCGAGTCCACCCAAACCGGAAACACCGCGGCCGGTTCTACGGACACCTCGAGAATCCGACGCTGATCGAGTTCGGAAATTTCTTGAAGCGTTGGGTCAGCCGCCAAGTTCAACGCCGCCGCCGCCCGTTGTTCGCCGTGCCGACGTTTCGCCTCGACCGCTGGCCCCGGTCCAACCGCCACCTGTAATCATCCCGCGTGCGTGGGGGTTACCTCGGGAACGACAACAAAAACCGGACCTCTCCGAGACACCAAGCCGTCTACCTGAACAGCCCAGCCGTTTCCAGCAAGTTGTTCCCCCACCCGTACCCGTCGCGGCTACGCCGGTGTTCGAAATTCATGAAGCGTCGCCCGCTGAAATTCAGCAGCCGCAGATTGTCACGATTCCAGTCGAAACGTATGGATCTGCAAAATCTTCCGGAGTCGCCAAAGGTGCAGATT